>MIBK01000228.1:4121-8709 GCA_001829505.1 Spirochaetes bacterium RBG_16_67_19 | reverse complement strand
CCACCCATTTCGCCAACATCGAGGACACCCTGAACCACGGCTACGCCGAGCGGCAGATCGCCCAGTTTGAGCAGGCCCGCGGCCTGCTCAAAGCTCTGGGCCTGGAGCCGCCCCTGGTGCACGCGGCCTGCACCGCGCCGGCGATCCTCTTCCCGGAGACCCACCACAACCTGGTGCGCGCGGGCATCGGCGTCTACGGCTTGTGGCCCTCGCGCGAGACCTACCTTTCGGCGCTGCTGGGCCACCGCCCGGTCCCGGAGCTCAAGCCGGTCCTGAGTTGGAAGACGCGCATCGCCCAGTTGAAGACCCTGCCGGAGGGCAGCTACGTGGGCTACGGCTGCACCTTCAAGACAACCCGGGCCACCCGCCTGGCCGTGCTGCCGGTGGGCTACGCGGACGGCTACGACCGGGCCCTGGGCAACACGGCCCACGTGCTGGTGGCCGGCAAGCGGGCGGCGGTGATCGGGCGGGTGAGCATGAACATGTGCATGGCCGACGTGACCGACATCCCCCGGGCCGGGCTGGAGGACGAAGTGGTGCTGCTGGGCGGCAGCGGCGAGGAGCGGATCAGCGCCGAGACCCTGGCCACCTGGGCGGGAACCATCAATTACGAGGTGGTGACCAGGATCAGCCCGCTGCTGGAGCGCCGGGTGGTGGGAGTCTAGCGGGCCGCAGGCGGCCTGCGGCGCGGGGCGCCCTCGGCCTACTCCAGGCCGACGTAGACCTTGATGTACTGCAGCCGCTCGTAGAGCTGCGGGTCGGGGCTGGCCTCCTGGCTCATCTTGCCCCGGAAATCCTCGATCGCGGCGAAGCCGTGCCGCTGCATCCAGGCCTCCAGATCCTTCAGGCATTCCTGCAGGCGGCCCATCCCTTTCAGGAACAGCGTGGAGCACAGCTGCACGGTCTTGGCCCCGGCCAGCAGCATCTTGACCACCCCGGCCCCGTCGTGCACGCCGGTGGAGGCGGACAGGTCGCAGCCCACCTCGGAGGAGAGCAGGGCGATCCAGCGCAGGCTCTGGTGGATCTCGTCCGGGGAGCTCAGGTGGTAGCCCGGGGCCAGGGTCAGCTTCTCGATGTCGAAGTCCAGCTGGTAGAAGCGGTTGAACAGCACCAGCGCCGCGGCCCCGGCCCGGCGCAGGGCCACGGCGGTCTGCGGCAGGGAGGTGAAATAGGGCCCCAGCTTCACCGCCACCGGCAGCTTCACCTGGGCGCGGATCGCCTGCACGATCTTGAGGTAGGTGCCTTCGATGTCCGCGGCGTTGTGCTCGTAGTTGGAGGCCAGCAGGGCGATGTTCAGCTCGATGGCATCGGCGCCCGCCGCGGCCAGCTTCGCGGCATAGGCCGTCCAGCCCCGGGGGGACACCCCGTTCAGGCTGGCGATCACCGGGATGGACAGGCTGGCCTTGGCATCCTTCACCAGCTTCAGGTACTGGTCCTGGTTCAGGCGCAGGCCGAACTGCCGCAGGTAGTCGGCGGCCTCCGGGTGGCCGTAGTCGCCTTCCTTCTCCAGTTGGGCGGTCTGGACCTCGATCTGCTCCTCGAACAGGCTCTTGAGCACCACCGCCCCTGCCCCCGCCTCCTCGCAGCGCTTGAGTTTGGCCGCTGTGCCGGTCAGGCTGGAGGCGGCGACGATGAGCGGGTTGCGGAGCTTCAGCCCCATGTAGGAAACCGAGAGATCGGGCACAGGCACCTCCGGTTGAGCGGTTGGCCCACGGTAAAGCAGGCCCCGCCGGAAGTCAAGGCGCCGGGGAGCAGGCCAGAAGTTCCCCGTCCTCCCTATATCGTGCCTGAGCGAGCTATGTAATAGTATAGGGGCAGACTCCTGGGACGCGGAGGCCGTCCTGGAAGGGCTGCAGGCTTCCGCCTGGCCGCCGCGGGACCTGAGTAGTCAAGGCCCATTGAACGCGCGCTGCAGGGCTGCGGCCGGCCGGCTATTTGCGATAGTAGACCCAGTAGCGCTGCAGTTGCGGATCGATCACTTCGGGGTAGAAGTCGGTTCCGCTAGTGTGCACCGAGGTGAACTCCCAGAGCTTTCCCGCTTTATCCACCCGCATCAGGGCGTTCACATGAGTGCTGGATCCCTTGATGTATCGCAAAAAGAACTGACAATAAGTGCTGCCCTTCTTGTCAACCCAGGTCTTCTGGACCTTTATCTCCCACTGACCTTCCGGGCTCGAGGAATCAGGGAACAGCCAGTCTTCCCCGACATAGTCCGGCCTGATGACTGTAACCTGCGAACGCTCCAAGGTTCCCGGGTAGTCGGTGTTGACCCACGTGCCCACGAAGCGCTGGTAGGCCTGCTCGTCGGAGATCTTCCGTGCGCAGCCCGACAGCAACAGGCCACAGACCGCAAATGCAATAAGGAAACGCCTCATACCCTCTCCTTCCAGACTTGGACATTCTTGATGGGAATGACAGCGCGGTGCATAGGCGAAAGTATAATGTAGCCAACAATGGCACCGCCAGGAAAACGCAGGCGAGAGCAGAACAGGCTAATTGGCGGTCGGATGATTGTGATCGCGTCCCGCTCGGGCTGATTCTATTCCCGAACCGGAGGGTCGGAGCAGTCGACGAGGCGCCCGGCGGTGATGCGCTGCAGGGTCTGGAAGTCCAGGGGCACGCCGGAGGAGTCGGTGCCGGCGGCGGGATAGAGGGTGCCGTAGTCCGCCAGGCTCTGATCCAGCAGGATCTCGATGCCCTCCAGGCCGAAGGGGCAGACTCCGCCGGGCTTGAAGCCCGTGGCCGCCAGGGTCTCCTCGGCGGTGGCCATGCGGCTCTTCACCCCCAGGGCGGCCTTGAGCTTGGGATTGGAGACCTTGCGGTCCCCGGGGCAGACCAGCAGGCGGTAGCGGCCGTCCTTGCCCAGGAACAGCAGGCTCTTGGCGATGTTGCCCACCGCCACCCCCAGCTTCTGTGCGGCCAGCACCGAGGTGGGCGTGGAGCCCTCCTCGAACTCGATGGCCTTCAAGCCGTGGGCCTCCAGGACCTGTCGCACTTTGTCGGGCAGCATGCTCAGCCGTGGGCGGTGATGTCCGCGCGCATCCGGGCGAAGCGCGGCTTGAGCACGTCGTAGATGATCCGGATGCGGTCGTCGTGGTGCAGGAAGGAGCTCTTCATGGCGTTGAGGGTGATTTTCTCCAGATCGTCCAGGGTGAGGTTGTAGTGGGTCACGGCCAAGTGCATCTCCTTGCTCAGGGTGGTGTTGCTCATCAGGCGGTTGTCCGTGCAGAGCATGGTCCGGAAGCCGTTGCGGTAGTACACGGGGAAGGGGTGGTCGTCCAGGGAGGCCGCCGCGCCGGTCTGCACGTTGGAGGAAAGGCACATCTCCAGGGGCAGACGCTTGTCGCGGATGAAATGGGCCAGCGAGCCCATTTTCTCGATGCGCGTGCCGTGGATGGCCATGTCCTCGCGCAGGCGCGTGGCGTGCCCGATGCGGTGCGCCCCGCAGTACTGGATGGCCTGCCAGATGGACTCCATGCCGAAGGCTTCCCCGGCGTGGATGGTGATGTTGAAGTTCATGCGCCGGATGTACTCGAAGGCGTCCAGGTGCTTCTTGGGTGGATGTCCGTACTCGTCCCCCGCCAGGTCGAAGCCCACCACCCCCTTCTCGCGGAAGGAGACGGCCAGCTCAGCGGTTTCCAGCGCGACGGTCTGGTCGCGCATGCCGCACAGGATCAGGCCGAACTCCACTCCGGTCTTGGCCCGGCCCCGCTCCAGGCCGGCCAGTACGGAGCGCACCACCTCCTCCAGGTTCAGGCCTCCGGCGGTGCAGAGCATCGGGGCGAAGCGCAGCTCCACGTATACGATGCCGTCCTCGGCCCGGTCCTCCAGGGCTTCGAAGGCGATGCGCTCCAGGGCCTCCGCGGTCTGCATCACGGACAGGACCACCCCGAAGCCCTCCAGGTACAGGGACAGGCTCTTGCGGTCCGCGCCGCGGTGAAACCAGGAAGCCAGCTCCGCCGGCTCCCGGGCCGGAAGCTCCACCCCCGCCCGGCGGGCCAGCTCGATGATCGTGGCCGGGCGCAGCCCCCCGTCCAGGTGATCGTGCAGCTCCACCTTGGGCAGGTGGCGGATCATCTCCTCGGTGACCATGGGGCATTCTATCCCCGGTCGAGCTATTTGCTCAACAAGCTGGTGAGCCAGGGGATGCCGATGAAGTTGCCGACCATGGCCCCCAGGCTGGAAAGCAGGAACACCAGCAGGATGTGCGTGACCCGGTTGCGGTAGAAACCGCGGAAGCTCGCCAGGTCGCCGTGCAGGTTCTCGAAATCCGTGACCCGCGGCTTGCGCAGGAAGGCCTCGACCACCCCCGTGACCAGGCCGATGCCGATGAAGGGATTCAGGGTGGTGATGGGCGCGCCGACGAAGGCGGCCGCGATGGTGATGGGGTGGGCCAGGGTGAGCAGGGTGCCGAGGGCCGACAGGGTGCCGCTGACCAGCACCCACTTCCAGAGCATGGTGAGGGAGAGCTGCCAGCCGGAGCGGAAAAAGCCGGCCACCAGCAGGCCCACGATGGCCGCGGGGATGAGCCAGCCGAGGTAACTGACCAGGCGGCGGGGGGGGGGCACCTGTTCCAGCTCCCCGGTTT
>MIBK01000228.1:3079-4113 GCA_001829505.1 Spirochaetes bacterium RBG_16_67_19 | reverse complement strand
AGGCTCCCGGCCTGCAGGGCTTCCAGGCTGCGGGCGATGCCCTCCACGTGCCCGGCCCCGACCACGGCCACCACCCGCCGGCCCTCCGACTGGTGGATGCGCGTGGCCAGGTAGCGGTCCCGCTCGTCGATCAGCACCGTCTTGACCGCCGGCAGGTAGCCGGCCAGCTCGTCCAGCATGCTCTGGAAGGTGGTGCGGCTCTTGAGCTTCTCGATCTCCTCGGGGGAGAGCTTTTCTCTGGAAAAGATCGTGGCCAGCATGGCGGCCAGCATCTTGTTCTTGCCCCAGAAGGAGGTCTTGGCCCAGGCCCGGCGCAGGGTGATCTGGATGTCGCGGTCGCACAGGCTGAAGGGGATGCCCGCCTCCTGGGCCAGGCGCACGGCGGTGAGCATTTCCTCGCCGGGGGAAACACCCAGGCCCGCCCCCAGGCGGCGCTGGAAGGAGGAGAGCACCAGGTTGGCCAGCAGCAGGAATCCTTTTTTCTTTTTCAGGACTTCCACGATGTCCAACCGGCCCCAGCCGCTGCCCTCCGTGAGGGAGCTGTGGCGGGCCGCGTCCAGCTCCACGCACACCCGGTCGGGCTTCTCCTCCTGGATCAGGGCCCGCACTTCCTCCACGCTGCGGCTGGAGATGTGGGCCGTGCCCAGCAGCAGGAACTCCCGCTCTCCCAACCGGAGGCGGCGCAGGCTGCCCTGCGGGGCTTCGTTCGTTTCGTTGCTCACTGGTCTTCCTCGTATCCGTAGGATTTCAGCAATGCCGCGGCCAGGCGCCGCTCCGGCAGGTCCCTGCGCTCGAGGGCGGAGGCCTCGGAAAGGTAGGTCAGGGCCGGGGCCACCCGGCTCTCCAGCAGGAACTGGCTGGCCAGGTAGAAAAGCAGGCGGCCGCGCTTCACCCGGTTGGGTTCCCGACTGAGCCAGGCGAGCAGGGCCAGCTCCCGGGCCGGGTCGGCCAGGTAGCGGGCGGCCTGATGCTCCCAGCTGTCCGGGGAAAGGGTGGCGGCCAGGGCGCGGAAGGCCTCGCCGGCTTCCCGCTCC
>MIBK01000228.1:2792-3003 GCA_001829505.1 Spirochaetes bacterium RBG_16_67_19 | reverse complement strand
AAGGCCCGGTCGAAAAGCTCTCCGGCCCGCTCCCAGTCCCGGCCGGCGTAGCGGAGCACCGCCAGCGGGGCGTAGGCGAAATCGTAATCCGGCCGCAGGCGCAGGGCCTGCTCGTAGTCGGCGATGGCCTCCGCGTCGCGCCCTTGTTCCTCCCGCAGCCCGGCGCGCAGCACGCGGGCCAGGAAGTTGTCCGGATCCAGCTCCAGGCAGC
>MIBK01000228.1:0-2649 GCA_001829505.1 Spirochaetes bacterium RBG_16_67_19 | reverse complement strand
AGTCCTCCAGCGCCGCGCGCGTCCGGGCCCGATCGGCGAAGGCGAAGGAGAATCCGCTCTCCGCGGCCAGGGCCCGATCGAAGTGGGCCAGGGCCTCAGGGTAGCGCCGCTCTTCGAACAGGATGCGGCCCAGCCCGTGGCGGGCGGTGAAGTTGTCCGGCTCCGCCAGGATGGCCCGCTCGTACAGCCCGCGGGCGCGGTCGGTTTCGCCGGCCTCCTGGCACAGCTTGCCCAGGGTGGCCAGGGCCTCGGCCTGGTCGGAATGCCCGGCGGTCAGGCTTTCCAGCTCCGCGCGCGCCTCCTGGCCCCGTCCCGCCGCCAGGAGCAGCTGCACCCGGAACAGGCGCTCGCCGGGCCCGGCCGGCCGGTCGCCCCGGGCCTGGTCGTATAGGGCCAAAGCCCCCTGTGCGTCGCCGGCTTCGAGCAGAGCCCGGATGTCGTCATACGGCTCCCGGCGCCCGCGCGCGCCGCCGGCGCAGCCCAACTGCAGCGCCAGCAGGGCGGCGGGCAACACGGCAAGCATCACGAAGGGCGGCGGGTATCGCTTCATTGGCGGAGGTGCTCACTGACCTGCGCCTATTTGGCGCATCTCAGCACGCTATTGCGTACTATAGACTTCCACCGGGATTTGGGCAAGGTTGAATCGCTCCGGCGGGCGATGTTACAATCCCCCGCAATCATGAAGAAGCCTCTCCCGGCCCTGTACTACGTCATCCCCGCGGTCTATGTGCTGGTGATCGGGTTTTTCGTGCTCATGCAGTTCCGGGCCCGGGAGAGCTTCCAGGAGAACCTGGGCGGCGCGCTCGGCCTGCGCGGCAGCTGGTCCAAATCCCTAGGCGGAGCAAAGCAGATCCGCGACCTCACGGTGAGCTGCAACGGCGTGCGCCTGCGCTTTCCCGGGGGCCGGCTGCTGCTGCGGGACCCGGGGCCCGCCCGTTCGCGCCGGCTGCGCGTCCTGTCCTACAACCGCACCGGGCAGTCGGTGGAGCTGGCCTGCAGCGAGGGCTTGCGCCTGAGCTTCACCCTGGCCGGGACCGGAACGGTGGAGCTGCGGCCGCTCATTCCCGCCGCACTCCAGGGGCTGCACGTCCTGTCGCTGCCGCTGGACCTCGGGGAGGAGCGGGCCGAGCGGGTCCGCGGCATCCCGCTGCTGCGTTTGTCCGGCAAGTCCGGCCTGCGCTACGTGGCCCTGCCGGCCGGTTCGGATTTCGACCTGCGGGCCGGCCGGCTGGAAGTGAACCTGCAGGCCGAGGGGGCGCCGGTCGCCTTCGAGCTGGCGGACCCGGCGCGCGACGAACCCTATGTCTACTGGTTCTCCCGCCGGGGGCCCCTGGCCGACGAAGCCCGCTACCAGGCGGGCCTGCAGCGTTTCTTGGACGACGCCTACCGCTACTGGAACCAGGTGATCATGGGCACCCCCGGGGACCCGGCGATCGCCGAGGACCTGGGAGCCTGCCTGCTGTCGGAGGCGGCGCGGCGCGGGGACTACCGGCGCTACCTCCCGGCGGTGGCAGCGGTGGTGAGGGAGCGGGCGGCGTCCGGTGCGTCCGGGCCCTCCAGCCGGATCGCCGCCTACGTGGGCTACCTGCAGGGTTTTCAGGCCGCCAGCGCCCAGCAGGCAGCGGCCCTGATCGACCAGGTCACGGAGGCGGTCCGCCGCTCCGATCCGCAGGTGCTGGACACCCCCGGCCTGCTGCGGGTCATCGTCAACCGGGGGCCATTTTCCCTGGCCGAGGAGGTGCTGCGCCTGGCCGACGCGGCGGACCGCGACAGCGCGCCGCTGCCGCGGTTGCTGTCCCTGCTGGAGAACTACACCGAGGCGGCTGGGCTGCTCGGCCAGCCCTTCGCCCAGAAGGCCTCGGAGCTCATCGACGCCACCCTCCTGCCGGCGGTGCTGCAGGCCCGCGAGGGCCTGTTCCTGGCCGGGGCCGGCGGGGAGCAGGAAGGCCGGGTGGAGGTGCTGGACTCGGTTCGCGCCGGTCGGCTTTTCCTGCGGGTCGCCGGGTTGACCTCCCGTCCTTCGCTGGCCCTGGTGGGCCGCAGCCTGCTGCTCTCGGCCCTGTCCCTGGCCGATTCCGAAGGCTTCATCCCGGCGCGGGGCGGCGTGCTGGCCGGCAGCTTCCGGGCGCTGGAAGGGCAGCTGCCCCCCGAGAGGCTCTACGGCTACCTGGCCGAAGCCCGCTATCTGCCCGAGGAATACTCCCTGTACGGCCAGCTTTCCCCCGGCGCCTGGCTGTACACGGCGGCCCTGCCGGTGCAGATCAAGGTCGGCTCCGGCCAGTACCGCTTCTCCCTCGGCTTCCCCGTCGGCGGGTCGCACTATTTCCTGCTCCAGGGCATCCCGGCGATGCAGAGCGTCATGCTGCACGAGATCCTCTGGAAATCCGATCCCGAATATTCCCGGTACAGCGACGGCTGGGTCTACGATCCCGCGACGCAGACCCTTTTCGGCAAGCTCACCCAGCGCCTGCCGGAGGAAGACCTGGTCATCAACTTCTGAGATCCTTGTCCCGCCGGCCCGCGGATGCGTACTATTCAGGTATGGGAACGCTTACCGCGGTTCTGGACGTCAACGGGGCGCGTTGCGCCTCCTGCAGCTTCGCCATCGAGCACATGGGGCGCAAGGTGCCCGGGGTGGAGGAGGTCAGG
>MIBK01000227.1:4248-7676 GCA_001829505.1 Spirochaetes bacterium RBG_16_67_19 | reverse complement strand
AGGCGCAGGTAGCGGCGGCGCTCCAGCTCCGAGGTCAGGCCCGGCCCTCCGGCGAAGGCCAGGTCCTCCGCTCCATACAGCAGCAGGCATTCCGCCGGCCGGCCGTCGCGTCCGCCGCGGCCGGACTCCTGCAGGTAGGCCTCCACGGAATAGGGCACGTCCCGGTGCACGACGGTGCGGATGTCCGGTTTGTCCACGCCCAGCCCGTAGGCCGAGGTGGCCGTGAGCACCCCGTCGCCGGAGCGCAGGAACCAGGCCTCCACCTGCCGCCTCTCCCCGGGCTCCAGCCCTGCATGGTAGAAGAACACCTCCGCACTGCCCAGGCGGCGGCGCAGGAGGCGGGCGGCGGACTCCGCCGCCGGGCGGCTGCGGCAGAACACCAGCGCGGGGCGCGCGGCCGCGGGGCTGGCCCCGCCCAGCAGGCCGCACAGGGCCCGCTGCTTGGAAAGCACCTCCAGGAAACGGTAGCGCAGGTTGGGGCGGTCCGGGTCGGCCTGCACCAGGACCGGCTCGCGCCCGGCGAACAGGTGCGACCGCACGGCCCGCAGGGTTTCCGGGCTGGCCGTGGCCGTGAAGGCGCTCAGGCGTCCGACCTCCAGGCGACGGAAGCGGCGCCCCAGCTCCAGGTAGTCGGGGCGGAACTCCGGTCCCCATTCGGCCACGCAGTGCGCCTCGTCCACCACCGCGTGGGCCACCTTCAGGCCGCGCAGCAGCTCGCGCACGCCCGCGGTGCCCAGCGCTTCCGGCGTGGTGTACAGCAGGCAGAGCTCCCCGCGGGCGGCCCGCTCCCCGATCCGGCGGCGCTCCCCGGCGCTCTGGCCGCCGCGCGCGCATCGGCGGGCAGCGCCGCCTGCCGGCATCGGGAAAGCTGGTCCTCCAGCAGCGACAGCAGAGGCACCACGACCAGGGTGATCCCGTCCAGCACCCGGCTGGGAAGCTGGAAGCACAGAGACTTGCCGGCTCCGGTGGGCAGGACCACGATCTGGTCGGCGCCCTCCAGGACGTTGGCGATCACCAGGCGCTGGATGGGGTACAGGTACTTCAGGCCGAAGTCGCGCTCGGCCAGCTGGGCTACGGGGTCCGGGGTCACCCTTTCCTGAGGCTCATGCGGAAGAAGTAGTCGTCCATGATCTCCACCAGCTCGGGGGAGAACTCCAGGGCGCAGGTCACGCGCCGGCGCTGCTTGTCGGTGAGCGTGCTCTCCTCGATTTTCCCGCTGACCATGAACTGGTAGGTCTGGAAGTACAGCTTGGTGATCAGGCTTTGGCCCGCGGCCAGACCCTGGGCCGAAAGGGGCAGCTCCAGCACCAGGCGGTTCACCGCCAGGGACAGCAGGCGGGCGGGCACCTTCTGGGCAGCGTGCTGGCATTCCACGTAGTTGTTGAAGCGCATGACCCGGGCCACGGCCGGATCGATGGCCACCTGGCGGTCCTTGTAGCCGGTGTACTGGTTCTTCAGCCCTTCGAAAGAAAGCACGTAGTCGCCGATGATCTCCACCAGCTCGGCGGGGCAGCTCTTATAGACGATCTCCATCAGGCAGACGTTGGTCTTGCCCTTGACCGGTCCGATGCGCTCCAGGCTCCCGCGCAGGAGCAGGTTCATCGGGGTCTTGGCCGGCTGCTTCTGGAAGGCGATGGTCAGCGAAGCCGCTTTGGCGCGGAACTGCTGGAAGAAGTTGATCTCCTCCGGGGTCAGGATGACCAGCAGGATGATCCGGGTCATGGAGAGCTGGTAGGGGGCGCAGATCAGCATGTAGTCTTCGATTTTCAGCAGGGTCTGGGACTGCAGCAACCCGAGCTTCTTGACGGCGTAGGGATTGAAGCGCACGTTCTCGGAAGCGAACTTCTGCTGGTACTCCTGCACCCGTGAAGCGGCCATAGCTCCTGTAATTGTAATAACCTGTATGAATAAGTCAAGCAGAAGCGGAATTATTGACACGCCGCGTCATTCCGGTATGCTTGGCACGATATGAACGAAGGCAAGCTGCCCCCCGCCGTGCTGGAACGCCTGCTGCGCCACACCGCCTCCGCCGGCAAGGAGGTGCTGGTGGGCGCGGAGGCCGGCGAGGACGCGGCCGTGGTGCGCGGAGGGCGGAGGCTGGTGCTCACCGCCGACCCCATCACCTTCACCGAGGAGAACATCGGCTTGTACGCGGTGGCGGTGAACTGCAACGACATCGTGGCCATGGGCGGCAGGCCGCGCTACCTGATCACCACCCTGCTGCTGCCGCCGCGCTTCCCCGCCTCCCGCCTGTCGGCCATCTTCCGGGATATCCGCGGCGCCGCCGAAACTGCCGGGGTGCTGTGGGTCGGCGGGCACACGGAGGTGACTTCGGCCGTGACGCGGGTGGTGATCTCGGCCCAGGCCATCGGCTTCCTGCGCCATCCCCCGCTGCTGACCTCCGCGGCCCGGCCCGGGCAGGCGCTGGTGATGACCAAGTGGGCCGCCCTGGAGGCCTGCACCCTGATCGCCCGGGAAAAGCCGGCGGAGGTGCGCCGCCTCCTGGGGGCCGCCGGCCACCGCGAGGTGCTGGGCTGGCTGGCCTCCCCCGGCATCGGCATCCTGCCCGAAGGCCGCATCCTGGAGCGCTTCCGCCTGGCCGCCGGCCACGACCCCACTGAAGGGGGCATCGCCACCGGCATCCATGAGATCGCCTCACGCTCCGGCGTGGGCATCCTGCTGCGGGAGCAGGACATCCCCGTGCATCCGCACGCCCGGGCCATCTGCCGGCACTTCGGCCTGGACCCCCTGGGCGCCCTGAGCTCCGGCGTTTTCCTGTTCACCGCCTCCCCCGAGGAGGCCCGCCGAGCCTGCGCCGCGCTGGCCCGTAAGGGCATTTCGGCGGCGGCGATCGGGGAGATCACCGAGCCCGGCCAGAAGGTGCGCATCCTGCGCGCCGGCCGCCGATTGGCCCTGAAGCGCTTCGCCCGCGACGAGGTGCTCAGGCTCCAGAGGACGGCGGGCAAGCCATGATCCGGGTGGAGGGCCGCGAGCAGCCGGTGGCGTCCAGCCCCGCCGTTTCCATCCTGGTGCTGCTGCAGCGGGCCGCCGTGCCCATCCACACCATCTGCGGGGGCAGGGCGCAGTGCGGCCGCTGCCTGATCCTGGTGCTGGAGGGCTCCGAGCGGATGAACCGCCCGGGACCCGCGGAGCTCCTGCGCCTCAAGGCCCTGGCGGCCGGCCCGGGCTATCGGCTGGCCTGCCAGAGCTACACCCGCGGGGACCTGCGAATCCGGATCGTGAACCCGTCCGCAGCGTGAGCGCGTCCGCAGCGCGGGCCCGCGATATAGTTGACTAATTTAGTCCTATATCCTACCCTGCCTCATGCTCGAAAGTTTCCTGGTGCTGTTCCGCGAAACCCTGGAAGCCGCCCTGGTGGTCGGCATCGTCCTGGGCTACCTGGCCCGCACGGGGCAGACCCGCTACCG
>MIBK01000227.1:2296-4141 GCA_001829505.1 Spirochaetes bacterium RBG_16_67_19 | reverse complement strand
GAGGGCCTGGTCATGCTGGCCGGGGCCGCGCTGCTCACCACGCTCATCGTCTGGATGGCCGGAAAGCGCGACGCGGCGGTCAAATTGGAGCACGGGGTGGAGCGGCACCTGGCCCCCGGGGGCAGCCACGGAGTCGGGCTGTTCCTGCTGGTGTTCCTGTCCGTGGTGCGGGAAGGCGTGGAGAGCGTGATCTTCCTGGGGGCGGCGCGCTTCGGCACCGGATCGGGCAGCCTGTGGGGGGCCCTGGCCGGCCTGGCGGCCGCTTCGCTGCTGGGCTTTCTGCTGTTCCGGGGAGCCGTGCGCGTGCGCCTGGGCCTGTTCTTCACCGTGACCAACGTGCTGCTGCTGCTGTTCGCCGCCGGGCTGGTGGCGCACGGACTGCACGAGCTGGTGGAAGCCGGCTGGCTGCCGGCCCTGGTGGATCCGGTCTGGGACCTGAACCCGCTGCTTCCGGAGCAGGGCTTGCTGGGCAGCCTGCTGCGGGGGCTTTTCGGCTACAACGGGAACCCCAGCCTGCTGGAGCTGCTGGGCTACGCGGCGTACGCGGCCGTCGCGGCGTCCTTGTGGCGGAGCCTGGCGCGCAAGCGCCGGACGCCGGTCTAGGCAGGGATGCCGAAACCGGCGCAGCCAGGGATGGCGACAGCGCCGGTCTACGTTCAGGCCAGGCCGCGGCGCCACAGCGCGCGCACCCGCCGCGCGGCGCGCCCGCGGTGCGAAAGACGGTCCTTTTCCCGGTCGCTGAGCTCGGCCACGGTGCGCCCGCGCTCCGGTAGGAACACGATCGGGTCGTAGCCGAAACCGCCGCTCCCGCGCGGCTCATGGGCCAGCGTGCCGCGGCAGATCTCCTGGGCCGTGAAGAAACGCGGCTCCTCGATCACCAGCGCGATGCAGCACACAAAAAAACAGGAGCGATCCGGCAGAGCCTCGGCCTTGGCCAGCAGCAGCCGGCAGCGGTCCGCATCGTTGAGCTTCGGCCCGCCCGGCTGCGAGCCGTAGCGCGAGGAGCGGATGCCCGGCTCCCCGCCCAGCCCCTGTACCTCCAGCCCGGAATCATCAGCCAGGACCGGCCGCCCTATCATCGAAAAGAGGTGGCGGGCTTTGCCCAGGGCATTGTCCAGATAGGTGGAGCCGTTCTCCTCGAAGTCGAAGGCGACCCCCAGGTCGGAGGGTGTGAGCAGGCGCACGCCCGGGAATAACCGGGTGAACTCCCGGACCTTGTGAGCGTTGTTCGTGGCCACCACCAGCTCTCTACGCATCCTGCTCATGGGGCCGTATTGTAGCCGCTTGCCGGGTCCGCTCCAAGCCCCGCGCGCTTACGCGGCCTTCGGCCCGGCCTGCTGCCGGCGCCGCAGCGAATACAGGGCCGTATCGATCGTGCCCTTGGGCAGGCCCAGCGCCGCGGCGATCTCCCGGTTGCTGGGCGTCAGGCGCACGGCCGCGATGCGCCGTTGACTGCGGCACAGGGCGCGGCGGGCCTTGCGCACGCGCAGCTCCAGGGCCTCCCGGCGACCGGGCTCCGTCTCCCGTCCCAGCTCCTGCTCCAGCAGGCACAGCGCGGCGAAGGCCCGGGTGCGGCGGGCGGCCAGCAGCTCCAGGCGACGCTCATGGGGTAAAAGAGCCTGCCGCAGCCGGGCGCCGGTCTGCTCCAGCAGCTCCGGGTCGACCTGAGCCAGCCCCGCCAGCTCCCGCAGCTCCGCCGCGGACAGGGTGCGCACCTGCTTGAGGGCCCAGGCCAGCAGGCGGTTGCGATCCCCGCGGCGCACCGCCCCGCTTCCGTCCTCCAGGCGGAACAGGCCGGACGCCCGGCGGCGCATCCCGGGCGGCTCCGGCGCGGGCTCCTCCTGC
>MIBK01000227.1:0-2281 GCA_001829505.1 Spirochaetes bacterium RBG_16_67_19 | reverse complement strand
CAGAACGCGGCCAGGCTTCCCGAGGTCCACAGGCGCTCCCGGCGCCGCCGGGTCCGCACGTAGGCCAGGTACTGCCAGCGCAGCACCGATTGCAGATACCACTCGAAGGGCTTGCCCTGCTCCCGGAAGCGCCGCAGCGTGCGCACCAGGCGCGGATAGCACAGCAGATAGAACTCCCCCGCGTCATCCTCGCTGCGGCTGCCCCGCAGCCGCGGATAGGCATACACCCTGGCGGAGAGCAGGGAGAGCAGTTCCTCCAGCCCCTTGCCGGTGGCCTGGAAGCGGAGCACCTGCTCGTTGAGCTCGGCCATGCTGTTCCTCCTTTAGCGGCAGGAATAGCAAACGCCGTGCCAGCGCGCGCGCGCCCGCGAGGGGCTCAGGAGGGGGGATTTACGTTCGCTTACAAATCAGCCGCGCGGCCGCTCAGCCGGCCAGCAAGGGGCCCACCCCGGCCAGCACCGCGCGGCGCACCTCGCTCAAGGTGCCGGTCAGGGTGCAGCCGGCGGCCCGGGCGTGCCCGCCGCCGCCCATGGACTGGGCCAGCCTTCCCACGTCCACCCGGCTGGCCGAGCGGAAGCCCACGGAGAAGCGCCGCGGGGCCTCCTGGCGCAGGAACACGATCACCTCGGCATCGGCCACGCTCTGCAGAACTCGGTACACCTCGTCCGAGCCGCGGGCAAAGGCGGCGCCGGCGTGGCGGAAGTCGGCCAGGGTCCACCAGGTCAGCAGCACCTGCCCGTCCAGCAGGCTCTCCGCCCGGCGCAGGGCCTCGGCCAGCAGGCGCACGCGCGGCAGGGTCCAGCCGGCATGGATGCGCCGGTACACCCGCTGCGGGCTGGCCCCGGCCTCCACCAGCCGGGCCACCGCCTGCATGGCCTCGCCGCTCTCCTGTCCCGGCCCCAGGTGACGGAAAAAGCCGGTGTCCGTGCACAACCCGAACAGCAGCAGCTCGGCGTCCTCCGCGGGGATCCTCTCCCCCAGCGACTCCAGCAGGAGCTGCACCATGTAGGTTACGGCCGGGGCGGAGGGCTCCACCCAGCGGACCGTGCCGAAGCGCTGGCCGGAAGCGTGGTGGTCGATCACCAGCACCGACAGGCCGGCCACCGCTGCCTCAAGGGCGGGCCCCAGGCGGTCCGCGGTGGAGCAGTCCACCACCACGGCCGCGGTCCGCCCCGTCTCGGGGGCCGGCGGAGCATCGGTGCGGAAGAGAGACTGGAAGCCCGCCACTTCCGGCCGGTCGAAAGGCCCCTGGTCGGCCAGCACGACCGTCTTGCCCCGGCGCTCCAGGAAACGGGCCATGGCCACGGCCGAGGCCACGCAGTCCCCATCGGGCTCCAAGTGCCCGACCACCAGGTAGCGGTCGTATTCGGTCAGGAAGGGGCCAACCTCGGCAGGCGCGCGGATCATAGCTTCAGCAGCTCCATCTGCGGCTGGCCGCCGGTGACCCGCGCGGCCCCCCCGCGAATCAGCACGTCCACCTCGCAGCGGATCCCGAAGCCCGGCAGGTACACCCCGGGCTCCACGGAAAAGCAGGAGCCTTCGATCAGCCGGCGCGGATCGGGGAACTCTACCGAATCCAGGTTGGCCCCGTAGCCGTGGAGCTGGGCGTCGATGGCGTGCCCGGTGCGGTGCTTGAGGCGCTCCCCGTAGCCCGCCTCCTGCAGCACGGCGCGCACCCGGCGGTCCACGTCGGCCCCGGCCGGCTGCTCGCCCCGGCCCAAGGCCTCGCGGATGAACCGCAGGCCCTCGTCCCGGGCCCGCGCCACCGCGGCGAAAACCCTCTGCACCTCGTCTTCCGCCCTCTTGGCCAGGACCCCCACCCAGGTGATGTCCGCGTACACGGAACCGGCGCGCTTCTGCCGAGCCCACAGGTCCAGGAGCAGCACCTGGCCGGATTCCAGAAGAGCCCCTCCGCCCGGCGGAGGCTCGTAGTGGGGGTCGGCGGAGTGCCTGCCCACGGCGACCACCGGCGGGGAGTCGGTTTCCAGGCCGCGGGCGCGGAACTCTTCCAGGATCCAGGCCTGCACCTCCCCCTCGGCGAGCGGCCGGCCCGCGCCCAGCTCGGCGCCGAGGCGTTCCCAGACCACGGACACGATCGAATACAGGTGCACCGCGGCGGCCTCATGGCTGCGGGCGCCCTCTTCGTCCAGGATCCCCAGGAAGCGCTGGATCAGGGCCTGGGAGGAGCGCAGGGTGAAGCCGCATTCCTCCAGCAGTTGGGTGGTGCCGTGGTCCAGGTAGGAGAGCATGGGCAGCTGGCTGGAGTACTGGCAGGCCACGG
>MIBK01000226.1:8211-9383 GCA_001829505.1 Spirochaetes bacterium RBG_16_67_19 | reverse complement strand
CGAACTCCGCCACCAGGCCCTCCCCCTCCAACGCCTTCCGGGTCTCCTGGGCTTCCTTGATCATCTGGGCGTGCGGGACCTCCACGCTGGCCACCGCGTCGTCGTCGTGGAACTGCACCGCGTCGAAACCCATCTTCTTGTACAGCTTGAGCTTCTTGGCAAACTCCACCTTCTTGCGCACCGGCGGCCCGAACACATCGGCGCCGTCGTGGATGTTCCAGGGACCGAAGGAAAAGCGGAATACAGCCTTGCCAGCCATCGAAAGCCTCCTGCCGAGCTTGAGTTGTTCGTTACCTCAAGAACGTATTGCCTCGGGCGCCTGTTTGTCAATCTTGGCCCGCGTGCTATTGTTGGTGGAGCATGCGCGAGCAGCAATTGCTGAGCCGCCTGGTCGGCACCCTGGAGCGCTCCGGGGTGCCCTACCTGCTCACCGGCTCCTTCGCCTCCAGCCTGCAGGGTTACCCGCGCGCGGTGGAGAACCTGGACCTGGTGGCCCGCCTGGAGGCTTCCGGGCTGCGGGAGCTCAAGGAGAGCTTCCCGCCGCCGGAGTTCGAGCTGGACGAGGAGGCTGCCCTGCGCGCGATCGGCCAGGGAGAGTCCTTCGCCCTGCTGGACCTGGCCGGCGGCGGCCGGATCGACATCTGGCCGGCCAGCGACTCCCCCTTCGACCGCTCCCGCTTCGCCCGCAGGTACAGCGAGGAGTTCCAGGGCCTGCGCCTGGCGATCTCCTCTCCGGAGGATACGATCCTTTCGAAGCTGTACTGGGGCTCCCGCACGGGGGAGCGGCGAAAGCAGGCCGAGGACGCCCTGGGGGTCTACGAGCTGCAGCACAGCCGCCTGGACCGCTCCTACCTCGAGTGCTGGGCGGCGGAGCTGGGGGTGGCCGCCGAGCTGGGCAGGTTGGAGAAGGAAGCCCAGCCCCTGGGCTGAAAGGTTGGAGGAAGCATGGCCAACCAAAAAGGGAAGAAAGCCCCGAAGAAAACTCCGAAGAAGACCGAGAAACGCCTGATGCTGGAAGAGGAGCTTCAGGAGGCCATCGGCCAGATCGACGAGGACGGGCTGGCCTTCCTCCTGAACCAGGCCCACGTGCTGATCCACAACGCCCAGGTCCAGCGCATCAACACCGAGCTGGCCGAGCTGGACCGCAAAAACAAGACCGCCCGCAAAGCCCT
>MIBK01000226.1:7946-8113 GCA_001829505.1 Spirochaetes bacterium RBG_16_67_19 | reverse complement strand
GCAAGGCGATGGCCCTGGACGAGATCAAGCGCCTGGTGCGCATTTGCTACGGAGCGGAGAGCAAGAGCGCGGCTTTGCGGCAGCTGTATACGGTGCTTTCCCGCGACCGCAGTGACGTCCTGGTGGACGCCAAGATCGGCGGGCCTTCCAGTCCCCTGATCGAAGGC
>MIBK01000226.1:1004-7930 GCA_001829505.1 Spirochaetes bacterium RBG_16_67_19 | reverse complement strand
GCGAGAAGTACCGCCTGGAGGACCGGTAGAACCCGCCCACCCCCCTGATCATTTGACCAGTCGCCCATATTCATGATACATGGAGAGGCACATTGCGATTCGTCCAGCTGTATTTCGACCACGTCTACAACCCCATCTACGACACCACCACGGCCACGCTCAGCCGGTATCGGCTCCTCCAGGCCAAGTGCCTCGACCTACTTGCACTGCAGGACGCCCGGAGCCTCCTGTGCGTGGGGCTGGGCACAGGCAACGAAGCGGTGGCCGCGCTTAAGGCCGCCCCCCACCTGCGCCTGACGGGGGTCGATTTCTCTCCTTCGGCCCTCGCCCGCAGCCGCGCCAAGCTGCGTCGGGCCGGAGGAAAGGCCGAGTTGAGCCTCATGGACGCGGCGGCGCTGCGGTTCCCCGATCGGTGTTTCGACCGGGTGCTGTGCATGCACGTGCTGGACTTCGTGGACGAGGTCGACGCCGTGGTCCGGGAGATCGTGCGGGTCCTGCGCCCGGGAGGCCGCTTCGCGCTGACGCTGCCCACCCGCCCCGAGGGCTCCGCCATGGGGGCTGCTTTGGCCAGGGATCAGGTGAAAACGGCCCTTCGTTCCGGCGGCAATCCGCTCCTGCTGATCACGGAGCTGTTGTTGATGCTGCCGCTGGGCATGTTATACCTGCCGCTGCTGCTGCGGCCGCAGAAGCACTCGTTTTCCTCACAGCAGGCCCGCCTCCTGTTCGCGGAGCTGCCGGTGAGCGAATTGCACATCGAGGAAGAGCAGGCCTATCAGGACCTGATTATGTCGGGCTTAAAAACATGAAAGGTGGCGACGATGCTTCCGGAAGACATCTATTTTAGAACTCTGAGCGCTGAGGAGCTGTGGAAGCGCTACTGCGGGTTCCTGGACCTTACGGCCGAGGAGTTCCTGTCCATTCAAGGGTCCCTGCTGACGGAGCAACTCCAGCTCGCCGCCGGCGGGATTCTCGGGCGTAAAATTCTCGGAGAGCGGCCGCCGCGGACGCTCGAGGAATTCCAAGCCACTATCCCTTTCACCACCTACGACGACTACGAGCCCTATCTGAGCGAGAAAAGGGAGGAGGCGCTGGCGGTCAAACCTCTGTCCTGGAGTCATTCCGCCGGCCGGGGCGGGAAGTTCAAGTGGATTCCCCACAGCGAAGCGGGCATGGACAAGGTAGCTCGCAACTGCATCGCCCTGTTCGTGCTGTCCTCGACTTCGCGGAAGGGGCAGATCAACATCCGGCCGGGCTTGAAGTTCCTCACCATCGTCCCCCCGGCCCCGTACACCTCCGGGACGGGGTTCGGCCGCCTGCGGGAACGCTTCACGATCAAGTCCATCCCGACTCAAGCATCCGTAACCGGGCTTCCTTTCAGGGAACAGGTAGCGCGGGGTTTCGAAGTGGCGCTGCGGGATGGCTTCGAAGTGGCCGGCGCCATTGCCAGCGTACTCGTACGCATGGGCCAGCAGATGTCCGGCCAGGCGGCCAGCTCTTCGAAGCTGAGCGCCAAGTTCCTGCACCCCAAAGTGCTGTTCCGGCTGCTGCGCGGATTGATCAGGAGCCGCAGCCAGCACCGGCCCGTCTACCCGAAAGACCTGTGGAACCCCAAGGGGATCATCGCCGCCGGCCTGGACATGAGCATCTACAAGGACGAAATCGAGAAGTACTGGGGCGTGCAGCCCTTCGACGTCTACGCCAGCACCGAGACCATGCTGTTGGCGATGCAGAGCTGGAATAAGAGGAACCTGACCTTCCTTCCGGACGCGGCCTTCCTGGAATTCCTGCCCTATTCACCGTTCCAGACCTCTGCGCCGGACCATCGCGCGACCCTGCTGATCGACAAGCTCGAAAAGGACAGATATTACGAGGTGATTATCACCCAGTTTCACGGGATGCCGCTCATGCGCTACCGGCTGGGGGACGTGATCCGAGTCGTGAGCCGGGGGGACGAGGATGCCGGGGTGAAGCTGCCGCAGTTTGAAATAGTCCGCAAAATCGACGAGGCGATCAACCTGGCCGCGCTTTGCAGCCTCGATGAACGTACCATCTGGAAGGCGATCGCCGATACGGGAGTCAAGTATGCCGACTGGACCGCATATAAGGAATACGATCAATCGGAAACGTACTTGAGGCTGCTCATCGAGCTCAAGGAGGAGCGGGCCGCGGCCGAGATGAGCGCCCTGCTCGACCGGAGCCTGCGGAAGGTCGACACGGACTACGGGGACATCGATCATTACCTCCAGACCAATCCGATCCGTACCACCTTGCTCAGCGAGGGCACCTTCGCCCGCTTCACCGAGGCGAAAGTGCGCGCCGGCGCCGATCTGGCGCACATCAAGCCCAAACATATCGAGCCGTCCCGCGAGGTCCTGGAGCAGCTCTTCAGCTCGGGCGGAGTCAAGGAAAAACAGTGAGCGCTTTCCCTCCCGGCTACGTGGTGAGTCCGCTCATCTCGGCGGGGGTCACCTTCCTGCTGATCGCTCTGGTCACCATGGGGGCTCAGCGCGATCGCAGCCGCCGGGCCTTTCTGCTTGTCCTCACCTGGCTGGCGCTGTGGTGCCTGTTCACCCTGGTGATGCGCTCCAGGCAGACTGCCGAGGAAGCGCTCATTTGGAGTCGAGCGGTAGCCTTTTCGGGGCTTTTGCTCTTTGTGGCTTTCTTCCACTTCTGTCATCTGTACATGGGCTACCGCAGCCGCTGGCCTCTGGTGCTGGTTTACTCCCTATTTGTGCCGATCTCGGCCCTGGTGCTGCTGACCAACCTGATCATCAGCCGGGTCAAGGTGGCCAGCTACGGCTACGCTCCGGAAGTTGGTCCGGCCGGAACCTTGATCTTCGGGGCCATGCAGCTTCTTATCTGGATAAACTTCATCCGCCTTCTTGTCGCCCGGCATCGTTCGGAAGCCGTGGAAAAAAAGAGGCGTTACCTGTGGATAGCGGTCGCGGAGCTGCTGCCTCTGCTCGGCGCTGCGCTCGATGGATTCACCGACCTGCCGCCCATGGCGATTTGGGCCAACCTGGCTTTCTGCACGGTTTGCGCCCTGGCCATTCTCAGGTACCGGTTGTTCGACCTGCACGTCCTGGCCCGCAAGGGATTGATCCACCTGCTGGTCAGTACGCTGATCGCCACCCCGTATGTCGGGGCGATCATCCTGGCCATCAGCTTCTTCCGCGGTCGCGGCAGCGAGCTTTGGGTTTACGCCGCGGCCATGATCGCTTTCGCCTTGATCATGCGTCCCGCCTACGAATGGGCGCGCCAGAGGATCAATCGCCTGTTCTTCAGCGAGCGTTATGACTACCTGGAAGCGCTGCGGAACCTGTTCACCACTGCGGACGCTCTCGCCAGTCCGCAGGAGCTGGGCACCAACCTCACCGAGCTGATACGCCGCGTCCTGCAGGCTTCCGCGGTATACCTGCTGCAGCCCGAGGCGGACAGCCTGGACCTGCGGCTTGTAGCCAGCAGCGGCGGAGCGGTCGGCTCTCCGGAACCGGTCCTGGGATCGGCCAGCCCGGCGCTGCAATGGCTGAAAAAGCAGCGCAGGACCATGCCCGCGAAGAGCCTTGACGTCGATCCCTCGCTGCAGAACATCCCGCAGGCCGAGCGCGCCGTCTTGGCCAGCCTTCAGGCGGCGCTGCTGGTCCCCCTGCTCACGCCACGCGGGAATCTGTCGGGGGTGATCGTCCTGGGTCCGAAGAACCCTCACCGTGCCTACTCCACCGAGGATATCCAGCTGCTGGAGAGCCTCGGCGCGGAGGCCGCGATGGCCCTGGAGAACTCCTTGTTGTATCTCGAGGCTGTCCGCACCAGGGAAATCTGGCAGACCTGGCTCGACAGCCTGCCGGACGCGGTCGTGATCGTGGACAGGCAGGGAATCATCCGCTTCCTGAACCGCCAGGGCACGCAAAGCTTCGGCGCCCGGATCGGGCAGAGCGCGTTTTTTCCCGCGCGCGCCCTTTCCCAGGACGATGCCCCACTGCGATTCACCGAAACGATCCAGGGGCGGGAATACGAAATCGCCGCGGCGCCGCTGGTCGACCCGGAGGCCAACATGTCCACCGCCTTCGTCCTGCGGGACGTCACGGAACGCAGGCAGGAGCAGGCTCGGAGGGAACAGCTGGAAATCCGGGCCCGGCTGGCCAGCCATCTGGCCTCGATCGGCGAGATGGCTTCAGGTATCGCCCACGAGATCAACAACCCGTTGACGGCGGTCATCGGCTACAGCGAAATACTTGGCTTGCAGCCGCTGCCGGTGGCTGCGCACGAAGCCGTAGCGCAGATCGTAAGCGCCGCCAAGCGCGTGGCCGGCATCATTCAGAGACTGCTCACTTTCGCCCGGCAGAAGAAACCGGAGCGATCGGCGGTTGACTTGAACGAGCTGGTGCGCTCCACCCTGGCCTTGCGCTCCTACGCGCTGCGGACCGGGAACATCAGTGTCAGGCTGGAGCTGGACCCCGAGCTTCCAACCACGGTGGCGGATGCCCAGCAGCTCCAGCAGGTGCTGCTGAACCTGATCATCAATGCCGAAACGGCCATGCGGACCGCTCATGGCAAAGGCGAGTTGATACTGACCAGCGGTATCCAGGGGGAGTCGATCCTGGTCACCGTACGCGATGATGGCCCCGGCATCCCGCAGGAGATCCAGGAGCGGATTTTTGATCCGTTCTTCACCACCAGGGAAGTCGGCCAGGGAACCGGCCTGGGCTTGAGCATCTGCCATGGGATCGTCTGCGAGCACAATGGCCGGATCTGGGTACGGAGCGCGCTCGGAGAGGGCGCCGAGTTTCATGTGGAGCTACCCCTTCTCAAAGCCGAGGCTCAAAGTAGGGAGCTGGAAAAACCGCGTTTCCAGGCACCACATACGCGCGTCCTGGTGGTGGATGACGAAGCCGCGATTCGTGAGCTCCTCAAAACGATACTCGAAAACGAAGGCCATCAGGTGGATACGGCCCCCGATGGACGGACGGGCCTGGAATATATCTCTTCCCATCGTTATGGCTTGATTCTCCTGGACATCCGCATGCCCGAAATGAGCGGGATAGAGGTATACGAAAAGGCGAAGGAAATCGCCGGCTCGATCGCCACCCGCACCGTTTTCCTGACGGGCGACATCATGGCCGCCGAGACCAAGGCGATGATCGAACGGACCGGCCTGCCCTTCATATCCAAACCGTTCGAGCTGAAAGATGTTCTGAATACCCTGAGCGGCGTTTTGAAGGATCGCTAGATCTCCACCTTCGCGGCGCGGCTCAGGCGCGGCCCGTAGGCGGTCAACAGGACCACGGCCACGGCCGCCTGGAACAGCCCGACGTACAGCAACGGGTACTCCATCCGGGGAAGTTACTTCGGGAGCCCGGCGCCCGGTAACAGGCGCCTCGCGAAACCCTACTCTGCGTGGAAACCGGCCATCTCCTCGATCTCCGGCACCTGCCCGGTCTCCTTTTTCACCCCGCGGCGCACGATGGCCGCCACGCCGGTAGCCAGGCCGTACAGGTTGATGAAGCCGGTGGCGTCGGCGTGGTCGTAGGAGCTGGCCCCGAAGGAGGCCAGGTCCTTCAGGTACAGGGAATAGGGGGAGCGCCGCCCGGCCACGATCAGGTTGCCCTTGTACAGCACCAGGCGCACGGAGCCGGTGGTGTACTCCGAAACCTTGGCCATGAAGGCCTCCAGCGCTTCGCGCAGGGGGGTAAACCACTTGCCGCCGTATACCAGCTCGGAGTAGCGCAGGGCCACCTGCCGCTTGAAGTGCAGCGTGTCGGCGTCCAGGGTCATCATTTCCAGCTCCCGGTGGGCGGTGAACAGGATCGTGCCGCCGGGGGTCTCGTAGACCCCGCGGCTCTTCATGCCCACCTGGCGGGTCTCCACCAGGTCGGCGCGGCCGATGCCGTTCTCCGCGCCCAGGCGGTTGCACTCCTCGACGAGGGCCAGGGGCGGGAGTTTCTTCCCATTCAGGCCCACCGGGAAACCCTTCTCGAAGTCCACGGTCAGCTCGGTCTCCCGGTCCGGAGCCTCCTGGGGCGAGCGGGTGAGCTGGAACATATCCTCCACCGGCCGGTTCCAGGGATCCTCCAGCTCGCCGCCCTCGTGGCTGAGGTGCCAGAGGTTGCCGTCGCGGGAGTAGATCTTCTGCTTGGTGATCTTGCCCAGGTCCACGTTGTGGGCCTTGGCGTAGTCGATGGCCTCCTCGCGGGAGCGGATGCTCCAGAGGCGCCAGGGGGCGATCACCTTCAGGTGCGGGCCCAGGGCCTTGTAGGCCAGCTCGAAGCGCACCTGGTCGTTGCCCTTGCCGGTGCAGCCGTGGGCCACCGCGTCCGCGCGCTCCTTCAGGGCCACCTCCACCTGGTGCTTGGCCTGCAGGGGCCGGGCGATGGAGGTGCCCAGCAGGTACTTGTCCTCGTAGATGGCCCCGGCGCGCAGGATCGGGAACAGGAAGTCCTTGACGAACTCCTCGCGCACGTCCAGCAGGTACAGCTTGGAGGCGCCGGAGGCCAGGGCCTTCTTCTCCAGGCCGCTCAAGTCCTCGTCCTGCCCCACGTTCGTGCAGACGGCCACCACCTCGGCGCCGGGGTAGTTCTCCTTGAGCCAGGGGATGATGATCGAGGTGTCCAGTCCCCCCGAGTAGGCCAGCACGATCTTCTTGATGCCGTCTTTGCTCATTTGCTTCCTCCGTCGGACGTGTATCGCTCCAGCGCGCGGGTGAGCCGCGCCAGGCCTTCGTCGATTTCCTTCCTCGTGATCACCAGGGGCGGGGCGATACGCAGCACGTTGACCCCCGCGCGCAGGATCAGCAGGCCCTGCTCCTGGCAGGCGGCCAGTAAGCCGCCCATGGGGTCGGCCAGCAGGTCGCCCATGGGGTCGGCGGAGGGGCCGGGTTGCGCCGCCGGCGCCGCCCGGGCCGGCAGATTCTCCAGCTTCACCTCCAGCCC
>MIBK01000226.1:606-973 GCA_001829505.1 Spirochaetes bacterium RBG_16_67_19 | reverse complement strand
AGGAAGGGGAAGCGGGAGCCCAGGCCCTCCAGCCTCCCGCGCAGGTAATCGCCCTTCTGCACCACCGCGGCCAGGAATCCGGGAGAGCTCACCAGATCCCAGACCCGTGAAGCCACGGCCGTGGTGACCGGCCCGCCGCCGAAGGTGGTGCCGTGCTCCCCGACGTGGATCAGCTCGTTGACCTTTGCCGGGATCAGGGTCGCGGCCAGGGGCAGCCCGCCGGCCAGGGGCTTGGCCAGGGTGATCAGGTCCGGCTCCAGCCCCAGGGCCCGGGAGGCGAACAGCGCCCCCGTGCGCCCCAGGCCGGTCTGCACTTCGTCGGCGATCAGGATCACGTCGTGGGCCCGGCACAGGCGGTTCAGGGCCC
>MIBK01000226.1:0-356 GCA_001829505.1 Spirochaetes bacterium RBG_16_67_19 | reverse complement strand
GCGCCGCAGCGCGTACAGCCGCGCGTACTTCAGGGCCGTTTCGTTGGCCTCCGAGCCGCTGGACAGGAACTGCACGGCGGCGAAGCCCCCGGAGGCCAGCATCTTGGCCCCCAGCTCCAGCAGCGGCTCGGTGGTGTACAGATTGGAGATGTGGGTGAGGCGGCGCATCTGGCGGGCGGCGATGCGCGCCAGGTCGGCCCGGCCGTAGCCCAGGGCGTTCACGGCGATGCCGCCGGTGAAATCCAGGTACCATCGCCCCGAGCGGTCCTGCAGGCGCGCCCCCCTTCCCCGACGGATGACCAGCAGCTTTTCGGCGAAGCACTTCGGCAGCGGATGGCCGGAAGCCAGCGCGGAGC
>MIBK01000225.1:5614-14295 GCA_001829505.1 Spirochaetes bacterium RBG_16_67_19 | reverse complement strand
GTTGTTCTCGAACTCCAGGGTGCAGATGGAATGGGTGATGCCCTCCAGGGAATCCGAGAGGCAATGGGTGAAGTCGTACATCGGGTAGATGCACCACCTGGTGCCGGTCCGGTGGTGGGAGGCGAAGCGGATGCGGTAGAGGGTCGGGTCGCGCAGGTTGATGTTCGCGGAAGCCATGTCGATCCTGGCCCGCAGCACGCGCGAGCCCTCAGGGAACTCCCCCCGGCGCATGCGCTCGAACAGGTCCAGGTTCTCGGCCGCGGGGCGGTCTCGGTAAGGGCTGTTCCTGCCCGCCTGGGTCAGGGTGCCGCGGTAGTCGCGGATCTGATCGGCGGTGAGGTCGTCCACGTAGGCCTTGCCGTCCCGGATGAGCTCGACCGCGAACTGGTAGAGCCGGTCGAAGTAGTCCGAGGCGTAATACAACCGCTCGGCCCAGTCGAAGCCCAGCCAGCGCACGTCCTGCTCGATGGACTCCACGTACTCCACCTCCTCCTTGGTGGGGTTGGTGTCGTCGAAGCGCAGGTTGCACAGCCCGCCGAACTCGGCGGCGATGCCGAAGTTCAGGCAGATGGACTTGGCGTGCCCGATGTGCAGGTAGCCGTTGGGCTCGGGGGGAAAGCGGGTGTGCACCCGGTTCCCGTTCTTGCCGCTCTTGAGGTCCTGGACGATGATGTCCCGGATGAAATCCCCGCCTGCCGCCGGCGGGGTACCGCCCGCTTTCATGTTTTACGCTCCTGCGGCATTCTAATCCAATCCGCGAGCCTTCTTCTATGGCTTCACGGCCAGCTCCATGGCCGCCCTGGCGTGGATTTCCAGGGTATCCAGCCATGGCACCGGGGCCGGCCAGCCCTTCAGCAGCAGGGGCAGCTCCGTGCAGCCCAGGATCACCGCCTGCGCTCCGCGGGCGGCCAGATCCTCCGCGATGTCCAGGCAGGCCCGCCGCGAATCGGGCTCCAGGCGGCCCAGGGCCAGCTCCTGGAAGATGATGCGCTCCAGGGCGTCGCGCCGGGAAGCCGTGGGCAGCAGGGTGCGCAGGCCGCGGGCCTCCAGGCCCCGGGCGTAGAAACCGTCCTCCATGGTGATCCGGGTGCCCAGCAGGCCCACCGTGTCCAGGCCCAGCTCCAGGGCGGCCCGGGAGGTCTCCTCCACCACGTTCACCAGCGGGATACGCAAGTTCCGGCTCACCCTCCCGGCCAGCTTGTGCATGGTGTTGGCGCAGATCAGGAGCAGCCCGGCCCCGCCCTGCTCCAGGAGGCGGGCCTGAGCGGCCAGCAGCTCCCCCAGCTCCTCCCAGCGCCCGGCCCTCTGCAGATCGGCCAGCTCCTGGAAGTCGAAGGAGTACAGCAGGCAGCGGGCGGAGTGCAGGCCCCCGAACCTTTCCTGGGCCAGCAGGTTGAGGCGCCGGTAATACTCCAGGGTCGACTCCCAGGTGATGCCGCCCAACAGGCCGATGGTCTTCATTCCGCCGGATAGACCCGCAGCTGTTCCAGCACCAGGGCGGCGACCCGGGGCTCGATCCCGGCGCTGGCCCGGCGGAAGCGCTCGGCCACCCCGCCGGCGTCGAAAACCCCGTCCTGCACCAGCACGGGGGTCATCTTGTAGGCCAGGGGGATTTCCCCGTCGTCGACCCGGGTGTGCAGGAAGCGGTGCGGGCGGTGCCAGGTGAGGGCCCGCTCGCGCCCGCCCTTGTCGTAGCACAGCTGGAAGCCGATGACTTGAGCCTCCTCGTACCACACGATCAGGTCGAAGTACTCGTCGGCGAACCAGCGCCGCAGCCCCTCGCCGGGGATCTGGCGCACGTCCTTCTTCTCCACCAGCACGCTCAGGCCTCCTCGAAAGTCCCTGACTCCCGGTTCTTGCGCACGCGGTCCGCGGGGAATATCCGCCCGTTCATCGCCACGTAGACCCCGGCCGGCAGGATCTGCACCGCGGTGATGCTGGAACCCAGGTTGAACACGGCGTCCGAGGCGGTGAAAGAGTACGGCACCATGGCTCCGGTCAGCACGATCGTCTTGCCCAGGCCGGCTTCCCCCAGGATCTTGCCGGTTTCGATCATGGTGTCCGTGCCGTGGGTCACCACGATCCGGCTCTCCGGGGCGCTGCGGCAGGACTCCAGGATCTTCAGCCGGTTGGCCAGATGCATGTCCAGGCTGTCGATGAGCTGGTTCAGCTCCAGCTCGATGGGCAGGGTGCAGCGCACGTAACGGAGGATCTCCGGTAGGTGGGTGTCCTTGAAGGTCAGGATTCCCCGGATCTCGTCGTAATGCTTGTCGAAGGTGCCTCCGGTGATGATGATGCGGACGGCTTCCATGTCTCCCCTACCCGCCCTTCAGCACAAGCAGCTCCTGGAAGCCTTCCTCCGGCCGCGGCGGGTCCAGGGCGGCGGCGAGGTTGGAGATCACCATCTCCGGCACGGGATCCTCGCGCCTGCGGTTCTGCTCCAGGCAAATACCGGCCGGCACGTCCAGGAAGATCAGGCCGATGCTCTTGCGCATCCCCTGGGCGATGCCCAGGTAGCTCTTGCGGGAGGAGGCGGACACGCTGGTATTGTCGATCAGCACCTTCTTGCGGTTTTGCAGCAAGTGCTCGATGATCTTGCGCTCCACGTGCTTGACCAGGAACTCGTCGCTGGAATTGAAATCGGCCTCCGACCACTTCCTGCCGAAGCTCAGCATCTCATAAAGCAGACGGCGGATCTCCTTACGGTTGACCCGCAGCCGTCCGCTGTCCTGGAAGCGGCTCCGGCAGAAATGCGACTTGCCCGCGCCGGGCAGGCCGCAGACCAGCACTACGTCCAGGGCCTGGAAGCGCGCCAGATCCATGCCTCACCTCCCGCTAATACCCGCCAGCAGGGCCGCCACGCGGTCGTGGAACTCGGGCGGGCATTCCACGTGGCCGAAGGCGTCGTTGAAGGTCCACGCGCCGCGATAGGCCGGGTCCTTATACACCTTGACGAAGCCGGGGAGGCCCTCCGCTGCCAGCAGCGCCTCCAGGAGGTTGGCTTCCACTTCATTGTTCACGTACAGCGGCGGCCGGGCCATCTTGGTCTCATTGTAGAGCTTCCCGCATCGGCAAGCAAGCCGCGGACGCGCGCGCCGGTGGATGGACTCAGGCCAGACCCACCAGGCGCAGCAGCAGCCGCACCACCCAGCCTACCGCCCGGCCGACGGGCAGGATTTCCGTATGTAGAATCCGTTCCAGCAGGATCAGGGCCAGCAGGGCGTAGGAGCCGTAGCGGAAGTACACGGCGGCCCCGGCGGCGCTCTTCGCGGCCAGCGCCCCGGCCACCACGTGCGACCCGTCCAGGGGCGGGATGGGCAGCAGGTTGAACAGGCCCAGGGAGACGTTGATGCCGATGAAGACCAGGAAGACCGAGGTGACGGCCTGGAAGCTCTCGCGGGAGCCGAAGGGCACCAGGGCCACCACGCCCTTCAACAACAGGACCAGCAGCAGGGCGCAGGCCAGGTTGGAAAACGGGCCAGCCAGGGCGATGAGGATGTCGTCCCGGACCGGCTTTTTCAGGTTGGCCCGGTTGATCATCACCGGCTTGGCCCAGCCGAAGCCGGCCACCACCAGCATGATGAAACCGAACAGGTCGACGTGTTTCAGCGGATTCCAGGTCAGCCTGCCCATCAGCCGCGGCGTGTCGTCGCCCAGCCGCAGCGCGGCCCAGGCGTGGCTCAACTCGTGCACGGTGAGCCCGAACAGGATCGCCGGCACGACTTTCAGCAGCTCCGCGGGCGACAGGCCGAACATCAACGGCCTGCGGCCCTTTCCATGGCCACGTACCAGCCCCACACCTCGAAGTTCAGCAGGCCGGCCTTCACCGCGGGGTCCTGGGCGGCGAAACGCCGCAGCTCCTCCTTGCCCAGGCCCGCCACCGGGATCATCATCCCGCCCAGAGCGCCCTCCACGAACGGCCCGCCCTTCTCCAGCTTGCCGCTGGACTCCAGCCGGCGGTAATGCTCCACGTGCGCCTGGACCCCGGGCTGCTCCCGGAAGGGCACCCCCGCCCGCCACAGCGGTCCCGGCAGGTGCACGATCAGATAGCGGACCTTCGCTTCTTCTGCGCTCATGCCTGCTCCAATAACAGGGACTTCACCCGGCCCACCTCCCCGCTCTCCAGGCGGACCTTGATGCCGTGAGGATGGTGCGGGGAGCTGGTCAGGATATCCCGCACCACGCCTTCTGTGAGCCGGCCGGTGCGCTGATCCTCTTTGCGCACGATGGCCACTTTCAACCCGGGCTTGATGTCCGCCCGCGCGGGCAGCTGCATTTCAACCTCCTGCCTTCCGGTTCACCGCCGGGATCTTCGATACAATCGCCGCCAGGACCCAGACGGCGGACAAGCCCAGGGCCGCGAAGCCGGCAATGGGGCCGATGACCTCCCCAGCGGTGAAGTCAACTCCGGCCCGTAGCTGGAACACGGTGCTCAGCACGATCGCCGGCAGGAGAAACAGGATGATACCCAGCAGCGCGAAGGCGATCCGGTATCCCAGCGCGGAGCGGTGCAGGATCAGGATCCCCCCCATGATCGCGGCCGGGGTGATCAGCCCCAGGTCCAGCACGTCGGTGACCAGGGTGGTGTAGCTGGCCAGCAGCTTCGGCGGACGGCCCGCGGCCAGGGCCTGCAGCAAAGGGGCCAACCAGACCACGAGGGTCAGCGCCCCGCCGGCGAACAGGAACACGGCCGGACCCCGCCGCGGGAGGCGGCCGGCGTCCAGCTCCAGGGAAGCGAAGGTCGCGGCCAGGGCGAAGAAGCTCGCGGAGAAGAGGGCCACGTAGAGGAGGAACAGCGGGTTGTAAGCGGCGCCCAGGGACATGGAGGCGTAGGCGTACAGGAACCAGCCCAGGACACCCAGCAGCAGGGCGCTGCCTCGCAGGGAACCCCGGCGGTGCAACGCGGCGGCAAGCACCAGCGCCGGCACGCCCAGGGAGAGGGTCGCCAGGTCCTGTCCCCGGAAGCCGGCGCCCGTTAACAGCGTGTCGTAACGGTACAGGCCCCGCCCGAACATCCGCGCGACCCCCCCTCGCAGGGTGAAGAACTCCCACGGACCGCTTCCGCGGCCGCACAGAAGCCCTGCGCCGGAGGCCGCCATCGCCAGCGCGGCGACCAGGAGCGCCAGCCAGAAAGCAGCTCTGCTTCCAGCGGTGCGGCTCATGCCTGATAGTACTCCAGCACCTTCAGCGCAAACCGCGTGGACACCGTGGCCGGGCCGCCGCCGAACTCGATGCCCACGTCGATGGCCTCCAGAACCTGTTCCCGGGTGGCCCCCGAAAGGAGGGCCTGATGGATGTGCCACTCCATGCAGGACTCGCAGTTGATGACCACGGCGATGCCCACCGCGATCAGCTCCTTTTGCGCCGTGGACAGGCTGCCCGGGGTGTAGGCCGCCTTCTCCATTTCAAGGAAGGCCTTGTACACACCCGAGCCGCCCTGCACCAGGCGGCCGTGGGCTTTCTTGCGGTCCGCGATGATCTTCTCGATCTTCTGCCGGTCTTCCGGGTCCATGCGGCCCCATCATAGCCCGGCGGCCCGATGGCTTCAACCAGCCCGCGGGCCGGACTGCTTCAGCACGCCCAGCGCCTCGAGGCTGACCAGGGGATTGGTCCGCGTTTTGCCTCAAGGGCCCCAATCCGCGCGACCCCGCGCGTGACGAGGCGCTGGCTGGTCGCGGCGTTGCCCGCCTCCAGCGGGAAGCCGCCGTCGGGGGGCGCTGCTTGGCGGCCTGCAGCTCCAGCGGCGCAGCGACGGAAACGGTCCTCCTGCCCCGGGATCAGGAGTGACTGGCGGAACTCCAGCTGCGCCGGGTCCAGCAGCCAATCGTACACCTGGTCGCGCAGCGGCAGGAGCCGAGGGTCGCCCGGCGGGTGTCGATCAGGGCCAGGCTGCCAGCGTGCAGTGCGGCTCCAGCCACTTGCGGTAGGGGTGCGTTTCGGGCTTTCAAGCCGGCCAGGGCGCCTTTGCGCTTGGCCTCCATCCCGCTTACCCTACTCTCGCGGCCGATGCGGTTCAAGCGGACGCAGCGGCGATTGATCGTTGTTGACGACACCCAAGGCAAATACGTATACTGGCAATCATGACTATGTTGATAAGATATAGCCTGCGTCCGCTTCTGCCGAAGGCTGTCATCTTGCCCGGATAGAAGCACCGCGCACGAGAGGAGGGGTACCCGACATGCCGATGTGACTGTACATTCCACTGGTTGTTTCGAGTCTGCTTTCAGGTCGTGATTCTTACGTCGTAACACAAGGAGCAATTGCATGAAGAGAATCTGGCTGGTAGCGCTCTTGAGCCTGGCCCTGTGCACGGTAGCCTTCGCCCAAGATACGGACTACATGTACGTGCTCGCCTACAACGCCGGCTGGGCCGCAATCAACTCGGGCAACATGTATTTCGGCAATTTCACCACGGGCGGTGACCCGGTAGAGTACGCAGAGACCACGGTATGGGTGACCGTACCGGCTGAAACGCCTTACAACCTGGCCGCCAATGCAGGACTTCACCTGGCCAATGCCTGGCGAAACGTCGAGAACAGCGGGTACCTGGTCCAGTATGCCCTGCTGAAGCCGGGTGGGGGTTTCGCCGAGTGGGGTGACAACGACTTCGCCAACAGCTACGTTTATGGCAGCAGCATCGCCGGCGCGGGCACTGGAACTCCGGTGGGCCATGTCATCGCCGGGCAGCTTTTCGTAAGCAGCGCTGCGGGAGACTCTCCTCTGGGCTGGTACCAGGATACGGTGACCCTGACCCTGTACTACTGACTTTTTCCATAGACTCAAAGCGGCCGGGGGATCCGCGGGAATGGCCCGCGGTTTCCCCGCCGTATTCGGCAAAAAAGGCAGGCGCATGAGACGCAGGCGGGTCACGGGCTTCTTCGCCGCGGTCCTGGTCCTCGGGCTGGCCGCCTCGGCCCGTGGCTGGGCGCAAAGCTCTTCGCTGTCGGCGGCCGCCACCGTGGTCGCCTCCGCCCAGCTCTCCGTTTCGCCCCTGCGCTTCGGTCGCATCGGCGCGCCCGGCCTGTACGAGGCGACGACCCTCATTGTCGTGCGCGCGGCCAAGGGGGTGGCCTACGCCATCACCCTGGACGCCGGGCAGAACGGCGCAGCGGGCGGACGCCGCCTCCGGCAGCAGGGGGGCCTGGACACGCTGAGCTACGATCTATGGAAGGATCCGGCCCGCACCTTGCTCTGGGGGGACGGGGACTTCGCCGGCACCTACCCCGGGGGCGGCAGCCTGGCCGCGGCGGGAACCGGCAGGCACCAGGAGTTCACGGTCTACGGCAGGTTGTTCGCCCTGGAGGAGATGTCGACCCCGGGGCGCTACAGCGATGTGGTGACGGTCACGATCCATTACTGAGCCGTCTGGGGAGGTGGGCAAGATGGGCATCCGACGATCCGTTCTTCCTGGCCTGCTGGCCGCGCTGTGGTGGGCGGCTTCCGGCCCGCAACTGGAGGCCGGGGCCTTCCAGGTGGTCCCGGTCTACGTGTACCTGGAGGCCGGCAATCCGCGCGCCACCCTCACCGTCAGCAATACCGGCGAGGAGGAACTGACCGTCCAGCTGCAGGCCATGCGCTGGAGCCAGGACGAGCAGGGACGGGACCGGCTGGAGCCGACCACGGACCTGGTCTTCTTCCCCCGCCTGGTGAAGATCGGCGTCGGGCAGGAGCGCATCGTCCGCCTGGGCCTGGACAAGCCGCAGCCGGCGGAGACGGAAACCGCCTACCGCCTGTTCATCCGCGAGCTGCCGGTGGCCAAGCCGGGGGAAACGGTCCTGCGGGTGGCCATCGAGATCAGCCTGCCGGTCTTCCTGAGCGTGCCCAAGCCCAGGCCGCAGGCCGCCATTTCTGGGGCCCAGCTGCGGCAGGGCAGCGCGCTGCTGCAGGTCCTCAACACGGGCAACACCCACCTGCTGCTGAAGAAAATCCGCGTGATCGGGCGCGGCCAGGACGACCGCGAGGAGTTCGTGCAGGAGGCCATGGGCTGGTACGTGCTGCCCGGGATCGAGCGCTCCTTCGCCGTCGCGCTGCCGCAGGATAGCTGCCAGCGCTGCCGCAGCCTCCTGGTGAGCATCGAGTCCGAGGAGGGCTCCCTGGAGCGGACGATCGAAGTGGATCCCGCCCAGTGCATTCCCCCGCCAACCGAGTCGCGCACGCGCCCCTGAAGCCCCCCGCATGACCGCTGGACGGGCCCTCCTCGTCGCCGCGGCGTTGTCGTTTCCCGTCCTCGCCCTCCAGGCGCAGGAGGGCGCCGGCAAGGCGCTCCTGCAGGTCACGGTGAACACCCAGGTGCGCGGACAGCTCGTCGTCGAGCTCACGGAGGACGGGGACGTGCTGTTGCCCGAGCAGGAGCTGCGCGGACTTGGCCTGGTCCAGCTTCCGCAGGGCATCGCCGGCGGGGACGGCCGGGTTTCCCTGCGCTCCCTGGCCCCCGGCGTGCAGTTCCGCATTGACGAGCAGGAGGCCGGCCTCCAGATCACCGCCGCGCCGGAGCTGTTCGCCGCCCAGCAGCTCGCCTTCGGGCGCCGCAGCGAGCACGAGGTGCTGCGGGACGCGCGCAACGCTCTGTTCCTCAATTATTCGCTGGACCACGGCAGGGGGGACGGTTTCGAGTATCTTTCCCTGGCCGGGCACGCGGAGCTGGGCCTGCGCTGGAACGGCTGGCTGGGCCTCTCGGACTT
>MIBK01000225.1:0-5601 GCA_001829505.1 Spirochaetes bacterium RBG_16_67_19 | reverse complement strand
CCGACGAGCTGCAGGCCCCCCTCGTCCGCCGCCTGAGCAGCCTGATCTACGACGACCAGCCGCGGCTGCGCCGCTTCACCGTCGGCGATCTGTACGCCACCTCCGGCGAAGGGGGCAGCGGCCTGATCCTTGGCGGGCTTTCGTTTTCCAGGTCCTTCGCCATGTCCCCTTACCTGGCCGTTTCCCCCGCAGCGGTCGTGGCCGGCGCGCTGGGCACTCCCTCGCACGTAGAGGTGTACGTGAACGGCATCCTGGTGGCCCAGGAGGACCTTCAGCCCGGACCCTTCGAGTTCCTCGACCTGCCGATTCCCTCCGGGGCGGCGACCACCGAGCTGGTCGTGAAGGACGCATACGGCCGGGAACAGCGGATCACCATGCCCAGCTACCTCTCCTCCTTGCTGCTGAATCCGGGCTTCCAGGACTTCGGCTACAGCCTGGGGTTCCGGCGCCTCGCGCTGGGGGAGAGCAGCTTCGACTACGGTGAGCCCGCCGTGCTGGGGTATCATCGCCTGGGATTGACCCGCTCGCTTACCGGGGGCTTCCGATTCGAAGCCGACCGCCGGCTGGCCAACGGGGCGGCTACGGCCGCTTTCACGCTGGCAAGGGCGGGCGAGCTCAACCTGACCCTGGGCGTCAGCGGGAGCTCCGAGGGCTTCGGCTACAGCGGCTCTCTGCGCTACCTGTACAGCGGCCATTCCCTGGGCGGCTCTCTGTCCCTGGACGCCTATTCCAGCGGCTACGCCACCCTGGCGCGCCCCGAGGAGGACCGCCTGCTGCAGGCCAGACTGGCCCTGGGCGGCCACTCGCGCCGCCTGGGTTCCGCATCCGCGTCCTTCGGCTGGACCCTGGCCCAGGACCTGACCGCGACGCCCAATCTCGTCTGCTCGTACGGCAGGCGCTTGGGCAGGGCGCTTCAGCTCCGGCTGGGCTTCAATGCCAGGGGAGGGCCGGAGCCAACCATGGACGGCTCCCTGGCCATCGACCTTCTTCCCCGGAAGCTGGAGACGGCGGCCAGCCTGGAGTACCAGGCAGGCCTGCAGAGCCAGCGGGTTGGCGGCCGGCTGCAGAAGAACACCCCCCGCGGCCCGGGGGTGGGCTACGAGTTGGAGGGCGCATTCCTTCTACCCCGCGACGCGGGAGGGGCTTCCGCCGCGGACATTGCAGTGGATCTGACCGCGGACCTGCAACTGGCCCTGCCCTGGGCACTGCTGGAGGCGGGCTATGTCCGCAGCGACGCGCTGGACCTCTTCCGGTTCAACGCCTCGGGCGGGGCGGTGCTGCTCGACGGCTCCCTGCATTTCTCCAGGCCGATCGAGCAGAGCTTCGCCCTGGCCAGGCTGGAGGGCGTGCGCGGAGTGCGGGTGGCCAGCAACGGGGAGGCGATCGGCAGGACCGACCGCCGGGGCGAGCTCCTGGTGCCGGGCCTGGCCCCCTATGCCGAGAACCGGCTGTCCATCGAGGCCCTGGACCTGCCGATCAGCCTGGAGCCGACCGCGATCCAGCTCTACTACGCACCTCCCTATCGCGGCGGGGGCGTCGTGGAGTTCGGGGCCAGGACCGTGCAGGGCTTCTACGGCCGGCTGTTCTGGCTGGAGGACGGGAAGCGCATCCCCGCGGAGCTGGCCGGACTGGCCCTGGAAGTGCGGGGCCGGACCGTGCAGAGCGTGGTCGGCAGGGACGGCGAGTTCTACCTGGAGGATCTGCCGCCGGGGCGCTACACGGGCCGGCTGTTCCTGGAGGAGCGGCAGGGGTCATTCCAGATGGAGGTCCCCCGCAGCGCCGAGCCGCAGGTGGACCTTGGCGACATCGATTCGCGGTAGAGCCTGCGCTGGCAGGTGTTCTCCCACTTACACCGAGTCGGCCGGGAGCCTTTTTGCGGTCCGCGATGATCTTCTCCATCTTCTGCCGGCCTGCCGTCCGGTGCGGGAGTGCAGAACGCGCAGCGCTTCAAGGCTGACCAGGGGATTGGTGCGCGTCTTTCCCCTGGGGCCCCAATCCGCGCGACTCCCGCATGTGACGAGACGCTGGCTGGTCATGGCGTTGCCCGCCTCCAGCGGGAAGCCGCCGTCGGGGGGCTGTTCGGGCGCCCGTCGCGCAGGCGGCGGAACAGACCGCGGGCCAGGAAGAATTCCGCCGCCCGCTCCGCAGTTGTTTCCGCCTCCGCTTCACCGAACCGCGCAGCCGCCAGAGAGAAGGCCCGCAGGGGGATGAGGGTCTCGACGGTCCTCCTGCCCCGGGATCAGGAGTGACTGGCGGAACTCCAGGTGCGCCGGGTCCAGCAGCCAATCGTACACCTGGTCGCGCAGCGGCAGGAGCCGAGGGTCGCCCGGCGGGGTAGTCGATCAGGGCCAGGCTGTACAGCGTCCAGTGCGGCCCCTGCCACTTGCGGTAGGGGACTCCACCGATGGTGCCGTCCGGCCGCCGGCCAGCTCCGAGGAGGCTATCGCCGCGCGCCGCATCTTCATCCCCGGCGAGCCCTCCGGCTAACCCGGCAGCCAGCGCGCCTTGTACGCCAGCACCGGGTCGGCGTTCTGCAGGCACTGCCTCAGCACGGGCAGGTCAGCCAGGCCGGCACCCCACTTCGCCTCCATCCGGCACACCTTACCCCCGCGGCCGATCCGGAGCAAGAAAAATTCTCCTGCCCGCTAGGTCAGGCGGTAGCCACGGACCGGGTACTCAGGTATCCAGTACGGGATGCCGGCGCGGCGGCTTCCCGGCGCCCCACTCGTCCGCTGCCGGCAATGCATTCCGGGCAAAGAATTGGCCCGACCCGGCGGAAGAGCTCTTTTTTCGCAGTATGGCACGCCGCTTGCGTTATCGGATGCGATCGTTGATCCGTCTCAAACCAATCGAGGAGGTTTCGATGAAGAACCGGAAAGTGCTGTTCGTCCTGGCGCTGGCGCTCGTCCTGGCCATGCCCCTGTTCGCCGGCGGCGGCGCGGAGAAGGGCTCCGCCAAGGCCGTGAACGCGGCGCCGCTGCCAGGCTCAAAGGCGCAGCCGGCTCTCCAGCAGGCGCTTCATGTGGCAGTTGAGCTCCCACAGGTCGGCCACCGGCTGCCGGGTGTAGGGCAGCGTGGGCATGTAGTCCGGAGGGCCGAACTCCGGGCAGATGGTGAGCAGCTCAACGCCCTCCTGGCGGCGGCGGTCGACGATCCTCTGCCACCAGCCGAGGTGGGCCTCCACGGCCCGCTGCCACTCCGGGGCCCGCGGGTCGCTGACCTGCGGTCCTTCGGCGTGCCCCACCCTGGCGTGGAGGTGAAAGCTGCGGTCGATGGCCTGGGCCAGGATCTGCTCCTGGTCCTCCAGCAGCGACTCGTGGACGCAGCACCAATGGGAAAAGTCCGCCGCCAGCTTGAGGTCGGGCATCCGCTCCAGCAACGCCGCGGTGGCAGTGGTGGAAAAGGTGGCCCGGCCGCGATGCACCTCGTGAGCCACCGGGATGCCCAGCTCCTCCTCCAGGCGCGCTGCGCGACGGAGAACCAGCAGGTTTTCCTCCGTGGTAAAGAAGTCCTTGCCGCTGTGGGAGTTGACCAGCATGGGCCGCAGCTCCGCGGCCCGGCGGTACTGGTCCTCGAAGCTCGCGGCGTGCTCCTCGGGCGAGGAGCCGCGCGTCCACTGCTGGGCGATCAGGGAAAGCCCGAGATCCCCCAGCAGGGCCTCCAGCTCCCGCCGCTGGCCGCCGTCCTCGGGCACGCCCATCTCCACCCCTTCGAACCCGCCCTCCCGGATCCGGCGGAGGTTGTGCTCCAGGGTCGGCAGGGACAGGCCCCACAGGCCGTGAAAGTACTTGATCTGGAACATCCTCAAAGCCTCCTACTCCCGGTTGTCCTGCCCGCGTCCAGCAGGTGCAGCAGCGCCAGAATGGGGTGGGCTAACAGCATCCTGGGGCCGGCGTAGCGCATGACCCGCCGGATGCGCTCCCGCTGCTCGGCCCGGTAGCAGTGCACCCGGCACTTCGAGCAGACCGGCTTGCCGGGACCGAAGGGGCAGCGTTCGATGCGGTGCAGAGCATAGTCCAGCAGGGCGGAGCACTCGGCGCAGGGCGACGCTTCCGGCGAGTGATGCCCGCGGCAATACAGGCGGATCATCGCCGCCACGGTCCTCTGCTCCCTGGCCAGCCTCTTCAATTCCCCGCCTCCCGGGGCTCCAGGCGCCCGGCCAGCTCGCCCAGGTAGGCCTCCATCTCCCGGATCCTGCGGATGGCCAACATGCGTCCGGCTGCTCCATCAGGGGATCCGCCGCGCAGGGCGGCGCACTGCGCGCGCGGTCATGCTCAGTCGGATTCCAGCACGTAGCGCAGCTTGTTGGAGTAATAGGCGGCCAGGTGCGGGTTGTGGATGAACACCTCGTTGCGGTCGTGCTCCAGGGTCCGGTAGGCCTTCAGGGGGATGACCGGACTCTCCGTGAAGTTGAACAGCTGCGCCACCCGGTTCAGCATGCGGTCCAGGGGCTGGAGCTTTCCGCCGGGGTCATACAGCGGCGAGCAGTCGATCTTCTTGGCTCTCAGGATGCGCAGGTTCTCGTGGATGTTCTTGCGCAGCTCCTGCTTGGAGATGGCGAAACGATCGTTCAGGGAATGGAAGATCAGGGTGGTCTCGTAGACCCGGATCAACCTGCCGATCTCGTGCCGTATCCGCTCGGCGAAGTCGCGGGCCTTGCCGCCGAAGGCCGCCGGGATGCCCTGGCCGAACTTCACGCAGACCCGGCTTTTCTCCTGGCGCAGCCCCTTGGAAAAGGGCGCCTTGAAGAAGGTGTAGTAGTGATCGTAGATGTACTTGGCGATCTTGGTCCTGCGGGTGGAGGCTTTGAACTCGCGGAACAGGATGTCCTCCGGCACCCGCTCGTAGGTCACCGCCACCGGGATGTACTCGGCGTCGGTGATGCCCAGGCTGTCCAGCACCTTGCTGATGGTGATGAACACGTAGGGGGACAGGGGGTTGAACAGGCCGCTGTAGGAGCGGCCGTATTTGATCTGGCCGGTGTACGGGTCGGTCTCGTAGCCGGGGAAAACCAGCAGGTTGTAGCCCTCGCGGCCCAGGATGCGGGCCAGCTGCTTGGGGTACAGCAGGCTGTACTGCTCGCGGGTGACCCGGATCGGGCGCTGGCCCAGGGCCCGGGCCAGCAGGTCGTAGATCCAGTGCGTCGAGTAGAAGGACTTCTCGTGGCGGACGCTCATGAAGGCCCCGCAGCCGCGCAGTATCGGATCCAGAGGGCCCACGAAGAGGTTGTCGCCGGCCTGGATGGTCGTGCGCACCCCGGCGCGGAACATCCTGTTCTGCAGCAGCACCCAGTCGTACTCGCTCTGGTGATCGGGAACGAAGATCAGCCGCCGGCCCTGGCGGGCCTTGGCCACGACCGGCTCCAGGCCGGAGTACTCCACCTCGCTGAAACAGCCAGGCAGCAGGAAGCGCTCGCAGAAGTAGGAAACGGCGTTCAGGGTGTGCTTGTTCCAGTTGTGGTGCAGGAGCCGCAGCAGCGTTCGCTCGGGCGTTTTTTTCATGCTTGGCGGGGGCTCAGTATAGCGGGGCGGCCGGAGGCTGTAAACTACGCGCCGGCGGGGCGCAGGCGGGCCTCGTAGCCCAGACGGGCCACGATGCGGA
>MIBK01000224.1:4201-12354 GCA_001829505.1 Spirochaetes bacterium RBG_16_67_19 | reverse complement strand
GGGCCCGGGAGTTCAAGTTCGTGCCCGGCTACTTCCCCTTCACCGAGCCCTCGGTGGAGGCCCACATCCGCCACCCGGAGCTGGGCTGGTTCGAGCTGGGCGGCTCGGGCATCTTCCGCCCCGAGGTCACCAAACCGCTGGGCATCGAGGTGCCGGTGCTGGCCTGGGGGCTGGGCATCGACCGCATGGCCCTGGTGGCCATGGGGTTGAACGACCTGCGCGAGCTTTTCACGTCCGACATCGAGCAGGTGCGCCTGCGGCGGAGGAAGTAGAGACATGCCGAAAATCGAATGCAGCGAGCGCACCCTGTTCGGGCTGCTGGGGCGGAAGCTGGAGCGCAAGGAGCTGGAAGAGCTTCTCCCGGCGGCCAAGGCCGAGCTGGACGACTGGGCGGGCGGGGTGCTGAAGATCGAGCTCAACGACACCAACCGGCCGGACCTCTGGTCCGGGGCGGGGCTGGCCCGCCAGCTGCGCGTGTACCTGGGCGGCAAGGCCCCCGAGTATCCCTTCGTCTCCAGCGCCTCCGTCTCCCGCGACTTCGGCGGGCGCACGCTGCTGGTGGACGAGGGCCTGCGGCGCATCCGGCCCTACAGCGTGGCCTTTCTGGCCGACGGCCGGCCGATCGGCGAGGATCTGCTGAAGGAGCTGATCCAGTCCCAGGAAAAGCTGTGCTGGAACTACGGGCGCAAGCGCAGCTCCATCGCCATGGGGGTGATGCGCGGCGAGCAGGTCAAGTTCCCCGTGCGCTTCCAGGCGGCCGACCCGGACAAGACCTCCTTCGTGCCGCTGGACTTCGACCGGCCCCTGACCCTGCGGCAGATCCTGAAAGAGCACCCCAAGGGCGTGGAGTTCGGCCCGCTCATCGCCGGTTTTCCCCGCTTCCCCCACCTGGTGGACGCGGAGGGGCGGACCCTGAGCATGCCCCCGGTGATCAACAGCGCCCATCTGGGCTCGGTGAAGGTGGGGGACACGCGCCTCTTCGTGGAGCTCTCCGGCACGGACCTGGACAGCCTGCTCACTGCCTGCGCGATCATGGCCTGCGACTTGAGTGATGCCGGCTACGCCATCCTGCCGGTGAAGGTGATCTATCCCTACGACACGCCGCACGGCCGGGAGATCGTCACTCCTTTCCACTTCCAGAAACCGGTGGACATGGACCTGGCCGGCGCGGCGCGCCTGCTGGGCCGGGCGATCAAGACCCAGGAGGCCGAGGGAGCCCTGCGCCGCATGGGCCTGGCGGCAAAGCGGAAAGGGGAAATCTTCACGGTGACCCCCCCGGTCTACCGCAACGACTTCCTGCACCCGGTGGACGTGGTGGAGGAGCTGATGATCGGCTGCGGCATGGACAGCTTCCAGCCGGTGTGGCCGGAAGACTTCACCGTGGGCCGCCTGACCGAAAGCGGGCTGTTCGGCCGCCGGGTGCGCGATCTGCTGGTGGGCCTGGGCTACCAGGAGATGATCTACAACTACCTGGGCTCCTGGCGCGACCTGGTGGAACGCATGAACCTGGACGGGGGGCAGGTCGTGGAGATCGCCAACCCGATGAGCGAGAGCTACGAGCTGGTGCGCAACTCCGCCCTGCCAGGCCTGCTGGCCTCGGAGGCGGCCTCCTCCAACGCCGCCTATCCCCACCGCATCTTCGAAATCGGCAAGGTGGCCGTGGTGGACGAGCGGGAGAACTACGGCTCGCGCACCTTCAGCTCCCTGGCCCTGCTGTACGCCGACCGGGAGGCCGGCTACAACCACGTGCGCTCCCACTTGAGCAGCATGGGCTATTACCTCTCCCGGGACATCGGGGTGAGGGAGGCCCAGGACCCGCGCTTCATCGCCGGCCGCGGGGGGGAGCTGTTGTACAAGGGTCGGGCCATCGGGATCATCGGGGAAATCCATCCGGCGGTGCTGGACGCCTGGGGCATCCAGATGCCCTGCGCCGCCCTGGAGCTCGACTTGGAGAAGCTGCTGGAGGCCTGAGGGAGGAGCGCATGGGGTACGAAGTCGAGGCGGTGGCGCTTTCCTGGGAGGAAGGGGCCAACATCATCGTGGGGCAGTCCCACTTCATCAAGACGGCCGAGGACCTGGCCGAGATCATCGCCGGCTCGGTGCCGGGGGCGGAATACGGACTGGCCTTTTGCGAGGCCTCCGGCCCCTGCCTGATCCGGACCGAGGGCAACGACGAGAACCTGGTGGCCCAGGCCGTGGAGTGCGCCCGCCAGGTCGGCGCCGGGCACAGCTTTTTCCTGGTTCTGCGCAAGGCCTTCCCGATCAACGTCCTGAACCAGATCAAAGCCTGCCCGGAGGTGGCGCGGATCTTCTGCGCCACGGCCAATCCGCTGGAGGTGCTGGTGGTGCAGACGGCCCAAGGGCGGGGTATCGTAGGGGTGGTGGACGGCTTCACCCCCAAGGGCCTGGAAGGGGCCAAGGACCGGAAGGAGCGCCGCGAGCTGCTGCGCCGCTTCGGCTACAAGCTGGGCTGAGGAACCTCAGACGCGTTGACCGCCTTCGCCGGTCTTCAGGCGTCGGCTCAGCGTGGACTGGTTGACGCCCAGGAGCCTGGCGGCCAGCGACTGATTGCCCCGCGAGCGTTTCAATGCCTCCTCGATCAGAAAGGCTTCGACCTCCCGCAGGGTCGGAAAAGGCTCGCCGAAGGCAAAGCCGCGGGTGCCCTCCGGGCTGCGTTCCTTCGGCCGGGGGGCCTGAACTCCCCGCGCCGTGAGGTATTCCCGGAATGGCTGCAAGGAAAGGGCGCCCCCCTCCAGCCGGCCCAAGGCGTCGTAAACCAGACCCTGCAGCTCCCGGATGTTTCCTGGAAACGAGTAGGTTCCCAGGAGGGGAAACAGCTCCGGCGGGACCTCCGGCACGGGTTTGCCGAAGGAGGCGGCAGCCTCCCGCACGAAGTGCTCGACGAGCAGAGGCAGGTCCTCCGGACGTTCCCGCAGCGGCGGCAGGACGACCCAATGCGTCATGAGGCGATAAAAAAGATCCTTCCGGAACGCGCCTTGGCTCTGCCGGGCCTCCAGGTCCGCGTTGGTAGCTGCCACTACCCGGGCCCTGGACAGCTGCACGCGGTCGGAGCCCAGCGGGTAATACTCCCCGTCTTGTAAAAGCCGCAGCAGCTTGGTTTGGGAGCCTGGCTCCAGGTCCGCGATCTCGTCGAGGAAAAGCGTTCCGCCGGAGGCCCCCTCCACCAGGCCCCTGCGGGCCTGGTCCGCGCTGGTGTAAGCCCCTTTCTCGTGCCCGAAAAGGGTGTCGGAGAGCACGGTGTCGTCCAGGCCGGCCGCGTTCACCGCCACAAACGCACCCTCGCGGCCGCTCACCTCGTGGATGGCCCGGGCCACGAGCTCCTTGCCAGTGCCGCTCTCGCCGGTGATCAGGATCGGACGGGGGCTGCCGGCCACGGCTTCCACGTACCGGAACAGGGACTCCAGGCGCTCGCTGCAAGTGATGATCCCTGCAAAGGCCTTGGGGTGCTGCAGCTCGCGGCTCATGACCTGCCTTCCCAGGCGCCGCACTTCGCGCTGCAACTCGCCCACTTCCAAAGCATTGCGCACCGCGGACCACAGGCGGCTGGGCTCGACCGGTTTGGTCAGGTAATCGAAGGCGCCGCTCCTCATGCAGGCTACCGCGGTGTCCAGGTCGTCGGTGGCGGTGACCACGATGACCGGGATCTGCGGGAACTCACCACGGAGCAACGGCAGCAGCTCGGTGCCGGAAAGGTGTGGCATGCTCAGGTCCAGGATCATCGCCGAGGCGGGCGCCTGCCGCAGGCGGGGCAGCACCTCCCGGCTGTCCTGACAGGCGACGATGCCGGCGAGGCCGTGCCGCTCGAGCACCCCTGCGTAGAGACCCAGGGACACCGCGTCATCGTCGACCAGGTAAACGGGGGCGACCGGTTCCGTCATCCTGCACCTCCGGCGATTGTAACCGATGGCTATGTCGGTAGGCAATTCGCCGGAATCGAGCCGGTAGCTCAGGCCGGCGGCTTCCCCGCGGCCGCGAGCTGCAGGACCCGCATCACGAACAGCTTGGCGATGCGGGGATCGAATTCCGTGCCAGCCCCCTGCATGATCGACTGCAGGCACATGGCTTCCGTGGCCCCCGTGCCGGCCATTTCAGCGTAGCCATCGGCCACCCGCAGTACCCGGGCGCCGAGGGGAATGCCGCTGCCCCGCTGTCCGTCCGGGAAGCCGCTTCCGTCGAAACGCTCGTGGTGGTGGCGGATCCAGGAGGCAATCCGGGGTCCTCCGGGCAGGCGGAGCGCCAGTTTCTCCCCCTCGTGCAGAAGAGCGGCTGCGTAGAGATCGGCAGTGTTCAGGCCTAGCTCCTCCCCGAAAAGCCGGGTGGCTTCCGCCACCCGCCAGGAATGAACAACAGCGGGCCGGTCGCTTGCTTGCAGCCGGGCCAGCAGCTCCGCGGCTTCGGGGAAGCGGCTGGCCGCGCTCCCCGCCCAGGCCTGCAGCCGGGCCATCCGCCGCTGCCGGCTCGCGTTGGCGAGCGCTGTCCTGACGCGCTTTTTCAGGGTTTCTTGCTTCCAGGGCTGGGGGAGCAGGACCTGCTCCACCTCGGGGTATTGGCGGCGGCAGACTGACAGCAGGTCGTTCCCGGAAAGGCCGGGCGTATTCTGGCAGGCAACCAGCACGTCCACCGGGAAGCGCTTCAGGATTCCCAGAGCGGCGCGGCCGCCCGGCGCGGTCAGGGGCCTGACCGCCGGATACGCCGCGAAGAGCCGCAGGAGGGAGGCCTGCCTGGCCGGTTGGTCGTCGACAAACAACACCGTGCCTCCCAGGTCCAAAGCCCGATTTTCCGTCATGCGCAACTCCTTCCCCGTTTCCGCCGCCTATCTATTCGCTCCGCTCAGCCCTCCAGTACCTCGGATTGCTCCATGTACCGGTCGTAGATCTTGAGGTCCGCCATCAGGCCGTCGAACCTCCAGGGATTCCCGGGAATCTGGGTACCGATCACAACGCCGCCGGCGGAGCTGCGGAAGGGATAGTTTTCGGCGATCGTGGTCACGGTGCTGGTGAAGCCGATGTTGATGCGGTCCACCACGTCCACGCCGTTGACGTAGAGGTGCGCTTCATCCTCGTCCCAGGTGACGACGACGTAGGACCAGGCGCCAGTGGCCAGCACGTGCAGGGTGTGCACCAGGATCGTCTGGCCGGCCTCGCTGGTCATGGCCAGCGTCAGCTGCCCGCTGCCGTCATACTGGAAGCTGTAGCCTTCGTCCGACCAATCCGGCTGCGTGCCCTTGTGGACGATTCCCGCCCAGGCCACGTTCGTGTTGGGCTTGAGCCAGACTTCGATGGTGCCCTGGTGGGTGAGGTCGTTGGAGGGGTCCGCGGGAACCAGCAGATAGTCTTCCGCCGCATCGAAGAGCATGCCGACGCGCTCCCCGTCATCGACGACTTCAGGTGTGCCAAAGGTCTGGATCGGAGAATCCGGCGGGATTTCCGTCGCCATCGGCAGCCCCACGACGACCTGTTCTTCCTCGTCCTGGTACATGCCGGTGTCCGCCACCATGAGGTCGGTGAGGCTGATCGATCCGCCCAGCACACCCAGGACCTTGGTCCGGAGCGGTTCCTGGGCGATCCGCTCAGTGACGACCGCGATCACGTCCTCTTCCAGGATTTCATAGACCCCGGCGAGCGTTCCCACCTCGATGGCGTAGGCATAAATTTCTTCGGCCCCCGGATCGGCGGACAGCACCGGGAGCTCTTCAACTTCCTGCTGGAATGAGGCCAGGTTGTCCGCATACGCGGCTCCATCCGTGCCTGCCGATCCCGTAGGCAGGGTGCAGGCGCCGATCAGGACCAGTGCCGCAACCGCGAGAGTGCAAGATTTCAGGTTGTTGGCCTTCATTCTGGCCTCCTTCTTTTATCAGTTTAAGAGCAAGAACCATGCCAGATGGCATATTTCGTTAATTCATTTGCTTATAAGAAATTAGCAGGAGGGCTAGTTGAGATGAAATTGCCAGGATTATGCAGATTGCATAGAAGAGGGGGATATTTCGATGCGGCTATGCGATGTGCGGGGATGAGCCCCAGCGGGCCGGTGCCGGGTACGGTTACCGCGAGCGGGTGACCCCCACCCGGGCGCAGTGCCGGCGGATGGGGCAGACGGAGCAGCGCGGGGACTGGGGCGTGCAGGTCCGCTGCCCGAAGGCCACCAGCAGGCCGTTCACCGGAATCCACCAGCGCCGCGGCAGAACCTTCTGGAGGGCCCGCTCGGTTTCCAGCGGCGTGCGCGTGCGCACCCAGCCCAGGCGGTTGGAGATGCGGTGCACGTGCGTGTCCACGCAAATGCCCGGAAGGCCGAAGCCCAGGTTGCGCACCAGATTGGCGGTCTTGCGCCCCACCCCGGGCAGGGCCAGGAGGTTTTCCATCGACTGCGGGACCCGGCCGCCGTGGCGCTGCAACAGCAGCCGCGCCGCCGCGCGCAGGTGCCGGGCCTTGGTGCGGTAGAAGCCGGCCGGAAAGATCAGCCGGGCGATCACCGCTTCGCTCAAGGCCGCCAGCGCCGCCGGCCCTTCGGCCCGCGCGAGCAGGCGGGCCGAAGCGGCGGCGGTCACCTCGTCCTTGGTGCGCAGCGAGATCATGGTGGACACCAGCACGGCGAAAGGGTCCTCGCGCTGCGCGGCTACTTCAGAGACCGCCGGAAGGGGTTTCCCCTTCAGCGCGCGGGCCAGGGAGTCGAAGATCGCTTTCCAGGGAACGCGGGGGTCGGACCCGGGGCTCAGTTCAGCTCCAGCTTGCTCATGACCAGCTCTTCCACCTCGGTCTTGGACTTGTCCAGGGAGAAGGAGATCTCGTCCACCAGCAGGCGCAGGGCATTGTCGTAGAGCTTGCGCTCCAGGATGGGCAGCTCCTTGATGCGGCTGCGGTGGTACAGGGCCCGCACCACGGTGGCGATGTCCAGCACGCTGCCTTTTTTCAACAAGTCGAGGTTCATCTGGTAGCGCAGCTTCCAGTCCGCCGGGATCGGCTCGTAGTCCTCGGAGATCAGCTTGAGGGCCTTCTGCGACTCGCGCTTGTCCACGATGGGCCGGATGCCCAGCTCGTCGGCGCGCTCCACCGGCACCATCACGGTCATGTCCGAAACTTCCAGGTAGATGATGTAGTACAGCAGGCGGGTAGCGCGGAAGGGCCGCTCCTCGATGGAGACGACCTTGCCCACCCCTTGCAGAGGGTAGACGATCTGCTGGTTCTTCTTATAGCGCAGCTTGGAGCGCGGGATGCGGGCGGGTCTGGCCGGGGGCTTGGGGGCGGCGGCCTTGTCCGCTTTCGCGGCGCCGGCGGGACGGGCCGCCACGGGGGGCTTCTTGGCGGTCCCGGCAGGCCTGGCGGCGGGCTTCGGTTTGCCGGCCGTCCGGGCCGGAGGGGTCTTCTTTGCGGATTTGGCGATTATGCTCTTTTTCACAGTTTTTTGGCTTTTTGCCGTCGGACTCATGGGGCAGAGTATACTCGGAAGGGCGGCGCATAGTCAAAGGCGCAGGGTCCGTTGTACACTGCGCGAGGCATGAAAGCCCGCCGAATCCTGTCGCTGGTGGCTTTCCCGGCGGTATTCGCCGCCATCCTCACCCTGGGCATCGTCTTCCGGCGCGAGATCTGGACCCTGTTCACCTCCTCCGAGCGGCTGCGCACCTGGATCGCCGCCGCGGGGCTGAAGGCGCCGCTGCTTTTCGTGGGCGTGCAGGCCCTGCAGGTGGTCGTCTTCTTCATTCCCGGGGAGATCCCCCAGATTGCGGGGGGCTTCCTGTTCGGTGTCTGGCAGGGCGGGCTGCTGTCGCTGGCCGGGATCACCCTGGGAGCCTGCTTCAACTTCCTGATGGCCCGCCTCCTGGGCGTTCCCTTCGTGCGGGCGCTTTTCGCGGGCAAGGACGTGGAGCGGGTGCGCCGGCTGGCCGAGTCGGGGCGCGCCCGTCTCACTTTCTTCCTGCTCTTCCTCATCCCCGGCATCCCCAAGGACATCCTGTGCTACGCCGCGGGGCTTTCCTCGCTTTCCCTGGCCACCTTCCTGCTGTTTTCCAGCCTGGGGCGTCTGCCGGGCATCATCGGCAGCGCCATGATGGGGGAGGCGGCGGCCGGGGAGCGCTGGCTGCTGGCCGGCGGCCTGCTCCTGCTGGCGGTGGTGCTGTTCGTGGCGGGCTTCTTGTTTCG
>MIBK01000224.1:0-4142 GCA_001829505.1 Spirochaetes bacterium RBG_16_67_19 | reverse complement strand
AGCGGCGGGAGGGCCGAGGGGCTAGAAAGCCGCGGCCGCCCCGCCGCGAGCGACCCCCGGAGGGACCCGCTCGGTCCGGAAGCGCAGGTACTTGAAGGGGTGGATGTTCAGCACGTTGGGGAACCAGCCTTCCACCCGCTCCAGGTCGATCAGGGCGAAGGCAGGGGCGTGGCTGATGGGCAGCACCACCGCCCCTGACAGCAGCAGGGACTCGGCCTTTCCCAGGGTCTGATAGCGCTGCGGGTCCTCCTCCCCGAGGCTCTCGTCGATCAGCCGGTCGAAGTCCGGCTCGGCGTAGCGGGCGTCGTTCAGATTGGAGCCTTCGATCCACATCTGCAGGAAGGTGAGCGGGTCGGGGTAGTCGCCGATCCAGGTGACCGTGCCCAGGGTGTAGTCCGGCTTCTTCACCTCCAGCAGATAATCGTCGTAGGCGAAGGAGTCCACCGCCACCTGCAGGCCCAGCTTCTCGCCCCAGGTCCTGGTCATCAGCGCGGCGATCCGCTGGCTTTCCTCGCCCTCCGGCACCTTGATGCGCACCGGCGGCAGGCCCGCGCCGCCGGGATGGCCGGCCTCGGCCAGCAGCTTCAGGGCCTGGGCTTCGTCGGTGGCCCCGATGCCTTCCAGGTCCGGGTAGCCGGGGATGGCGGGGATCAGGCGGGTGGTCGGGAACAGGGTGTCCTCGGTGCGGATTTCCGTCCAGGGCAGGAGGAGCGCCAGGGCCCGCCGTACACGCGGATCGCTCCAGGGCTTCTGGGCGCAGACGAAATAAAAGTAGCTGGTGGCGAACAAGGGGTGGAAGACGATCTTGCTGCGGTCGGCCAGCGCTTCCGAGTCCCAGTCCGTGGCCCAGTGCAGCCGGCCGGCATTGAACTCGCGGCTGGCCTCCCCCGGATCGCCCAGCAGGCGGATGCGCACGGCGTCCAGCTCCACGCTCTTCGCGTCCCAATACAGGCGGTTCTTCTCCAGGCGCAGCTCCTGGGCGCTGCGCCCGGCCAGGAAGTAGGGGCCGTTGCCGATCAGGCTCTCCCCGTCCCAGCGATTCGTGCGCAGAAGCGAGGGATGCACCGGGGCGAAGGCCATGTGGCAGAGCAGCTTCAGGAAGTGTCCCGCCGGCTTCTCCAGCTCCACCTCCAGGAGCCGGTCGGAGATGACCCGGATGCCGACCTCCCCTTTCTGCCCGCTCCGCCAGGCGCGGGCGCCCTTGATCACGTCGAACAGGAAAGAGTACTCGGCCTGCGTCGCCGGATCGATGGCCCGCATCCAGGAATCGCGGAAGTCCTGGGCTCGTACCGGGTCCCCGTTGCTGTACAGCGCCTCCTCGCGCAGGCGGAAGCGGTATACGGTCTTGTCCGGGCTCAACTCCCAGCTGGCGGCCACGCCGGGGACCGGCTGCAGGGTCAGGGGGTGGTAGCCGGCCAGTCCCTCGTACAGGGCGGTGGCCAGCTCCGATTCCATGGTGGTGTAGATGTGCACCGGATCCAGGGTGAGCTTCTTCGGGGCGTAGGCGGCGACCAGCTCGCGGGTTTCGTTTTCCTGGGCACCCAGCAGCGCCGGGAGGACGAGCAACGCGCAGGCCAGCCTCCAGACCAGGCGCGGAGAGGCGGACGGGAGGAAGCGCATACCGATAAGGTAGCGCGTTTGCTCAGAAGAGGCTATACGGACGGATTTCCCGCACGCGCAGCTTGACGTTCACGGTGGTCAGGTAGTCCCCGGCGTCGAGGATCACCCGGGGCGCCTCCCACAGGAGCAGCTCGCCGCGCACCTCCCGGGGCTTGTTGAACAGCACCGGCCGCAGGTGGCTGCGCACGGACTCCTTCAGGGCTTCTTCCAGGGAGCGGCGCTTGCCGGCCGGGGCGGCGGAGGTGAAAAGGCTGGCATGGCCGGTCCCGCCAGCGGTGGGGATGGCGTTGCTCTGCCAGGCCCGGCGGCGGGCGGCCTGGAAGTCCTGCAGGTCGTAGCGCACCCGGGCGTACAGCCGCGCGTCGCGGACTTCCGCCTCGGCGATCCTGAGGCGGGAGTCCCCCCAGTTCAGCTCGGCCACCGGGGTGAGCAGGAACTGCTCGGCCTGCCGGCGCTGGGCATCCGGGGGGGTGTAGGAAAACCGCGCGCCGTAGATCATCACCGACAGCAGGATGCGCGCTTCCTCCAGCACCCGTTGCCGGGCCGCGTTGGCGCTGAGGGGGTAGTCTTCCGATTCCTGGATCATGGGCTCCAGCTCGCACCAGACCTCCAGCTCCAGCTGGTCGTAGGCGGTGGCCGCCGCGAAAGCCGCGGGCAGGAGGAGGGCAATTAGGATGAGGCCAGCCAGGGCCGATACCGGAGGGCGCATTCCCTCCTAGTATCGGCTACCAGCGGCGGCGGAAAAAGACGCGCGCCGGGTTTATGCCGAGGCGCACGAGCAGGTACAGCCAGCCCACCGCCAGCCCGGCCAGGTGGGCCATGTGGGCCACGCCGCTGCGGGTATTGGTGAACATGGAGAAGAGTTCGATGCCGGCGAACACCAGCACCGCCACCGGGGCCCGCATGGGGATGAAGAACATGAACAGGATGCGCGTGTCCGGGAAGTAGGTGGCAAAAGCCAGTAGCAGGCCGAAGATCGCCCCGGAGGCGCCCACCACGGGGATGAAGCCCATTCCGGAGTACCAGTTCACCGCCAGGGTGGCCAGGCCGGCGCCGATCCCGGTGATGAAGTAGTACAGGAGGAACTCCGTCGAACCCAGATGCCGCTCCAGGGGGGCCCCGAACATGTACAGGGCCAGCATGTTGAACAGCAGGTGCCAGGTCCCTCCGTGCAGGAACATGTAGGTGACCAGCTGCCACCAGGCGCGGCTCTGCACGACGAGCACCGGAGTGAGGGCCAGGTAGCGCACCAGCCGGGGGGAGAGGTAGGTCAGCAGGAACATGGCCACGTTGACCACGATCAACACCAGGGCGGCGTTGTAGTAGCGGTAGCGCAGCGGCCGGCGCAGCAGTGAATCCTGGCTCATGCCTTCAAGGTATGACCGGATGGCCGGTTCGTCAACCGCCAAAGGCGGCCGCGGCGGTCCATGCCGCGGCCGGCCTTATTTGCCTACATCAGCTGCTTCCCTCCCAGGCCCCGGATGGCTACAATGCCTGCGCACATGCGCAGGACCGAGGATCACTACAGCCGCCGGGCCCGCGAGCAGGGCTTCCCGGCCCGCTCCGTGTTCAAGCTCCAGCAGATGCAGGAGCGTTTCCGCCTGATCCGGCCGGGAGCGCGCATCCTGGACCTGGGCGCGGCCCCGGGGAGCTGGAGCCGGTATTGCCTGCAGACCCTGGCCGGCCGGGGGCTGGTGGTGGCCGTGGACCTCAACGAGCCGTCGTTTCAGCCGACCCCCGGGGCCGAGTTTCGCTTCCTGCGAGGCGACCTGTTCGCGGCGGAGGTGCAGGCCCGCCTGGCGGAGTGGGGACCCTACGACCTGGTCCTGAGCGATGCCGCTCCCCATACCAGCGGCTCCCACCTGGTGGACGCCCAGGCTTCGCTGGAGCTGGCCGGCCGGGCCCTGGAGCTGGCCTTGCTGCTGCTGAAGCCCGGCGGCGGCACGGCGATCAAGGTGTTCCAGGGCGGGGAGGAGGGCACCCTGCTGGCCCGGCTGCGCGAGGGCTTCACCCGGGCGCGGGCCTTCAAGCCGGAAGCATCGCGCAGCGAGTCGCGCGAGGTCTACCTGCTGGGCCTGGGGCGAAGCCCTGGTGGGGCGAAGTCCGGGTAGCCCCGGCGCCCCCCCTTTTCTTTTCAGGCCCTTCCCGCTACCATAGCGGCCTGATGCGCATCCTCAGCGTCGGCGACAGCTCCCTGAAGGGTCCCGAAAGCCTCGAAGCCCTGGCGCGCCTCCTGAGCGCCCGGCCCGAAGCCTGCCTGGCCCTGTCGGCGCTGGATGGGGTGCGGGACGGGCTGCTGGCCGCCGCCGCCCAGGCCGAAGCCGGCCAGGCCGGCTACGTCGAGGAGATCAACCGGGTGCGCGAGCGGCACGTCGGGGTCATCCAGGCCCTGTTCCCCGCGCGCGAGCAGTCCCGGGTGCTCACTCCCATCCAGATCCTGCTGGCCGACCTGGAGGACATCCTGCACGGCGTGCAGCTGGTGCGGGAGTGCAGCCGGCGCACCCAGGACCTGATCCTGAGCC
>MIBK01000223.1:2787-7923 GCA_001829505.1 Spirochaetes bacterium RBG_16_67_19 | reverse complement strand
GAGGGTCGTACTTGTTGTGGAAGGTGGTCCGGGCCGCGGTCGTGGCGTAGTAACCACTGGACCCGGCATTGTTGGTCCAGGCGCCGTAGAGCGTCCCGTCCGCCAGGATGCCCATGCTGGGGTGCTCCGGGTCGTCGCTCTGGTTGAAGGCCGCCCCGACGGCCCAGACCCGCAGGTAGCGGTCGTCGTTCCAAAGGGTGGAGCCCAGGCCGCTGCCGTCGTCCTCCTTGTTGGGCGTGAGGGCGTTGTTGTTGATGTTGTTGGTCGCCTCCACTCCGTTGACCGCCAGGCGCAGCCACCCGGAGTGGGTGACCGCGGCCAGCGAAACGGTCATGCTCGTGTAGGGCGAACCGGCCGCGGTGACCGCCACCGTGTCGTAAGCGGCGCCCGCGGTGTTGTACACCCGCACCCAGTTGGCGCCGGTCTGGGCGAGGTTGTAGCCGGAAAGCACGACCCCGGTTTCGCCTTCCTGCACGGCGTATCTGCCGTACTTGGAGCGGTTGGTGCCCAGGGTGCGGATGATGCCGCTGAGGTAGGGCACCACGTCCACGGTCTCGGAATCCAGGCTGGCGGCCGGGGCGAAGTCGTAGGCCCTGAAGCGGACCGCCAGGTTGTTGCCCGCCACATTGGTCACCCCCGCGCTGTTCCAGGTGTAGGTCCAGGAGACCTGGTGTCCCGAGCTCTCGCTCAGGGTCTGGCTGTCGATCACCAAGGCGGCGTCCTGGGACAGCAGGCTGGTCCCCGTCCACTGGGCGACGATGCGCTCCGCCCCGGCCGCCAGCGGTCCCGCCCCGTCGGCGTCGAAGTTGTCGATCTGCACGCTGATGCGCTGGACGCGCTGGTTGTCGGTGGCCGTGCCGCTCAGGGCGATGGTCCCGCTCACGTCGGCATCGGTGCCGTCGTGCAGGCTGGCGCCGCTCTCCTCCAGGTGACCGGCCACCAGCTGGCCCTGGGCCAGCGCCGCCAGATTGAGCACCGGCGGCACCGTGTCGTTGTTCTCGATGGTCACGGCCAGCAGCGACTCCGCGGTGATGCCGTCCGTGTCGGTGACCCGGCACAACAGCGACAAGGCTCCCTCGCTGTAGCCGGTGACGTCGATGGTGCCGGAAGCGGCCGAGAGGATCACCTGCGGGGTGCCGTAGGGGTCGCGGATGACCTGGTAGCTGGACAGCGGCTGGTCGTCCGCGGCGCTGATGGCCAGGTACAGCCGGTAGCGGGCCTTGAAGGCCCCGCTGTAGGCGAACTGCTCATCGACCTCGACGGTACCGCTCTGGTCGATGTCGCTGCCCACCGTCACGCTGCTGATGCTGGGCTTGTGGTTCTTCACGAAGCCTGCGGTCTGGTAGTGGTGGCCGTTGCCCGAGTTGTCCATGACCAGGTAATGGATCTCGACGGTTCCATCGGGGATCAGGTTCGAGTTGAACTCGGCCCACCAGTTGTAGGTCGACCCCGCCAGGGTCAGCGACTCGTTGAAGCCGTCCCCATCCCCGTTCCCGCCGGCGTCGTTGCCGAACTCGTTGAAGTCATTGATCGTGATCTTGTAGTTGTCGCTTCCGGCCCCCGTGGGGTAGGACACCGCTCCGCTGCCGTCCCCGAAGTCGAAGCTGCCCACGGCGGCGGTTGCGCCGGTCGTGGGGTTGTAGACATACATGACGCTGGCAATGTCGCGCACGAAGTAGACCTCGATCTCCTGGATGCCGCTCACCGTTCCCGCGTCCTGCGCCGTGCCCTGCACACGCGCGGCGGTGCCGTTGATGTCGCCGGCCGCTCCGGTATAGCCGGAGGGGCTGTTGGTCGGGTAGACATTGTCCACGTTCAGGTTCAGCGGGGTGAGCGACTGGTAGTTGGCGTTGTCGGTGATCTTCAGGCGCAGGTACAGGATCCCGCTGGAGATGTCGAGCCCCGAGGGCCGGGTGTCGATGGTGATGTCCAGGCTCCAGTCCTTCAGGGTGTTGACGACGTAGGATCCGGGGGCCAGGTTCTGGTAGTTGATCCCGCCGTCATAGCTGATCTGCACGGTCCCGATCTGCTCGTCATCCAGGGCCTGGCCGGTGATGTGGAACAGGCCCTGGACGAAGTCGCCGGAGACCAGGCTCAGGCTCTCGATGCGCGGGATGGTATCGTCCAGGTGGATCGAGAACTCGCTGATGTCCCCCGCGATGCCGGCCGTCAGGCCGCCGTCCTTGGTGTCCACGGCGCGCACACGCACCGTGATATCCCCGTTATGCCCCACCTCGGTCTGGTACATCTCCCCGTAGCCGTTGATCTGCTGCGACCACAGGCTGGTGCCGCTCACCGAGTACCAGGTGTCCTCGCGCTCGAAGCGGTCCAGGGTGTCCCCGTCCGCCCCCTTGGCCGAACCGCTCCAGAAGTCCACGTAGTCCGCGAAGTCCCCGTCCCCGTTGACGTCGATCTGCATCTCCACGTGATGCAGCCCGTCGTCATCCAGGGCGGTTCCCGATACGAGCACGGGCCCGGCCACGTTCGTGGTTCCGGCGGGCGGGGAGATGACGGTGACCCGCGGCTTGTCCAGCGCCTGGTCGATGAAGAAGTAGTAGGTGGAGGAAGTTGTGGTCGTGACGTTGCCGGCAATGTCAGTGACCCGGGCGTAGACGTTGAGCCGCCAGATGTTGCTGGCCGGGGGCGACTCGGTGGCGTAGGTGGCATTGGCGTACCCGGCCGAGTCGAACAGGTAGTCCCAGCTGTAGGGGTCCGAGAGCACGATCCAGTTCGCGGGCTCGCCGAGGCGAAGCTCGACCTTGGTGATCTGGCGGTTGTCCGACGAGGAGCCGCGCACCGTCACCGGCCCGTTGACCGAGCTGGCCTTGGTGGGCGAGAGGAAGCTCACCGTGGGGAACTGGGTGTCGACCACCACGGACAGGTTGTAATAAGCGACCTTGGCGCCGGCCGTCACCCTGGCTTTGATGGAGACCGCGTCCGTCGGCGCGCCCGTGAGGGAGTATTCCCAGGTATCCCAGTCACCGGAGGTGGAGGTGGCGGGGCTGGGGTCCCAGGTGGCCCCGTCGTCCTTGCTCAGATATACGCCGGTTACGGTGTCGCCGCTGGCGGCCGTGCCGGTGATCAGAAAGGAAGTCGAGTTGAGGTAGGAGCCCTGGGTCGGGGAGGTGATCTCGATGCTGGGAGCTCCCGCGTCGATGGAGAAGTCCACGTCCACGGAGTAGCCCTGCGCGCCCAGGTTGTCGCTGGCCCGCAGCTGCAGGGTGTGGTCTCCGGGGGCCAGGCTGGAGAGGCTGTGCTCCCAGCGCACCGCCAAACCCGTGCCCACCGTGCTCTGCACCGGATTCCAGGCCCCCCCGTCGAAGCTGATCTGGATGGTGGACACGTTCACGCCCTCGGCGTCGTCCGTGACCATGCCGATGGCCTTAGAGGAGGGAGAAAGCACGTTTTCGGCGGGCGTGCCGGCCGGGTCGGGATTGTAGATGTCGAAGACCGGCAGGTCCAGGCCCTGGTTGATCCGCAAGGTCAGCGGGGAGGCGGCGGTCTTGGCGATCGTGGCCAGCTCGGCCGGGTTGACGCTGCCCACCGTTTCGCCGCCGGCGATCGCGGCCACGTCCTCCACGCTCAACGCCGTGCCGCCGTTGAGCGCTGTCACGTCGGCGATGTGATAGAAAGCCGAGCTGGCATTTCCTGCCATGTCGTAGGCGGTGACGATCATCCGGCAGTTTTCAATGCCGCCCACCAGGCCGATGCTCGGAAAGTTGTAGCTCCAGCTGTTGGTGCCGGTGACCGAGGGCACGGACACCAGCGGGGTCCCGCTGGCGTTCTGTATCTCCACGGCGATCCGGGAAATGGGGAACTGGTCAATGGAGTCGCCGCGGATGGCCACGGTCCCGTTGTACTCGTTGGGGGGATACACGTAGCCCAACGGGACCTTGACCAGGACGATCGGCGGGGTGTTGTCGAAGTACAGCAGGATCCGCTTCTCGATGGTCTTCCCGGTGCCGTCCGTTACCCGCACCAGGAGGTCCCGGGGCCCATCAGCTTGCGCAGCCGTGTCCAGCGGGTAAGTCCAGCTCTTGTCCGTGGGGTCCACGGTCGCGGGAGCATAGGTACCGCCGCCGTCCAGGGATACCCTGACCGTGACGTTCACGAAGTCGTCGGCGAAGGTCCCTGCCAGGTCGATGAGGCCCTTTACGTACTCGCCGTTGTCATGGCTGAGCACCGCCAGGTCCGGCGACTGAAGGTCAATGTCGTTGCCGAGGCCGACCATGAACGGGTTCCGGCAGGAGAGCGCCACAAGGACGACGAATAGGACCGCAACAGGGATTATTCTCTTCATTTGCCCACCACCTGGTCGGAACGCTCTTTCTCCTTATCGGCTGTCGACCGATAAATCACGATATATGCACTAAACTATGACACGCTTCAGGTGGTATTTCAGGGGCACGCGGCCGGCGGCGACGGGGGCTTCAGCCCTTCAAGGTGACCCGCTTGCCCCGACCCCGCGCGGACTCGTGGCACTTCAGCACCAGCTCCAGGTTGTGCAGCCCATCGGAGCCGTCCATGGGCCGGTTCTCGCGGATGGAATCCGCGTGCGCCTGGATCAGGGCCTGGTACACGTTCTGGATGCGCCGCACGCGCACCGGGGCCACGCGCCGGAAACGGTCCAGCTCCAGGCGCACGGACACCGGCTCGTCGCTGTAGCCGGAAAGCTGGAACAGCGTGCCGTATCCGCGCAGGACCCCCTCGCTGCCGTAGACCTCGTAGCCCAGGTTGGACATGGTGGCCCGCGGCCCGCCGCGGGGCTGGTTGAAGGCCACCCGCACGCTGCCCTGCGCGCCGGAGGCGGTCTCGAACTGGACGAAGGCGCCGTTCTCCACGGCCAGGGACAGGGTCGGCGGCAGGTAGCTGCAGGCCAGGCCGTGGATGCGGCTGCCGGCCAGGGCTTCCGCCATGTACAGGCAGTGGCTGCCCACGTCCCCCAGCGGGCCGCCCAGCTCCTCCGGGCGGGAGCAGCGCCAGCTGGACCTCTCCTCCTTCGAGCCGCCGTACAGGAACTCCATATGCAGCACGATGTCGTTCACCGCGCCGATTTCCCCGGCCCGCAGCAGCTCCACGGCGCGCACGTTGTAGGCGTTGTGCACCATCATGTGGTCCACTCCCAGGCTCAACCCC
>MIBK01000223.1:1734-2708 GCA_001829505.1 Spirochaetes bacterium RBG_16_67_19 | reverse complement strand
TTCAGGGCCCGCTCGGCCAGCGGGGCGTGGCTGGAATTGTTGGTGGCGATGAACACCGCCTGCACCTCACGGTCCCGCAGCACGGCCTCCACCCCGTCGTACCAGCGCAGACCGAGGGCCTCGACTTCGGGGCGCCGCGAGCGGTCCTGGTCGGCGACCCCGAGCAGGGCCGCGGCCGGATTCGGCCGGAAGCGCCGCCCGTCCAGGCCGAAGCCTTCCCGCGTGATGCGGCTGCGGGCGATGCCGCCGAACCCGAGCAGAGCATAGTTGATGCGCATGATTGAATAAGGCTTTACCCCATCCGCGGGCGCCGTGTCAAGAATCAAGCGCCGGGGGGCCGGCGCCGCGCTACGAAGCGCGCAGAAGCCAGCCCTTCAGGTACTCGCCTTCCGGGTGCTCCATGGCCACGGGATGGTCGGCGGAGGCCGACAGGGGCTGCAGGAGCTGCACCGGCCGGCCGGCCTGGCGGGAAGCCTCCCGCAGCATGTCGAGGAACTGCTGCCCGCTGACGGCGCTGGAGCAGCTGAAGGAAAGCAGCAGGCCGCCGGGAGCCAGGCGGTTCAGGGCCAGGCGGTTGCACTCGGTGTAAGCCTTCAGCGCCCCGGCCAGATCAGACCTCCGGCGGGCGAAGGGCGGCGGGTCCACGACCGTGAGGTCGAACAGCCGGTCCGCGGGCCCCCCGGCCAGGAAAGCGAAGACGTCCTCCTCGACCCAGGACAGGCGCTCGGCGGGAATCTGCGGGTTCAGGGCGGCGCAGGCCCGGCCCAGCTCCAGGGCGCCGCGGGAGCTTTCCACCGAAACCGCCTCCAGGGCCCCGCCGGCGGCGGCCTGCAGTGCGAAGGCGCCGGTATAGGCGAAGAGATTCAGCACCCGGCGGCCGGCGGCCAGCCGGCGCACCAGCAGACGGCTGTCGCGCTGGTCCAGGTAGAAGCCGGTCTTCTGCCCGCGCTCGATGTCCACCTCCAGCTCCAGCT
>MIBK01000223.1:1437-1725 GCA_001829505.1 Spirochaetes bacterium RBG_16_67_19 | reverse complement strand
GGATGCGCTGCCGCAGCTCCCCGCCCCCGTGCAGGAAGCCGGAAGCCAGGCGCAGGCCCTCCAGGCGGGCGGCCTTCTCGTCGCGTTTGAGGTAGACGGCGTTGTCAGGAAACAGCTCGGCCAGGCGCGCGGTCAGCCTCGGCATGGCCTGCTCCAGCCCACGCGCCAGGGGGCGGACCACGGTGGTGCGGCGGTAGACGTCCACCACCAGTCCGGGCAGGAAGTCCCCCTCGGCATTGACCAGGCGGAAGGCGTCGGAGTCCAGACCCAACCCCCTGCGCAGTGCCG
>MIBK01000223.1:0-1308 GCA_001829505.1 Spirochaetes bacterium RBG_16_67_19 | reverse complement strand
CCACCGGGGCCAGGCCGACGCCCGGTTCCACCCCCTCGGCGCTCTGGACCGCCCCGCTGTAGATCCAAGGATGGCGGCGGGCGGCCAGGGCCTCCGCCTTGCCGCTTTTCAGCGTGATCATGCCTCGGGCAGAAGCACCACGCGCAGATACTCCTCCAGGCTGATCGACCGCGCCAGGGCGCGCAGCGACTCCACGCTCAGGCCGTCCACCCAGTGCTCGTAGTCCAGGGCAGCCCGGGACGGCGCGCCGTTCATGGACAGGAAGCGCAGGGTATCCAGCCAGTACTCGTTGGTCTTGTGGTCGGTCTGGTAGCGGCGCCGGAATCCTTCCCGGACCTTGACCACGTCCTCCTCCCTGGGCCCGCGGCTCTGCAGCAGGCGCACCTTGTCCAGCACGATCCCGGACAGGCGCTCCACCTCGCCGGGAGCGCAGCCGAAGCTGGCGAAAAGCACGAACTGCTCGACGGGGTAGCGGTCGACCTGGGCGCCGGCCCCCACGTCGTAGGAGCCTCCGGCATCCTCGCGCACCGCCTCCCGCAGCTCGATGTCCAGCACCTGGCCCAGGGCGTCGAAGCGCAGGCGATTCTCCAGGGACCAGGAGAAAGGCCCGTGAAAGAGGATCTGCACGCGGCTCTTGGGCTCCAGACCCTTGCGCACCGTGCTCTGGACCACGCCCCGCGGCGGGCGGATGCCCGGGTCCCGCCAGCTTTCCGCCTTGCCGCTCCCGGGCAGGGTCCCCAGGTAGGAAGCCACCAGGGGCTCCAGCTCTTCAGGCCGGACGGAGCCCACGAACAGGAAGGTGAAGTCCCCCGCGTCCCGAAAGCGCTGGCCGTAGACGCTCAGGGCGGAATCCAGCCGCACCTCCTCGACCAGGGCCGGGCTCCAGGGGCGGCGGCGGAAATGGCCCTGGCTGAACAGCTCTCCCACCCTGTCCTGGAACACGGTCTCCGGCGAAGCCTGGCGGTTCTGCACGGCCGTGAGCACCCGCTGGCGGTAGGCCTGGAAGGCCTGCTCGTCGCGCCGGGGGGAGGTGAAGTACAGATTCACCAGCTGCAGGAGCACCTCCAGATCGGCGGGGCGGGCCTGCCCGTCGAATCCCTCGAACAGCTCCCCGATCCAGGGGCTGACTTCCACGGCCCGGCCGGCCAGCTTCTTGCGCAGCTGCACCGCGTCGAAGGCGCCCAGGCCGCTCTCGTCCACAATGGTCGCGGCGGTGACGGCGCTCATGTAGTCCCGATCGGCCACCAGGGAATCGCCGCCGGGGCTGAAGGCCGTGAACAGCACCTGGTCCTGCTTGAAATCGGTGGG
>MIBK01000222.1:12007-14628 GCA_001829505.1 Spirochaetes bacterium RBG_16_67_19 | reverse complement strand
CCATGGTGTCCACGCCGATGTCGTTGCACAGCTTGTTGAGCTCCGCCACCTGGTCCAGGTCGCCCAGCCCCAGGTTGGCGCCCAGCAGGCCGATGGTCTCGAAGTCCAGGGAGCCGACCACCGGCTTCCCGTCCGGGTCCACGTACTTGTTGGAGCAGCGGATCACGCAGCCCGGCATGCAGCCGTGCGCGTACTGTCCTCCCCGGGAACTGATGGTCTCGTACAGCCTGTCCCCGCTCAGGCCTTCGGCCCCCTCGAAGCTGCCCGCGCTGAAGTTGCGGGTCGGCAGTCCGCCCAGCTTGTTCACGTTCATCAGGGTCATGGCCGTACCGTACTTGGGGAACTTCTCCCCGGTGACGGGGTGCGCCTTGAGCCGGGCCGCGAAATCCCGGATCAGGGCCTTGGTCGCCTCCGGGTCGTGGGGGCGGAACTCCCCGCCCTCATCGTCGATGACCACGGCCTTCAAGCCCTTGGAGCCGGCCACCGCGCCCAGGCCCCCGCGGCCCAGGTTGCGGCAGGGCTCGCCTTCCGGATCGGTGACGCTCAGGCAGGCCGTGCTCATCCGCATCTCCCCCGCCGGGCCCGCGATGATCAGCCCGACTCGGGCGCCGAAACGCTCCCGCAGGGCCTCGGCCGTCCGGTAGATCCCCTTCCCGGCCAGGAAGCCCAGGTCCTCCAGGCGGCACCCCTCCCGGCTCACGTGAAGTCCCAGGCATCGCCCGCGCGGGGCGGCGCCCCGGAACTTCAGCGCCGCGATGCCCAGGCGGGCCAGCTTGAAGGCGGCGGTGCCGCCGCTGTTGGACTCCTTGATGCCGCCGGTCAGGGGGCTCTTGGCGCCGGCAGAAAGTCGGTTGGCGCTGGAAAGCCCGGTGCCGGCCAGGAGCCCCGGGGCGATCACCAGCAGGTTCTCGGGGGCCAGGGGGTGGCAGAGGGGGTCGGTCTCGCGCTGGATCGACGTCGAGGTCAGGCCGCGCCCGCCCAGCAGGCGCAGGTCCTCCGGGCACTCCTCCGTGCGGATGCCCGGGCCGCTCAAGTCGATCTCCACGATGGTTCTGGCCACTTTGCCCCCCTCCCGCCTCAAAGGCAGGACCGATAGATGCGCTGGATTTCCCGCTCGTCGACTTGCTTCGGGTGCAGGCTGATGCCGGTGGCGTAGGCGGTCAGGGCGATGCGGGTCACCCGCTCGATATCCTCTTCCCGCAGCCCCAGCTCCCCGAAGCGCACCCGGGCCCCGATCCTTTCCAGCAGCTCCTCCATCAGGGAGGCCGACCGCGCGGCGCGCTCGGCCAGCGGCAGGGCGGCGGCGCCAGGGTCCAGGGCCGAGGCGATGTCGGCGAACGGCTGCGGAGCCGCCTCGTAGCTGATGCGCATGATCGCCGCCAGGCAGGCGGCCACGGTGGCCCCGTGGGGGGCGTGCACGAAGCCGCCCGCCGCCTGTCCTAGAGCGTGCGGCAGCGTGGGGTTGGCGTGGGCGATGGCGATTCCGCCCAGGGCGCTGGCCCAGGCCATCTGCTGGCGGGCCTCCGCATCGCTCCCGTCGGCCACCGCCTTTGGCAGCCAGGCGCCCGCCAGGCGGATCGCCTCCAGGGACACCAGCCGGGCGAAGGGGCTGGAGCTGATGTTGATGTAGGCCTCGATCGAGTGGGCCAGCACGTCCACCCCGGTCAGGGCGGTCAGCCGCGGCGGGCAGGAGCGGGTCAGCTCCGGGTCCACCAGGGCGGCCCGGGGGATGATGCGCTCGCTGACGATCGTGCTCTTCTCCCGCAGCCGGGGATTGGAAAACACGGCGTAGTGGGTCATCTCCGAGCCGGTGCCCGCCGTGGTGGGCAGCGCGACCACCGGCAGGGTGCCCGGTCCCGGCACCAGGGGGGTGTGGTCCTGGCGACGGGTGTGCTGCCAGGCGGTGCCCGGGTTGCCGGCCAGGACCGCGACCCCTTTGCCGAAGTCCAGGGCGCTGCCCCCGCCGGCGGCCACGACCACGTCGCAGCGCTCCCGGCGGGCGACTTCCCCCGCTTCGTCGGCCGAGAAGCAGTCCGGGTCCGGCTCGATCCGGCTGTACTTGACCACCGCCAGGCCAGAGGCCCGCAGCAGCCCCTCGATCTCGGCGCCGGTGCCTGAGCCGTCCAGGAACGGATCCAGGGCGAGGAAGGCCTTCCGCCCCCACTCCGCGGTCGCCTCCCCCAGCTCCCGGCGCCGGCCCGCCCCGAAGAGCACCTTCGGGACCACGCACTTGAAGTCCTTCACGCTGTCTACCTCCTCAAGCGCCCGTCAATCCACCGTCCGGCCGCCGTCGACGAACAGGTTCTGGCCGGTGATGAAGTCCGAGGCGCGGGAGGCCAGGAACACCGCGGCTCCAGCCACGTCCGCGGGGGTGCCGATGCGGGCCAGGGGGATGCGCTCCAGCTCCCGGTCCAGGCGCTGCCGGTCCTTCTTCAACCCGTCGATGAACGGGGTGTCCACGGCCGCCGGGGAGATGGCGTTCACGTTCACCTTGTGCGGCGCCCACTCGGTGGCCATGACCCGGGTCAGCTGGATCAGGCCGCCCTTGCTGGCCGCGTAGGCCCCGCGGGCCGGGTGGCCCAGGAACGAGGAGATCGAGGAGATGTTGACGACCTTGCCGT
>MIBK01000222.1:10926-11670 GCA_001829505.1 Spirochaetes bacterium RBG_16_67_19 | reverse complement strand
CCGATTCCGCCGCTCGCGCCGGTGACCACCGCCACCCTGCCCTCCAGGTTGAACAGATCCTTGTAGTCCATCGTCTGGCTCCTCACAGGCAGGGGTGGGATCCCGCCTCCGTCACCACGTCCACGACCGCCGGACGGCCCGACTCCAGGGCCCGGCGCAGCGCGCCGCGGATCTGGCCCGGGTCCTCGACGCGGATGCCCAGCGCTCCCAGGTCCTCGGCCAGGCGGGCGAAGTTGGTGTCGTTGAACTTGTACTGCTGCTGTTCCCGGCCCTTCTCGCCGCGGTAGGCGCGGCGGATGCCCAGCTGGCTCTGCCCCAGCACGCTGTTGTTGTTGATCACCGTGACCGTGGGGATGTTCCAGCGCACCGCGGTTTCCAGCTCGCACAGGTGGTACCAGAAGGCCCCGTCGCCGGTGAAGCACACCACCGGCCGCCCGCCCACCGCGCATTTGGCGCCCAGCGCCGCGGGGAAGGCCCAGCCCAGGGAGCCGGCGGCCCGCAGGAACAGCTGCCCCGGCTTCAGGATCTCGATCAGGGTGCCGGCCCAGATGGCCGAGTAGCCCGTGTCGGCCACCACCACCGCGTCGGCGGGCAGCTCCGCGGTGATGTCCGCGCACAGCCGCTCCGGGCGGATGGGCACCGCCTGCGAGTCGCGCTGCGCCTGGACCGAGACCCGCCACTCGGCCACGATCGCGCGGGCGCGCTCCGCCCAGGCCGACCGGGCGCCCGGCTTCGTCGGCCCTC
>MIBK01000222.1:10487-10850 GCA_001829505.1 Spirochaetes bacterium RBG_16_67_19 | reverse complement strand
GAGGGTCCCCGGGTAGTTGCGCCCCAGCTCCGCCGGGTTGATGTCCAGTTGGACCACCGGGGAACCCACAGGGGGCAGGGTCCAGTTGCGGGTCACCTGGTCGCCCGTGCTGCACCCCACGAAAAAAACCAGGTCGGCCTCGGCCAGCACCTTGTTCGCGCAAGGCGCGCAGTAGGAGCCGACCGGGCCCACGTACAGGGGATGGTCCTCCGTGAGCACGCTCTTTCCGTCCATGGACACGATGACCGGGGCCGGCAGGCGCTCGGCCAGCGCGCGCAGCTCCGCCTGCGCTCCGGAGACCAGGGCCCCGCGCCCCGCCACCAGCACGGGCCGCTGCGCCCGGGCGAGCGCTTCGGCCGCGCG
>MIBK01000222.1:10084-10394 GCA_001829505.1 Spirochaetes bacterium RBG_16_67_19 | reverse complement strand
AGCTCGGCCTCCGCCTCGTCGGTGAAGTTGCCCTCGTAACCCAGGAAGTCCAGGTGCGCCGGGCCGGGGGTTCCGGTGGTTGCCTCGCGGAAGGCCTGGGCCAGCAGATGCGGGAGCTGCTCGGGAACCGACACCTCCACGTTGTACTTGGTCACGGCCTGGTACATGCTGTTGTGCAGGATCTCCTGGTAGGAGTTGCGGTACTGGTACAGCGGGGGCTTGCGGCCGGTGAAGGCGATCACCGGCGAGTGCCCCAGGTAGGCGTCCTGCAGCCCGGCGGCCAGGTTGGCCGCGCCAACCGACTGAGCCA
>MIBK01000222.1:9827-10068 GCA_001829505.1 Spirochaetes bacterium RBG_16_67_19 | reverse complement strand
GTTGCCGGCGCGGGCGTAGCCGTCGGCCATGTAGGCCGCCGCCTTCTCCGAGTGGGCCAGCACCCGCTTGATGCCCAGCTTCTCCATCTCCACCAGGGTTCTACGGAGGATCGCCTCGATGTAGAACACGTGACTGATGCCGTAGCCCTGGAGCGTCTGCGCGATGTAGCGCGCTCCCGTGATCTTGTTGCCCATTAGAGGTAGGACGGGCCCGCTTCGGCGGGGTACTTCACGTCCACCC
>MIBK01000222.1:6061-9767 GCA_001829505.1 Spirochaetes bacterium RBG_16_67_19 | reverse complement strand
GGGAAGGGGGCCTTGGCCAGGTCCATGGGCTTGCCGGACAGGATCCAGGAGTGGAAGTCGGAGAACACGCTGCGGAAGGTGTCCAGGTAGCCCTCCCCCAGGCCGCAGGGAGCGTAGCCGTAGGGGGCGGCCTCCGGGTAGAACAGCACCGGGTCCTTGATGAACTCGCCGTTGGGCCGGCCCCGCTCCCCGACCCACATGGAGTTGGGCTCCTGCCCGTTCCACTCCAGGCTGCGCTTGGTGCCGTTGATCTCGAAATGGATGTAGTTCTTGCGGCCGGCGCAGACCTGGCAGGCGATCAGCACGCCCTTCGCGCCGCCGGAGAACTTGAGCATGATGGTGCCGTGGTCCTCGGTGTCGATGGCCACGTCCTCGTAGTCCTCGGCTTTGAGCTCCTTGACCACGTAGGTGGCCAGCTCGACCTTGGGCTTCTTGCGCACGGGGATGAAGGTGGTCAGGTCGGCGTAGACGGCGGTGACCCGCTGGCCGCTGATGTGCTGCACCGCGTCCAGCCAGTGGGTGCCGATGTCGGCCACGGCCCGGGACTTGCCGCCCACGGCGGCGATCAGGCGCCAGTTGTAGTCGGTCGGCAGAAACAGCCAGTCCTGCAGGTATTGACCGTGGATCAGGCGGATGTCACCGACCTCACCGGCCTTGACCATGGAACGGGCCTGCTTGACCAGCGGGTAGTAGCGCATGTTGTGGCAGATGGCGTGCGCCCGGCCCGTCTTCTTGGCCGTCTGCAGAAGATCCTGGGCTTCGGAGCTGTTCATGGCCAGCGGCTTTTCGCACAGCACGTGCTTGCCGGCCTCCAGGGCCTTCTTGGCCAGCGGGTAATGCAGGTGGTTCAAGGTGGCCACATGCACGGCGTCCAGCTCCTTGTCCTTGACCAGGTCCTCGGACTTGCCGTAGGCCTTGGGGATGCGCAGCTCGGCCGCCACGGCCTCGGCGGTGGCCTGATCCTTTTCGGATACCGCCACCACGTCCACGTAGCCCAGCCGGCGTAGCTGCTCGATATGTACCTTGCCGATGAATCCGGCACCGATGACCCCAACTCGGACCTTATTCATGACCCTCCTCCTTAGATTTTCAGTTTATCTGATAATGCAAAATAGCATGAACCGATCGTTAGATCAAGAGGGAAGGCACGCCCGCGAAACCTACCCGATGTTCACTTCCAAGCCGTAGGAAACGAGGATGTCCCGGGCCTGCTCCGCTTCCTCCCGCTCCAGGGGCGGGCGGCCGGCCAGGGGATAATCCCGGAACAGGCGCACGCTCTTGGACTCACCGGTGGAATGATATGGCAGAAGATCGACCCGCCGCACGCCGGGCAGCTGGCCGCTGACGAAACGGCCGAGTGAGTGCAGGTTGGAGGCCTCGGTGTTGCAGCCGGGGATCAGGGGAAAGCGCACCACCATCTCCCCCACCCTGCCGGCGGCCCGCCGGGCGTTCTCCAGTATGCGGGCGTTGTCCACTCCCGTGAGCTCGCGGTGCCGCTCGGGGTCCATGTGCTTGAGGTCGAAGAGCAGCTGGTCCACGTTCTTCAGCACCAGGGCCAGGTTGCGCCAGCTGGCGAAGCCGCAGGTCTCCAGCGCCGTGTGCAGACCTTCCCGCCGGCAGCGGGCCAGCAGCTCGGACACGAAGGCGGCCTGCAGGGTGGGCTCCCCGCCGCCCACGGTGACCCCGCCGCCGCTCTGCTCGTAGAACACGCGGTCGCTGAGGATCACCGCCAGCAGCTCGCCGACCGAGACGCTGCGGCCCACCAGGTGGCGGGCTTCGGCGTAGCAGACCTGCACGCACCGCCCGCAGCCGGCGCAGGCCTCCGGGGTCCGGGGAAAGGCAGCTTCGAGCAGCTCGCGGTGGGGACAGGCTTCCAGACAGGCCCCGCAGTCCAGGCATTTCTCCCGGTAGTACATGATCTCCGGCCTGGTCTTCTGGGATTCCGGGTTGCTGCACCAGGCGCAGGCCAGAGGACAGCCCTTCATGAACACCAGGGTGCGGATCCCGTGCCCGTCGTGGAGGGAGAAGCGCTGGAGATCGAAGATCAGCCCGGTTGACTCCCGATGCGTCCCGGTCAGAAGCCGTGCTCCGTGCGGCGGATGAACTCGTTCTGCTGGGTCTCGCACAGCTGGACGAAGTAGGCCGTCAGGCCTCCCAGCCGCACGCGCAGGCTGGCGTGCTTTTCCGGTTCCCGCTGCGCCTCCTTGAGGGTGGCGGTGCTGACCTTGGAGATGGTCAGGATGTTCCCGCCCAGACGGATGAAGCTCCGGATGAAGTCCTTGAGCACCGGGGCGCCGTCCCCGCCGAAGTTCATCCTCAGATCGATCGGGCAGCCGTCGTTCAGGCGCCGCAGGTCGAACTTGGTGGCGCTCTTGATCACGGCGGTGGGCCCGTTCTTGTCCAGGCCGAAGGACGGAGAGTAGTTGGAGGCGATCGGCGCCTGGGCCCGGCGGCCGTCCGCCGAAGCCCCGCACACGTAGCCCAGGCGGGGATAGTTCTCGAAGGTTCCCACCCCGGGGGCGAAGACGATCCAGTCCACCTTCTTGTTCCACTGGTCGAAGTAGTCGCAGTAGAACTGGAGAAGCTCCACGCCGATCGAATCCGCGTAGTCGTCGTCGTTGCCGTATTTGGGCACGCGGTTCAGGCAGTACTGGCGCAGGCGCTCCTCGCCCTGCCAGTCGCCGCGCAGGGCCTCCACCAGCTTTTCCAGGCCAACCATCTTTTCCTCGTAGACCACCTTCTTGATCACCGCCAGCGAGTCCACGCAGTGGGAGAAGCCGGTGACCAGCGGAGCGTACAGCCGGTAGCGCGCGCCTCGCTGCGTGATGTCTTTTCCCTTCTGCAAACAGTCCTCCAGCAGCCCGGACAGGAAGGGATCGGGCGCGATCTTGTGCACCTCATCGTAGTAGCGCAGCTTGTTGTCCACGGCCGCGTCGATGCGGCTTCGCACCTGCTCCTGGAAGGCCGCCAGCAGCTCTGCGAAGGTCTTGAAGCGGGACAGCTCGCCGGAGTCCGGGCCGATGGGGTTCCCGTTGAGCAGGGAGCGGCCGCGGTTCAGAGTGCTTTCCAGGCTGAGCAGCACCTCGATGTGCCCATAGGAGAACTCGGTGCGCCCGTAGGGCAGGGTTTCCCAGCAGCCGTCGTTGGAGTAGTCGCGGGCGTCCTCCACCGGAATGCCCAGGTGCTGGACCATGCCGGGGATCACCACGTCATCGTTGAAGATGGTCGGTTGGGCGCCGCCCTTGGCCAGCCACTTGGCCGCGCTCTCCACGATCGGCTCCGGCGAGTCCTTGTGCAGGCGCAGGGAAACCAGCGGGTCGATCAGCTCCAGCTCGTTGATCAGGTCCAGCACCAGCTGGGTCAGCTCGTTGGTGCCATCCCGGCCGTCGGGCCTGAGACCGCCGACGATGCAGTTCTGCAGCCAGTGGTTCTGGGACTGCCCGTAGGTGTAGGGCAGGTCGTTGGACATCTTCAGATGCGTAGTCTCCAGGTTCGGGTCCCCGCCCTGGGACCAGTCCCCGAAGGTGAAGTGGTCCTCGATGTGGGCGTTGTCCAGCTGCACGCGCTCGTTGAACTTGACCAGGAAGGACCCGAGCATTTCCCGGGCCAGGCTCCTGGTGCTGGCACCGCTTTCCAGGTCCCGCTGGTAGTAGGGCCACAGGTACTGGTCGACCCGGCCGATGGAGGTGTAGTCCAAGGTGCTCTG
>MIBK01000222.1:5397-5817 GCA_001829505.1 Spirochaetes bacterium RBG_16_67_19 | reverse complement strand
GCCGGCACCCTGGCCTGCAGGTCCCGGGCCTCCTGGATGATGGCCGCGATGCCCTTCGCAAGGATTTTCTGGTAGTAAGGGTTGTGGTGCCCCCAGACCGACTTGCGGTTCAAGCAGACCTTGGCCGCCGCCGCCGCCTCCTGGTCGGTTTCATAGCGCGGGAAGGTGTGCCCGAACCCGACCGAGGACATGGTGCAGACGCCCACGACCAGCTCGTCGTCCTTCACCTCGATGGGCATCTCGCGGCAGACCTTCTGCACGGCCAGCGCCTTGCGCACCACCAACGGCCTGGAAGCCAGACCCGGATCGTCGTCGAAGATGGAGAGGTCGTCGCCCCACCAGGTTTTCTTCTGGTAGTACTCCTCGAACAGGCGCCGCTTGATCCTCTGCAGGCGTGCTTCCATTCCCTATCCCCTTTGA
>MIBK01000222.1:5107-5212 GCA_001829505.1 Spirochaetes bacterium RBG_16_67_19 | reverse complement strand
ATCGTGGAGATGTCGCTGAAGTCCTGGTGCGATTTCTCGATTTCCTCGTACATGAAGGCGCGCAGCACCCCGTAGATGGCGCTGAACAGGCGGTTGCCGCAGCCG
>MIBK01000222.1:708-4902 GCA_001829505.1 Spirochaetes bacterium RBG_16_67_19 | reverse complement strand
AGTCGTCCCGCCCCAACAGGATCGACCAGGTCAGGGCTTCCACGGAGATGCTGGCCCGGTCGCAGACGAAGGTGCCCTTGGCGGTCTGGGAGTCCAGCACGCCCAGGTAGTTGAACACCTTGATCGCCTCGCGGATGGAGGATCGCCCGATGCCCAGGCGCTCCGCCAGCTCCCCCTCGGTGGGGATCCGGTCTCCTGATTTGAACTGCCCCGAGGCAATCAGCTGCCGGATGTTCTCCATTACCTGGGCTACCACGGTCTTGCGCTTGATCTTGGCCAGCTTCAGCGTATCGCTCACCGCTCCCCCCTGTGCCTGTAAAAGTATTCTTGCGCGCCGCCCTTGTCAAGAAAATCTAAATATCATTTTATCTGATAATGCTTCCGTGCTAAAGTGCGTCATGAGCACGAAAGAGAAACCGTTCCGCTGGGGGATCGCCGGATTCGGGGGCTTCAGCGACGTGGCTATGGCGCCGGCTATAGCGGGAACCCCCGGGCACAAGCTGCAGGCCGTCTGGGGCCGGAACCCCGAGCGGACCCGGGCCCTGGCCCAAAAATACGGGGCGCCCCGGTGCGCGGCGGGCCCCGAGGAGCTTCTCGAAGCCGGAGACCTGGACGCGGTCTACATCGCGACGCCCAACTCCCTGCACGCCGAGTGGACCGTGCGCGCCGCGCGGAGCGGGCTGCACGTGCTCTGCGAAAAACCCATGGCGGCCGGCCTGGAACCGGCGGGACGCATGCTGGAGGCCTGCAGGAGTTCGAAGGTGCGCCTGGGGATCGGCAACATGATGCGCTTCAACCCCTGCCACGGCTGGATCCGCCGGTTCATCGCCGACGGGAACCTGGGGGAGGTCACCGAGGCGCAAGGCCTGTTCGGCTACGACCTTCCCGCCTTCTTCCCCCTGGCCACCTCTCCCTGGCGGCTGGATCCGGCCCTGAGCGGCGGGGGGGCCATGATGGACGTGGGGGTCCATGTCGTGGACCTGCTGCGCTTCCTGATCGGCCGCGAGGTGGCCGAAGTGACCGGGGCCATCGACACCCGCGGGTACCCCTTCCCCAGCGATTGGAACTCGGCGGCGGTGCTGCGCTTCGAAGGCGGCGCGCTGGCCACCGTGCTGGCCTCCTTCGACAACTGCTTCCGGGAGAACTATCTGTCGATCAGCGGAACCCGCGGCAGCCTGAAAGCCGAAGGCACGCTGTGGCGGCAGTCCACCGGCAGCGTGCGGGCGGTGACCGATCGCGGCACCTTCGTTTTCCAGCCCGCCACCGACTCCCCCGACCCCTACCGGCTGCAGATCGAGCACTTCGCGGCCTCGGTCGCCTCCGGCCGCGATCCCCTGACCGACGGCCGCGAGGGGTGGCGGGACCTGGCCGTCTGCCTGGCCGTGTATGAAGCGGATCGCCGCCGCGCGGCGGTCCAGCCGGAGCCCTGCCCGCTCTCCTAACGGCTCAGCGCCACTTGGCCAGCTTCAGCAGCTGCTTCACGACCACCGTCACGATGATCAGCAGTATTATGGCCATGGCGCAGGCGCGCCCGAAGTGGTTGCTGGTGTAGGCGTAGTTGTAGGCCAGCACCGACCAGGTGGTCGTGGCGAAGTCCGGGCCGCCGGCGGTCATGATGTAGATGTGGTCGAAGGCCTTGAAGGCGTCCATGAGCCGGAACACCACGGCGATCGTGAGCACCGGGCGCACCAGCGGCAGGGTGACCATCCAGAAGGTCTGCCAGGTCTTGGCCCCGTACACCCGCGCCGCTTCGAAGGGCTCCACCGGAAGGGCCTTCAGTCCGGCGAAGGCGATCAGGAAGATGAACGAGGTCCACTGCCACACGTCGATGAAGATCATCGTGACCAGGGCGTGGTGGGTGTCCAGCCAGTTGCCGCCCAGCCCCAGGTGGTTCAGGTAGTAGGAGATCACTCCGAACTGGGGATTCAACTGCAGCCGGAAGATGATCCCGCACAGGATCGTGGAGATCAGCATGGGGGTGATCAGCAGGGAGACCAGCCACTTCTGGGCCTTGGCCAGCTTGTCCACCAGGATGGCCAGCAGCAGCCCCAGCGCCACCTCCAGCGCGATCGCCGAAACCACGTAAACTACGGTCAGCACGGTCGACTGCCAGAAGCGCGCCGAGATCAGGATGTCGCCGAAGTTCTTGAACCAGACGAACCGGGGCGCCATCAGGTTGATGGTGCTGGCGTTGGTCAGAGCCAGGCGCACGGCGAAGATGAAGGGGTACAGCGAAATGGCGGCCAGGATGACCGTCATCGGGACGATCATCAGGTACTTGAAGGTTTTCTCCACGAACCGGCTGAACACGCCGGCTTTCCTGACCGTGATTGCAGCAGCCTGGTTTTCCATCTTCGCTTCCTCGACTTTGAAATGGGGGGGCGGGACCGGCCCGCCCCCCTTTGCATCCGAAAGAGCCTTACCTCGACTTGAGGAAAGCGGCCATCTCCTCCGGCAGCCCCTTGGCGGCCTGCTCGGCGGTGGCGTTGCCGATGCCCACCTTCTGGATCCAGGAGGAGCCGATCATCACCAGCTCGCTCATGTCGTTGTGCATGGGCAGCGAGCGGCCGTATTCCGAGACCATCGGCGCCAGCACCGGGTAAGGCATCATGGCGTCCTTGGCCATCCAGACCTTCTTGATCGGGGAAGAGCCGCCGTACTTGGCGTACAGGACAGCCCCCTCGCCGAAGGTCGACCAGGTCAGGAATTTCATGGCCGCGTCCTTGTTCCGGGACTTCTTGTTCAGGGACAGGTTGATGGTCTGCACGTACATGGCCCGCTTGACCTTGCCGTCGGCCTGCTTCCAGCCGGGGGGCGGGGCCAGGGCGATCTTGTCGTAGACCTTCGGGGACATTTCCTTGTTGGACAGCGAGAAGTAGTTGGCGTTCCACTGCACGGCCATGGCCACATTTCCGCTCTCCAGAGCCGCGGACACCTCGGGGTACTCGGTGTTGTCAAAGCCCGGGTACAGGGCCTTGGCCTTGAACAGATCCTCATAGACCTTGAAGGCCTTCACGGCGTCGGCGTTGTACATGGCGATTTCCTTGTCGCCGGGCTTGAAGATCTCGTAGCCCGCCGACCAGAGGGTCTCCAGCGCCGAGCAGTAGGTCCACTTCTCATACTTGCCCTGCAGAACCACGCCGTACTCGGTGGGGCTCTTGGGGTTGATGGACTTGGTGTACTGCTTGGCCATCTCCACCAGCTCCGGCCAGGTCTCCGGTGGATTGCTGATCAGGTCCTTGCGGTAATACACGCACAGCTCGCTCATGTCCTTGGGCATGCCCAGGATCGCCCCGTCGGCGGCGGTGACGCAGGCCTTCGCCGGGTCCAGCAGGCCGTCGATGGAGTACTTCTCCCCGTCGGGGCCGGTCATCAGGTCGGCCTTGGCCAGGTAGGGGCGCAGGTCCTCCAGGTAGGGACGCAGCTGGCCCAGGGCCATGTTGAACGGGTGCACCAGGTCCGGCTCGCGCAGCCCGGCCACCAGCTGGGACTGCATCTTCTCGAAGTAGCCCATGCGGCTCAGGGCCACGGCGTTCACGGTGATGCCCGTGGCGGCCGAGTACTTCTCGTTCCAGTACTTGGCCGTCGGCGCCATGGCGTCGTACTCGGGTCCTGAGAACATCTGCACGGTGATGGTCACCTTCTTGGGCGCGGCCACGCCGGTAACGGCCACGGCCAGCACCAGCCCGAGGCAGAGCAGAATCGCTGCGATGCGCTTGCTCATTTCCTTCCTCCTTCGCGTTACATATGCACGATCAGGCATACAATGCCCTACCCGTGTCCCGGTTGAAGACGTGCACCGTGTCCAGGTCGAAGCTCAGGGAAACCTTGTCCCCGATCTTCAGACCGCTGGACCAGGAGCACAGCACCTTTACCAACTTGCCCTCCACGCTCACCGTGGCCACCGCCTCCCCGCCGAGGGGCTCGAAAACGTACACCTCGCCGCGGATCAGCCCCCGGGCGGGGTCCTGGTGGACGGTGATCTGGCTGGGCCGGATGCCCAGGCTGGCCGCCGCGCCGACCGGCAGCCCGCGCAGGGCGGCCGCCAGGCGCTCGTTGCACTGCACCGAGAAGCCGGAGCCGGAGATATAGAGGCAGCCGTCGCGGTTGGCCACCTGGCAGTCCAGCAGGTTGATCGGCGGGTCGCCGATGGCCTGGGCCACGACCACGTTGGCCGGCTTGCTGAACAGCTCG
>MIBK01000222.1:0-548 GCA_001829505.1 Spirochaetes bacterium RBG_16_67_19 | reverse complement strand
GCGTCCAGATGGGCGATGGGCTCGTCCAGCAGGAACAGCTGGGAGTCCCGGACCAGGGCTCGCCCCAGGCCGACGCGCTGCTTCTGGCCTCCCGAGAGCTCCTTGGGGTAGCGGGCCAGCAGCTCGTGGATTTCCAGCATGCGCGCGGTCTCGGCCACCCGTTTCTGGATGTCCGCGGCGCTGTACTTCGTGGCCCGGTTGGGCGCCCGCAGGGGGAAGGCCATGTTCTCCGCCACGGTCAGGTGGGGGTACAGGGCGTAGCTCTCGAACACCATGGCGAAGTCGCGCTCCTGGGGGCGCTGATCGAGTATGGAGCTACCGCCGGCCTTGATGTCCCCCTGGTCCGGCTTCTCGATGCCGGCGATCAGGTTGACCGTGGTGGACTTTCCCGCTCCCGAAGGGCCGAGCAGCGCGAACAGCTCGCCGGCCTTTACCGTGAAGTCAAGCTGCTTTACCGCCGTGACCTTGCCGTAGGTTTTCGTGATCCCCTCGAGGGTGAGTTCGATGCCCATGCCCCCTACCTCGCTTCGACTTTCATGATGCTTGCT
>MIBK01000221.1:8575-13457 GCA_001829505.1 Spirochaetes bacterium RBG_16_67_19 | reverse complement strand
GGAGTTCAGCAGGCAGGCGCGGGATTCAGCACCGCGAAAGGGACGGGCCGTGAGAGCCAGGTCTGGTCCGGGCCTGCGCTGGCGGGCCGGCGCGGCACTGGTGCTGCTGGGCCGCCGGCTGCAGGGGGACCCTTCCCGGCTGGCGGAAAAGTGTTGACTCTGTTTCAGGTAAGCAGTAACTTACCGTAAGTGGGTACTAACCTGAAAGATTCGGAGGCGGTGCTGGATGCCTTGGGCAACCCGACCCGGCGCAGGGTGCTGGCCATCCTGCGCGGAGGGGCCAGGTCCGTGGGTGAGATCGCCCGGCTGCTGCCGGTTTCCCGCCCCGCCGTGTCCCAGCACCTGCGCGTGCTGAAGGAGGCCGGCCTGGTGCGGGGGAGGCGGGAAGGAGCCCGGCGGCTGTACGCGGTGGACCCCGGCGGTTTGGCGGCGCTGCGGGCCTACCTGGAGCTGTTCTGGGACACGGCCCTGGCGGCCTTCAAGGAAAGCGCGGAAAAGAAAGGAGGACGGCGATGAGCCTGAAGCTGGAGCCGATTCGAAGAAGCATCGTGGTGCGCTGCTCCGTAGAGCAGGCTTTCCGGGTGTTCACGCAGGGCCTGTCCAACTGGTGGCCCCTGGACAGCCACTCGCGCGCCGTGGACGAGGAGCTTCCCGGGGTGACCCCGGTGGGGGTGGAGATGGAGCCGCGGGTCGACGGGCAGGTGCTGGAGCGCCTGTCCAGCGGTGAGCTGCTGTCCTGGGGAAGGATCATGGTCTGGGACCCGCCGGCCAGGCTGGTGATCGCCTGGAAGCCCAACAAGAAACCCTATCCCCCGACCGAGCTGGAGTTGAGCTTCCGCGCCGAAGGGGGCGGCACCCGGGTGCTGTTGGAGCACCGGGGCTGGGAGCGGCTGGGCAATGCCGCCGAGAAAATGCGGGCCGGTTACGTCCAGGGCTGGCCGAAGGTGTTCGACGCGCGCTACGGCGAGGCCGCCGGGCGGGCGGGGTAGCCTGGGCCGCAAGATTCGGGTTGTCCGCTGGCAGGACATGGCCTGCGCGGCGGAGCTAGAACGCCCCCTGGCCTACTGCCTTGGTGCAGCTATGATCCTCATCGGCCGGTCGCTGCAGGGATCTTCAGCAAGGAGCTTATAGGGATTTTTCTATCGCGAGAGGGATTTCTTTAGCTCGGGCAGCTTGTTCATGAGTACGTCCCACACTATCTTCAAGTCGATGCCAAAGTACTCATGAATAAGAATGTCCCGCAATCCGGCTATCTTGCGCCACTCGATCTCGGGGTGTTCTTCCCGAGTCGAGTCTGGAAGCGCCTTTGCTGCTTCCCCGATGATTTCAAGGTTTCGAAGGACCGCGTCGATCGTCTTTCTATCTTCGCAGAACGACTCGTATGTGTATCCCTTGATGTAGCCTTCAATAGCGCGAATCGAGCTCAGAATGTCCTCGATGTACGGGCGAGGATTACGCGGCATAGACAACAGTTCTAAGCACCTCTTCGCGAATTCCAGGCTTTAAAGAGTCAGCTAGGACTAAGTCAATCTTTTCGGAGTTCAATACAGATTCCAGAAAGAATTTCAGCCCCATATAGTTGTCAAAGGTTTTCTTGTTTTCTGCGAACGTGACCAGGATGTCCACATCACGAGCCATCGATGGATTGCCTTGGACAAATGAGCCGAAAATCCCAACAGAGCTCGTTCCGAAAGACTTGATCCTGTCCATGTTCTCGCGGAGCAACCCGAGTACGTCATCACTTGTCATGCTACTATTGTACCAATGGCGCAATAGCGAAACAAGCGGATAGTTCTGGTTAGGGATCGCGCACGCGCGAAGTGGCGCTCACTTGCCGCGTCTGCGGCGTGGGCGAAGCGGCGGCGGAGCCGGGCCGTATACCCTGCGCTGCAGCTCCCTGACGATCGCCCTCCTCTGGTCAGGGCTCATGGCGATCTGCTGCTGTACGTCCAGCTCGTCCGCTTCCCGGTGGGAATTGGCTATTCTCAGGACCCGCTGGATCTTCATCGCCGGGCTCGGGTCGGGCTATCGGCTGCCGGCCCGCTCGGCCAGCACGAACGGGAACAGCGCGTAGAACAGGGCCGCCTTGGCCAGGTCGGCCAGCTGGATGACCTCGCGCGAGGTATGGGCCAGCTCCTCCTTGCCCGGGGCGAAGCCGATGGTCGGGATGCCGTGGTGCCCGGCGGTGGCCACGCCGTTGGTGGAGAAACTCCACACCCCGCCGCGGGGTTTGCGCCCGGTGGCCAGGTGCGCGGCCTCCATGCCGGCCTGCACCAGCAGGGCGTCCTCTTCCATGACCCAGGTGGGGAAGTAGGCTTCCTGGCGCACCTCGGTGCCTTTCCAGCTCTTGGCGGTATACACCGGCAGCTCCACCTTGGCCCCGCCGTGCTTATCGGCCAGCTCCCGCAGCTGGGCCAGCGCCCCTTCCTTGGTTTCCCCCGCGGTCAGGCGCCGGTCGATGTGGATGCGGCAGCGGTCGGGCACGGAGCAAAGCGAAGGCCCGCGGCTGCCGATGTCCGAGACGGTGACCGAGCCCCGGCCCAGAGGAGCGGCCTTGGGCAGCGCGCGGTCCAGCTTCTCGATGGCCCGCAGGAGCGGGGCCATTTTGTAGATGGCGTTGACCCCCTGCCGGTTGTGCGCCCCGTGGGCCGCCTGGCCCTCGGTGCTGATCTCCAGCTCCAGGCGCCCCCGCTGGCCGCGGTAGACCTTCAGGTCGGTGGGCTCGCCCAACAGCACGTAGTCGGGCTTCAAGCCCTCTTTTTCCATGAGATATAGAAGAGGGAACCCGTCCGCGTCCTCTTCCATCACTGAGCCCACAATGTACAGGCTGAAGGGCAGGTCCCCGCGCGGGAAGGCCTTGGCCAGCGCCGCCCCGGCCACTAAAAAGCCGGCCATGGCCGCCTTCTCGTCCACGGCCCCGCGGCCGTGCAGCGCCCCGTCCACGATGCGTCCCTCGAAGGGGGGGTGCTCCCACTGCTCCGGGTCGGTGACCCGCACCGTATCGAGGTGCGCGTCGTAGAGGATGGTCAGGGGACCGGTGCCGATGCGCCCCACCGCATTGCCCAGGCCGTCGGCGCGCGCCTCCGCGAAACCGAGACTCTTCATCTTTTCCAGGACGAAGGACACGATCGGGCCTTCCTCCCCGGTGAAGCTGGGAATCCGCACCAGGCTCTGCAGCAGCCCGGCCAGTTCTTCGCGCCGGGAGGTGACCTGCCGGCGCAGGCGCGCTTTCAATTTGGGTTCCATGGGCTTTATTGGACTCCTCCGCGAGGCAGCTGTCAATACTCTTGACGCCTAAAAGGGTTTGGCGGAGAATCGGGTTTATTATGCGGCCGATTCCGTTTGACCGGATGCTGGAGTGGATATCCGGGGAATATCGAAAACAGCGCAGCATTTTCGGGATACCGGAAAGCTGCTTCTTCCGGAAAAGCAGCTCGAGCGTCCTGGGCCTTTTCGGAGAGAGCTGCGACACGCCGGTCGGACCGGCCGCGGGCCCGCATACCCAGCTGGCCCAGAATATCGTCGCCGCCTATCTGGCCGGGGGGCGCTTCATCGAGCTGAAAACCGTGCAGAAGCTGGATTCGCTGAAGGTCGAGAAGCCCTGCATCGATGCCCGGGATGAAGGGTACAACACGGAATGGTCCACGGAGTTGTCCCTGCAGGAAGCCTTCGACGAATACGTGAAAGCCTGGCTGCTGCTGCACTTCCTCGAAAGAGTTTTAGATCTGCGCAAGACGGAGGCCCGCTCCTTCCTTTTCAACCTGAGCGTCGGTTACGATCTGGAAGGCATCCGCACCGAGAAGATGCAGTCGTTCCTCGATGGCCTGATGGACGCCTCGCGGCACGAGCTGTATCAAAGACACCTGCTGGAGCTGGACTCCTTCGTCAGGGAAGAGGCCAAGGTGGCCGTTTTCGGCAATGGCCAGGGCAGCGCGGATCTTTCGAGGCTGCCGGGCGAAATATCGCCGCGCCTTTCCAACTCCGTGACCCTGTCCACGATGCACGGCTGCCCGCCCCACGAAATCGAGGCCATCTGTACCTATCTTCTGCAGGAAAAGGGGCTCCACACCTTTGTCAAATTGAACCCGACCCTGCTGGGATACGAAAAGGTGAAAGCCCTCCTGGAGGCGCGCGGTTTCGGCTACATCGGCATCAAGGAAGCGACGTTTTCCAAGGACCTGCAGTACGCGGATGCCACCCGAATGATCGGGCGGCTGGTTGAAAAAAGCTCCGCTTGCGGCCGGAAATTCGGCGTGAAGCTTTCCAACACGCTGGGCGCGCGGAATCTGGCCGGCCTGCTTCCCGGGGAAGAAATGTACATGTCGGGCCGCGCTTTGTTTCCGCTCACGATCAGCCTGGCGGCCAGGCTGGCCCGGGAGTTCCAGGGAGCTCTGCCGATTTCCTTTTCCGGCGGGGCTTGCCAGTGGAATGCGGCGGAGGTTTTCGCAGCGGGGATAAAGCCCATCACGGTGGCCACCGAGCTGTTGAAGCCCGGCGGCTACCTGAGGCTGAGGGAAATCGCCAACGGCCTGGAACCGCTGCTGGAGAAAGACCGGAAATCCGGCCGCATCGATGCGGAAAAGCTGGATCGAATCTGCGAGGATTCGGCGACGAAGCCCATCTATCGGAAGGCCTGGCGGGGGGAAAAGAAGGTGCAAGTCGGGGAGAAACTGCCTCTCCTGGACTGCTACGTCGCCCCCTGCGTGCGCGCCTGTCCCATCCACCAGGACGTCCCGGAGTACATCCGCCTGGCCGGGGCCGGCCGGTTTGACGAGGCGCTGGAGGTCATCTATCGCACCAACCCGCTGCCGAACATCACGGGTCACATCTGCGACCATCAATGCATGCACAACTGCACCCGAAAGGACTACGAAGGGCCGGT
>MIBK01000221.1:1540-8547 GCA_001829505.1 Spirochaetes bacterium RBG_16_67_19 | reverse complement strand
GCCAGGCACGCCCGGCGGGCGTATCGGGCGCAAGGCCGCCTCCGGGCGGGAAGGCCGGGCATCCAGGCCGCGGTGATCGGCGCCGGACCCGCGGGGCTGGCCGCTTCCTGTTTCCTGGCCCGGGCCGGGTTCAAGGTGACGGTCTTCGAGAGGAGTCGCTCCGCGGGGGGGGTGGTGGGAAACATTCTCCCCCGGTTCCGGATCCCCGCGGCGGCGATACGCAGGGATATCCAGACGATCGAGTCGCTGGGCGTGGACTTCCGGTTTGGAGCGGGGCGGGAGTTTTCGATTCAGGCCCTGAAAACCGAGGGGTTCAAGTACATCTTCATCGCCATCGGAGCCGAGGTTTCCCGGAAGCTGGAGCTGGAAGGGGACGGCCGGAGCGTCCATGACGCGCTGTTTTTCCTGCACTCCCTGCGCAGGGACGGGCATTTCGCCGGGCTGGGCAGAAGGGTCGCCGTGATCGGGGGAGGCAATACCGCCATCGACAGCGCGAGGGCGGCGAAGCGATTGAAGGGCGTGCAGGAAGTCGCTGTTGTCTATCGCCGGACCGAGAAGGAAATGCCGGCGGACCGGGAAGAGCTGGACGCTGCCGTCAGCGACGGAGTCGCCTTCGAGTACCTGCTGTCCCCCGAAGCGTTTCTGGGGACCGGCGTGTTGAAATGCCGTATGATGCGCCTGGGCGCTCCTGATCCAGGTGGACGCAGGCGCGCCGAGCCGACGGAGGAAATCAGGGAGCTGCCTTTCGATTCCGTGATCAGCGCGATCGGGGAACGGGCGGACTCCGGCCTGCTGGAAGGCGCCGGATTGAAGCTGGGCCCGGAAGGCAGGCTGAAAGCGGATCCGGAAACCCTGGAGACGGAGATCCGGAATGTTTACGTAGGAGGCGATGCCTTTCGCGGGCCGGCGACCGTCGTGGAAAGCATTGCGGATGCCAGAAGAGCCGCGGCCGCCATCCTGAGCAAGGAGAACCTGAGCCTGGAGGATCCGGCAGGCAGCAGATATGCCCGGGACAAAGAGCGCTTCCTGGAGGTTTACGAAAAAAAAGGCAGGCTGCTTCCCGCCCGGAAAGTGGCCCGCCATGAGCACCTGCGGTGCCTGGAATGCGATTCCGTGTGCAACAAGTGCGTGGACGTGTGCCCGAACCGGGCGAACGTGTGGATCGCGGTCAAGGAGGAAGATGGTTTCCGCAATGCCTGGCAGATTCTTCATCTAGATGCCCTCTGCAACGAATGCGGGAATTGCGGCACCTTCTGTCCCTACGATGGGCTTCCGTACAAGGACAAGCTGACCCTCTTCTCCTCGAAAGCGGACTTTGACGGCAGCCGAAACGACGGGTTCCACGTTTCCAGTGCGGCAGGCCAGCCGGGGATACACCTGAGGCTCCATGGAGTGCTGCGGGAGCCATCCGGGGAAGGGCCGGAAAACCGGGAAGCAGAGCAGGCACTGGCCATAGCCAGGACGGTCCTCCGGGACCACGGCTATTTGCTGAACACTACCTCCTAAGGGGGCGAAATGCTTCTTCTGAAAGATGTTCGCCTGCTGCAGTTCCTGCCGCCAGAGGTCAGGGACGGCATGGACGTCCTGATCGACGGGAACAGGATTGTCAAGGTAGGCAGGAACCTCGCGCCGGTTTCCGCGCCTGAGCGGACCATCGATCTGGCGGGAAACCTGGTCAGCCCGGGCATCGTCTGCAGCCACAACCATTTCTATTCGGCGCTGGCCAGGGGAATTCTGGCCGACATCAAGCCTGCCACGGACTTCGTGTCCATCCTGCAGAATCTCTGGTGGCGCCTGGACCGCGCCATCGATGAGGAAATCCTGTACTACAGCGGCCTCATCGGGGCGATCGAAGCCGTCCGGGCCGGCACCACCGCGGTGATCGATCATCATGCCTCTCCCGGCTTCATTGGCGGCTCGCTGCAAACCTTGAGGAAGGCCTTCGAAGAAGTCGGCCTGCGCGGGATCCTCTGCTACGAGGTGACCGACCGCAATGGCGGAAGCCAGATGCGCCAGGGGATCGACGAAAACATCCGTTTCGCCCAATCGGCGAAGGGGGGGCTTCTGGAGGCGGCCATCGGGGCGCACGCGGCCTTTACCCTGGGGGAGGAGGCTCTGTCCCTGCTATCGGAGGCCCTCCGCGCCACCGGGAGCGGGCTCCACATCCACGCCGCGGAGGACAGCTACGATTCGGCCGCTTCCCATCATCTGTATCAGATGGACCTCATGCAGCGGCTGGAATCCAGGAACCTGCTGGATGCCAAGACCATCTGCGCTCACGGGGTTCATTTGACCGCTGCCGATATCGGCAAGCTGAACGAGCACGATTGCTTTCTGGTCCACAATGCCCGCTCCAATATGAACAATGGGGTCGGGTATGCGGAAAAGATGGGCGCCGTGCGGAACGTCGCACTGGGGACCGACGGCATCGGCAGCGACATGTTCGAGGAGATGAAGTTCGCCTATTTCAAGCACAGGGATGCCGGAGGCCCATTATGGCCGGCCAACTTCCTGGCCTTCCTGCATAACGGGACCCGGCTGCTGGAGCGCTATTTTCCCGGGAGCTTTCAGAGGATCGAGGCCGGCAGCGTGGCCGATCTGGTGATCTACGATTACCGGAATCCCACGCCGCTGGTCGGCGAGAATATCGGCGGCCATATGGCCTTCGGCTTTTCCGCCGGCAGCGTGAAAACGGTCATCATCAACGGGAGCATCGTCTACGAGGATCGACGGTTCCCGTTCGATCTGGATCCGATCTATGAAAAGGCCAACCGGGCGGCGAAAGCGCTGTGGAAGCGCATGGATGAAATATCATAGCAGGGGGCGGGTATGGTGGTGCGCTACGGGGATATAAGAAAGGCGGAAGGATGCCGCTACGACGCGGTATCCCTCGGCGAGGTCATGATGCGCTTCGACCCCCGGGACGTGCCGACGGCCCGCATGCGCGACGGGGTGCGCGTGTTCCAGGGCGGGGGGGAGACCAACGTGGCCTGCGGGTTGGCCTACACCTTCGCTCTGCGCACCGCGGTGCTGACCGCGCTGGTGGATGATCCGGTCGGGGAGAACATCCGCAACCAGCTGCGGGAATCCGGCGTGGACACCGGCTGGATCCGCTGGTGGAACACGAAGAGCGACGGCGGCCGCTATTCCACTGACGGCAAGGGCGGGCTGCACAACGGGGTGAACTTCACCTACAACGGCGCGGGGGTCATCCCGTCGGCGACCACCTACTACCGGGCCCACACCCCCGCCACCCTGCTCCAGCCGGGGGATTTCGACCTGGAGGAGCTGCTGGGCAGGCAGGGGGTGCGCGTGCTCAACACGGGGGGCATCTTCACCCTCATCGGGGGCCGCACGGCTGAGCTGGCCATCGAGGCTGCCCGGCGGGCGGCCGCGGCCGGAACGTTCGTGGCCGCGGACCTGAACTATCGGGCCAAGGTGGAGCCGGACAAGAACCGGGCCCGGGCCATCAACCGGCAGATCGCTCCCCACCTGGGCTTCCTGGTGGGCAACGATTCGGACCTGGCGGACGCGCTGGGCTACGAAACGCGCAAGAGCAAGGGTTTTGAGGACTGGCTGGAGGCCTACAAGCAGACCATCCGGCAGCTCACCGCCGACTTCCCGAACCTGAGCCTGGTCGGCACCCAGTGGCGCGGCGCCACCAATGCCGACCTGATCAGCTGGGGGGCGGCCCTGTACGACGTGGCGGCCGAGGCCTGGTATACGGCTCCCCTGCGGGAGAACGTGCCCATCCGCGACCGCACGGGCGGCGGGGATTCCTTCGCCTCCGGGGTGCTGGCCGCGCTGCTCAAGGGCAAGGACCTGGCCACGGCGGTGGATTGGGGCGCCGCCCACGGCATCCTGGTGCAGGAGACGCCGGGGGACGTCAGCATGATCAACCAGGCGGCCGTGGAAGCGGAGGCCAAGCGCGCCCGGGGCGGGGCCGGGGTCAAGGCCGTGCGCTGAGGCTAGGCGGTAGCCCCGATCCGGCGGGAGATTTCGTCCGCGGACCTGGTGACCAGTTCCCGATAGCGCAGGATTTCCTCGTCCGGCATCCGCACCTTGGGTATTGATATGCTCAGCGCGGCGACGGTCGCCCCCTGGTTGTTGCGCACCGGGGCGGCCACGCAGCGCACGCCCACCTCGTGCTCCTCGTCGTCGAAGGCGAAACCGCGCTGCCGGATACTGTCCAATTCCCTGGCCAGCAGGGTCCGGTCGGTGATGGTGTGCTCAGTGAAGCGCTTCAGGCCTTCCCGGGCCAGGATGCGGTCCACCTGCTCGGGGGGAGCATGGGCCAGCAGGAGCTTGCCCACGCCCGTGCAATAGGTGGGGGCGCTCTGCCCGATGCGCGAGGACATGGACACCCGCAGGGCCTGGGTCGACTCGAACTTGCCCAGGTAGACCAGCCGGCCGTCATCCAGAACGGCGAGGTGGACGGTTTCGTGGGTCTGCTCGGCGAGCTGCTCCATGAGCGGATGGGCCTGCTCCCAGAGCTCCATGCGACCCAGCACGTAGGACCCCAGCTCGAAGAGCTTCAGGGTCAGGCTGTACTTCTCGTTGACCGCATTCTGGCGGACGTAGCCCAGCTCCTTCAGCGAGTTCAAGAAGCGGTACACCGTGCTCTTGTGCATGCCCGCGCACTCGCCCAGCTCGGTCACTCCCATCTCTTTCTGCTGGGCCAACGCCTCCAGCAGGGCCATGGTCTTGTGCACGGCTTTTACGAATTCCATGCCGGCCATATTACTTGACGATAGGGGTCTTGGTCCGGTCGAAAGTCAGGGTGACGCCGATGATGACCATGATGCCCAGGATGGCCTGCTGGAGATACTGGTCGATGCCGACCACGTTCATCCCGTTGTCCAGCATGCTCATGAAGATCGCTCCGAACAGGGTGTTCACCACCCCTCCCGTGCCGCCGGTGAGGGCCGTGCCGCCCACCACGACTGCCGCGATCGAGTTCAGCACGTACGCGGTCCCGACCACCGGGTCGCCGCCGTAGCGGATGGAGGACATGGTGATGCCCACCAGCGCGGCGCCCAGTCCCGACAGCATGAAGGCGATGTTGCGCGTCCTGGTGATGTTGATGCCCGACATCCAGGACATCTTGATGTTGCTGCCGATGTAGAAGATGTTGCGGCCGGTGCTGGTGAAGCGCAGGATGGCGAAAAACAGCAGGAACACGGCCAGGCCGATGTACAGGACGTTGCTCACCCCGAGCAGGGAGCCGTTGACCACGGTGTCCACGACCTGGTAGCTGTCCGGGGACAGGTTCACCGGCCGGGGCGACACGAGATAGGCCAGGCTGGTGAGAATGCCGCCGGTCCCCAGGGTGGCGATGAAGGAAGGGATCTTGATCCGGGTGAGGATGAGCCCGTTGGTGTATCCGGCCAGCACTCCCATCAGGATGCAGGCCGGATAGGCCCAGTAGCCGATCGGTTTGATCAGCAGGATGAAGGCGACGGAGATGAACGAGACCAGCCCACCGACTGAAAGGTCGATCCCGCCGACGAGGATCGTGCACATCTGGCCCAGGGCGACCATCAGCAGGATGGCGGAGAAGCTGATGATCGTGTTGAGGTTGTAGGGAGTCAGAAAGTTCGGGTTTCCCAGGTAGAAGGCCAGCCCTACGACCACCAACAGCGCGACCGTGATGTACACCGGAGGAATCTTCAATTTATGTGTCAGTCCCACTGCATTCTCCTTCTGCGGCTAGACGATCAGGCTGATGATGTCCTGCGGGCTGGGCTTCTGCCGCGGGGAGCTCGCGAGCTCCTTCACCAGACGGCCGTCCTTCATGATCAGCATCCGGTTGGCCAGCCCGATGTCCTCCTCCAGGGTGTCGCACATCATCAGCATGCCGATCCCTTCCTTGGCCAGGCGCCGGATGATCTTGTAGAGCTCGTCCTTGGCCCCGACGTCGACCCCCCGCGTGGGATGATCGAGGATCAGCAGGCGCACGCGGGAGCTGAGCCACTTGGAGATGACCGTCTTCTGCTGGTTTCCCCCGCTGAGATTCGCGCAGAGAGTGCCGCTCGAGGGGGTCTTGATCTGGCATTCGGCAATCCAGTGCTGCGCGTTCTTCTTCTCACGCGCCGGGCTCAGGAAGCCCGCCGTCTTCAGGCGGTTGAGGACCAGGAGGTTCACGTTCTCGGCCACGCTCATCATGAGGGCCAGGCCCTCGCTGCGGCGATCGATCGGGATGTGACCGATCCCCGCCCTGACCGCGGCGCTCGGAGAGCCGCTGGGCAGCTTGCGCCCGTCAAGGATCACGGCGCCGGTGTCGGCCTTCTCCAGACCCGCGACGCATCTGCAGAGCGCTTCCTTCCCCGAGCCGACCAGCCCGATCAGGCTGACGATCTCCCCTTCGCGCACCGTGAAAGTGAGCGGCTGGAAGAGCCCCGCCTTGCTGAGGTTTTCCACTCTCAGGATCTCTTTTTCCGACTGCTTCCATTCTTCATCCTGGTGGAAGCGGTCCACCGCGAAGGAATGCCCCACCATCAGCTGCTCGATCTTCAGGAGGCGCGACTCGGCGGCGGGCATCTCCGTGACGTTTTTCCCGTCCTTCAGAACGACGATCCGGTCGCAGTTCTCCAGGACCTCCTGGATGCGATGGGAGATGAAAATGATCGAGGCCCTCTTTTTTAGCTCATGCAGTATTTCGAACAGCGTTTCCCGCTCGCTGTCGGCCAGCACCGTGGTCGGCTCGTCCAGGATCAACACGGGATTCTCCTGTCCGTACAGCCTGGAAAGCCACAAGAGGCGCGCGATCTCGACCATCTGCCGCTCCGCCGAGCTGATCTCGGCGACCGGCAGGTCCACGTCGATGCTGTGGAGCTTCATCTGGGCCAGCAGCTCCCGGGCGGCCGCCCGCATGGGCCGCAGGGACAAAATGCCGACCCGGCGGAATTCCGCCTCATGACAAAGGAAGAGGTTCTCCGTGACGGAGAGATTGGGAACCAGGGAACCTTCCTGAAAGACCATGCCGATGCCGCTCCTGATGGCATCGG
>MIBK01000221.1:1353-1418 GCA_001829505.1 Spirochaetes bacterium RBG_16_67_19 | reverse complement strand
CCGAGCAGCTCGTTGCGGCGGATCGTCAGGTCAACTCTGTCCAGCGCCACCACCCCGGGGAACTC
>MIBK01000221.1:354-1195 GCA_001829505.1 Spirochaetes bacterium RBG_16_67_19 | reverse complement strand
TTCACCTGCATCAGGACCATGCCGTCATTGAGCGCCGTGACGATCAGGGCGCCCAGCGCGGCGTTCTTGGCCCCCCCCAGCCCGCCGGTCAGGGCTACGCCGCCGACGGCGACCGCGGTGATGGTGGGGAACAGCAGGCCGTTTCCCATCCGCGATGTGGCGACGCCCAAACGGCAGGCAAAAAGGAGCGATCCGAGCCCGTAGATGATCCCCGCGATCGTGAAGACGGCGATCTTGATCCGGTTGACCTTGACGCCCCCCTGCTGGGCCAGGGCCTCATCGCCGCCGATGGCGTACAAATACCGCCCGAATTGCGTGCGGTTCTGTATGAACTGCATGATGGCGGTAAGAGCAACCGCGAAAATCGCGATCTGCGGGATGCCGAAGACCATCCCATTGATGGCGCTGAAGATCCTCTCGTCCTGGATGATGACATTGACGGCCCTGTTGATGTAGACAGCCAGCCCATAGAGCACCCAGCTCATGCCGAGAGTGGCGATGAACGAGGGGATTCTCAAGCCCGTGTTCAGCAGGCCGCTGATCACTCCCGCCACCCCCCCGAGCCCCATGGAGATGGGGATGATCCACAACCCCACATTGTTGCTGTTGAACTGATTGCGCATGAGCAACCCGACGAAAACCGCAATCAGCGACGCCACGCCCTGCACGGAAAGATCGATCCCTCCGAGCACGACGGTCAGGTGCAGGCCGACGGCCAGAATCGCGGGAATCGCCGCCAGGCTGAGAATGGTCTGGATATTGGTCCAGGAGAGATATTTGCCCTTCGTGCCGATGGCGAACACGGCCACCAGGATCACCAGGGAGAGGATCTGGGCCACCG
>MIBK01000221.1:0-185 GCA_001829505.1 Spirochaetes bacterium RBG_16_67_19 | reverse complement strand
CACGGCGGCCAAAGCCCCCGTGCGGAGGTGCATCCATTCAGGCTAGAGTTATTGCGCTTCTCCCGCCCAATTCGCGAAGAAGTCGGACAAGTCGTAGGTGGGCATCTTCTTGATGTACTCGTTCACGAACTCGTCGACGTTTTCGCGGTTCACCTTGACCCCGGGGATCAACCAGCTGCGGTACT
>MIBK01000220.1:9837-16148 GCA_001829505.1 Spirochaetes bacterium RBG_16_67_19 | reverse complement strand
AGCTTGCTTGCGTGTTCGAGCACGTGTACTTTGCCCGCCCGGACAGCTTCCTGTTCGGGGCCTCCGAGACCACCGGCGAGGTGCGCAAGGAGTTCGGCCGCCAGCTCTGGCGGGAGCACCCGGCCGAGGCGGACGTGGTCATCCCGGTGCCGGATTCCAGCACCTTCGCCGCCCTGGGCTACGCCCAGGAAGCCGGCCTGCCCTTCGACTACGGCCTGATCCGCAGCCACTACATCGGGCGCACCTTCATCGAGCCCACCCAGGCCATCCGCGACGCCAAGGTGCGCAAGAAGTACAACCCCAACCGCTCGGTGCTGAAGGACAAGCGCATCGTGCTGGTGGAGGATTCCATCGTGCGCGGCACCACCCTCAAGAACATCGTGCGCCTGATTCGCGACTTCGGGGCCCGGGAGGTGCACGTGCGGGTCAGCTCCCCGCCCTACCGCCACTCCTGCTACCTGGGCATCGATACCGCCGAGACCCGGCGGCTGATCGCCCACACCAAGACCGTGCCCCAGATCCGCGAGTTCCTGGGCGCCGACTCCCTGGGCTACTTGAGCGAGGAGGGGATGCTCTCCAACCGCCTGCTTTCCGGAGGATACTGCACCTTCTGCTTCAACGGGATCACCAAGATCCCGCAGCGCTGAGCGTCTAAACGCCCACGATCGGCGCCGGCGTCCCGCATTGCGCGCAGCGGCCGTCGTGCAGGCCCGGCATGCTCACCTGGTAGCCCCGGCGGCGCACCAACACGGCGGCGCATTCCCGGCAGACCGTGTTGGACTCCTGCGCGCCGAGGTTGCCCAGGTACACGTAGCGTAGATATCGGCGGGCCACCTCGGCCAGCCGGCGCACCGTGGCCGCAGGGGTGGGAGGCAGGGTGTAGCGGTACTGCGGGTGGTAAGCCGAGAGGTGCAGGGGGATGGCCGGATCCAGGGCGGCCAGGAAGGCGGCGATCGCCTCCATTTCCTCCGGCCCGTCGTTGCGGCCGGGGATCACCAGGGTGGTCACTTCCAGCTCGATGCGGCCGCGGGCCTGGGTCAGGAAGCGCTTCACCTGCTCCAGCTCACCCCCGATCTCCTGGCGGTAGAACTCCGGGTTGAAGGACTTCAGATCTATGTTGGCCGCGTCCAGCAGGCCGAGCAGCTCCTCGGCCGGCTGCGGGTTGACGAAGCCGTTGGAGACCAGCACGTTCTTCAACCCGCGGGCGCGGGCCAGGCGGCAGGCTTCCAGCACGTATTCCAGGTGCACCAGCGGCTCGGAGTAGGTGTAGGCGATGCCGAAGGAGCCTTCCTGCTCGGCCATGGCCACCAGCTCTCCGGTGCTCACCTCCCGGGTGGGCACACCCGTGTCCTGGGAAATGCGGTGATTCTGGCAGAAGGGGCAGCGAAAGGAGCAGCCCACGAAGCCCACCGAAAGAATGTTCTTCCCCGGGTGGAAGTGGTATAGCGGCTTTTTTTCGATCGGGTCCACCGCGATCGAGGACAGCCGGCCGTGGAAGGGCAGCTCCAGCACCCCCCCGCGATTGACGCGCACGCGGCAGCGGCCGTGGCCTCCCGGCGGGATGAGGCAGGCATGCGGGCACAGCGCGCAGCGCACCGCCCCGCTTTGCGCTATTTCCCAATAGCTGGCCTTCATGTCTTCAGTGTACGGCCGCCGCCTCGACGCTGCAACCGCCGCAGGAAGCGCGAGCGGCGCGCGTAGCCCTGGGCCAGGGCGCCCAGCACGGCGGAGCTCACCAGGCCCACGGCGAGAAAAGGCGGAGCGATGAGCCAGGCCGACGGGCCGAAGGCGACCGCCCCGGCCAGAGCGAGCTGGACCAGGTTGCTGGCCAGAGCCCCCAGAACGCTGATGCCGATCAGGGAGATCCTGTCCCCCAGGAGGCGGCGGGAGCCGAGCATGACCGCGCCGCTGGCCAGGGTGCCGGCCGCGGAGAACAGGAAGATCACCGAAAACAGCGAGCCCTGCACCAGCCCCTGGCCCATGGCCTTCAGGGCCAGCAGCAGCAGGAAAGGCCCGGCCGGCAGCAGGTCCAGACAGACCAGCAGCGGCAGGTTGGCCAGGCCCAGGCGCAGGAAGGGCAGGGGCTTGGGGATCAGGTACTCGATGGAGGAAAGGAACAGGCAGACCGCGGCGGCCAGGGCTACCGGCCGCTCCCAGGGGCCCCCGGGTTCAGAAGCTGATCGCATCGGCGGACCGCCTGGCGTGGCCCTGGACGTCGAGGAACACCCGGTTGGGCAGGCAGGCGATCCATTGACCCGGGCGGGCGATCGCCCCGGAGCGCACGCAGATCTTCTCGGCGCAGGGGGAGGACAGGACCCGGGCCTGGCCGCCGCGGATTTCCACGACCGTGTCGCCCAGCGGGCCGCTCACGGTCACGGTGCGGTCCGCCCCCAGCGGGTACACCCACTCCCGGCCCGGGCCGCGCAGGTGGAGTTGCTCGGCGCCGGGCCTGCCGCCGTAGGCCCGAACGGACGCCAGGACGATCACCGCCAGGGCCGCGGCCACGGCCGCCAGGTCCAGGGCCTTCAGCCGTAGCCCGGCGATGCGCACTTGAGCACCCCGCGGCCTATTTCAGCCGCTCCCGCAGCGCTTCCACCCGGTTGACCTTCTCCCAGGCGAACTCCTCCCTGCCGAAATGCCCGTAGGTGGCCGTTTCCTGGTAGACGGGCTTCAGCAAGTCCAGAGCGGTGATGATCCCGCCGGGGGTGCAGTCGAAGACCTGGGTCACGGCCTTTTCCAGGCGGGCGTCGGGGACCTTGCCGGTGCCGAAAGTGGAAACCACCACCTGCACCGGCTCGCGCACCCCGATGGCGTAGGCCAGCTGCACCTCGCAGCGCTCGGCCAGCTCGGCGGCCACGATGTTCTTGGCGATCCAACGCGCCAGGTAGGCCGCCGAGCGGTCCACCTTGCTGGGATCCTTGCCGGAGAAGGCCCCGCCCCCGTGGCGGGCCATGCCGCCGTAGGTGTCCACGATGATCTTGCGCCCGGTCAGGCCGGTGTCCCCGTGCGGGCCGCCGATCACGAAGCGCCCCGTTGGGTTGATGTGGTAGGTCACCTGCCCGGCCAGCATTTCCGCGGGGATGGCCTTGCGGATGATCTCCTCGATGAAGGCCTCGCGCAGCTCCTCCTGCTGAATGTCCTCGGAATGCTGGTGGGAAAGCACCACCGTGGACACCCGCTTGGGCTTGCCATTCTCGTAGACCACCGTCACCTGGCACTTGCCGTCCGGGCGCATGAAGGGCAGGATGCCCCGCTTGCGCACCAGCGAGGCCCGCCGCATGATGGCGTGGGCGTAGTGGATGGGGGCGGGCATCAGCTCCGGGGTCTCGCGGCAGGCGAAACCGTACATCATGCCCTGGTCCCCGGCGCCCATGTTTTTCAAATCGCGCCCCACCCCCTGGGCGATATCCTGAGACTGCCCGTGGATGCAGCTCAGGACCGCGCAGGACTGGTAGTCGATGCCGTAGTCCGGATCGTCGTAGCCGATGGACTTCAGCACGCCGCGCACCACCCTCTGCAGATCGATGTAGCCGTCGGTGGTGATCTCCCCGCCCACCAGCACCAGGCCGGTGGTCGTGAAGGACTCGCAGGCTACCCGCGCGTTGGGGTCCTGTTTCAAGGCGCTGTCCAGCACCGCGTCCGAGATCTGGTCGCAGATCTTGTCCGGGTGGCCTTCGCCCACGCTCTCCGAAGTGAAAAGGTAGTCCTGTCTTTCGCTCATTGCTTGCCTCCATCGATTCGTTCGTTGGTCAGGGAGAAGGGCTGCCCGGTGGCTTCCAGCACGTTTAGCCACAGGGAGTCCTCCGGGGAAAGCCGCTTGCGGTGGGAAGCGGCCAGGGCCAGGGGTACGTGGGTGATCTCGTCGTTCCAGTAGCCCACCAGCATCCCGGTCTTGCCGGCCAGGCCGGCGTGCACCGCGTTCTGCCCCAGGCGCATGCAGAAGATGGCGTCGTGGGCATTGGCGGGGACCGAGCGCACCAGGTAGCTGGGATCGATGTATTTGATGTTCACGTAGATGTCGGTCTGCTCCTTGAAGTACCGCTTGATCTGCAGGGCCAGGAAAGCGCCAATGTCACCCAGCACCGGATTGCCGGACTGGTCCCGCAAGGTGCCAGGGTGGGCCACGTACTGCTGTCCTGCCCCTTCGGCCACCACGAGCACCGCGTGCTTCTTGCGCCGCAGGCGGTCCTCCAGCACCCGGAACAGCCCTCGCGGTCCCTCCAGGTCGAAAGGCACCTCCGGCACCAGCACGTAGTTCACGTCGTTGAGGGCCAGGGCGGCGTTGGCGGCGATGAAGCCCGAGCTGCGGCCCATCACCTTGACGATGCCCACGCCGTTGGGGGCCCCCTTGGCCTCGATGTGGGCGGAGCGGATGGCCTCCCCGGCCACCGCGAAGGCGGTCTCCAGCCCGAAGGTCTGCTTGACGAAGGCGATGTCGTTGTCGATGGTCTTGGGGATGCAGATCACGGATACGGCCAGCCCCCGGCGCCTGGCCTCCTGATCGACGGCCAGCGCGCCGCGCAGCGTGCCGTCACCGCCGATCACGAACAGCAGGCAGACCCCCAGACCCTCGAGGCAGTCTACGATCTGGCCGGTGTCCTGCCGGCCGCGCGAGGAGGCCAGGATGCTGCCGCCCTTTTCGTGGATGTCGTCGACCACCTCGGGGTCCAGGGGCAGCGGCTCGTGCCCGTAGCGGGGGATGAAGCCCTGGAAGCCGTAGCGGATGCCGTAGATCTGGTGAACTCCGTAGCCGTGATGAAGGGTCATCACCAGGGAGCGGATCACGTTGTTGATGCCGGGGCAAAGCCCGCCGCAGGTGACGATGGCCACCCGGGCGGCGGTCGGGTCGAAGAAGATCCTGGCCCGCGGCCCGGCCCGCTCGAAGGCCGGCAGCGCCTGCCCGGCGCGCAGGCGGGCCTGGGTCCGGTCGCGGTCCAGGTCGTAGAGCACGCTTTCCGAATCGTCCACGTAGTTGGCCACCCCGTCCCCCTGGATCGTGGACAGGCCCAGGGGCGAGGGGAGGACGGCCGGCCCGAGAGAGGTGATGGCGAGGTCCTCCGGGGTCAGATTTTCCATGTCCGGGCCAGGCCCATCTTCTCCTTGACCTCCAGGATGGTGCGCCCGGCGTCGGCGCGGCAGGTGGCGGCGTTGGCATCCAGGGCCTCCCGCACCTTTTCGGGCCGGGCGGCAAGCTGGCCGTAGCGCTCGCGGATCGGGTCCAGCTCCTTCATCAGATTGTCCAGGAACAGCTTCTTGCAGTCGATGCAGCCGATGCCGGCGGTGCGGCAGCCCTGGGCCACGGTCTGGGAGAGCTGCGGCTCCGGGGTGACCAGCTTGTGGTAGGAGTAGATGTTGCACTTTTCCGGGGTGCCCGGATCGCTCCTGCGCACGCGGGCCGGGTCGGTGGGGGCCACGCTCAACTTGGCCCAGACCTCCTCCCGGGTTTCCAGCAGGCCGATGGTGTTGTCCTTGCTCTTGCTCATCTTGGCCTGGCCGTCCAGGCCCATGATCCGGGGCGAGGCGGTCAGCAGGGCCTCGCACTCCGGAAAGGTATCGCCGTAGCGGGCGTTGAAGCGGCGGGCCACCTCGCGGGTGAACTCCACGTGCTGGACCTGGTCCTCGCCCACGGGCACCACCTCGCCCTTGTAGATCAGGATGTCCGCGGCCTGCAGCACCGGATAGTCCAGCAGGCCTACGTTGACGTTCTTGCGGTGCTGGGCGGACTTGTCCTTGAACTGGGTCATGCGCTCCAGCTCGCCCAGCGGGGTGATGGTGTTGAAGGTCCAGGTCAGGTCCGCGTGTCCCGGCACCTCGGACTGCACGAACAGCAGGGTTTTCTCCGGATCGATGCCGCAGGCCGCCAGCTGCAGGACCATCTCCTGCACGGCCCCGGGCATCTCCCGCGGCTCGTATTGGATGGTGATGGCGTGCAGGTCCACGACGCTGATGTAGGTGCGGTACTGGTGCTGCAGGGACACCCAGTTGCGCACGGCCCCGAAGTAATTGCCGATGTGCAGCAGCCCGGTGGGCTGGATGCCGGTAAAGAGAACCTTCACAAACCTCTCCCCTTGTGCCAGACTAGTTGCAATATGTATAGGAGAGGGCCCTTATAGTGTCAAGCTGGCCGCGAAAGCTGGCTGTCGCCGAGGGAAGGGCCATGGTCCGGGTGCGCCGGACCGGCACCGGGGACCTGGCCACCATCGGGGTTTGCCCGGCTTGCTGGAACATCCCGGAGCGCAGGGCCGACCTGCTGGTGCAGCTGGGCAAGATGGGGCTGGAGGTCGCCCACCGGGACGACCTGGCCGGGGGCT
>MIBK01000220.1:4539-9830 GCA_001829505.1 Spirochaetes bacterium RBG_16_67_19 | reverse complement strand
GCCGGGCAAGCCCCATGCCCCCGGCTGCCGCCACGGCCGTCTGCCGGGCGACCCCTGGGAGCGCTTCTCCCTGGCCCTGCACGGCAGGGCCGTGCAGGGCAGAGCAGGGCGCGGCAGGGCGGGGCGGGGCTGAGGGGGCTTTCAGCTCTCGGGGACCGCGCGGGCCATGGCCTGCTGCAGCTCGCGCTTGGACCGGCTGCGGATGTAGCGGAACAGCTTGTGGTGCCCGCCGGGCTCGAAGGAGCTGAACTGCAGGCCCAGCTCGCCCCGGTTGCGGCTGACCTGGCAGACCAGGGTGACCAGGTCCTCTCCCACGCGCAGCGTGGCCAGGGGGATTTCCTCGCCCCGCCGCAGGTCGGCCGTGCTTTCCGGTTCGGCGGGTTTGAAGCCCGCTCCCTGGATCGATATTTCCGACAGGCTGCCGGTGATGATCACCGAGCTGCGGGGGTGCACGAACACCAGCTGCAGGCGTTCCTCCGCGGTCGGCACCAGGCGCTGGAAGCGGCGCTGGTCCTTCACGGAGCGGTAGCGGCGGTACAGCTGGGCCAGCTGCCGCACCTGCTGCCTGTCGCTCAGGTCCGCGCCGACGATCCCGTTGACCCCCAGATGGGTGGCCTTGGCCGCCTCCTCGAAAGGGAGGCTCCCGGCCAGCAGCACGAAAACGCACTCCTCCTTGGAGCGCTTCTCGCGCAGCACCCGGGCCAGCGTTTTCCAGTGCCGGGGGAAGTCCACCGCGCTGGCCAGGATCATCTCCGGTTCCAGGCGCTCCAGCTCCTCGAGGGCCTTCACCGGGTCGCTGAAGTAGGTGACCTCGAAGCCCAGCGGCTTGAGATGGTAGGCCAGGAGGTTCTTCAGGGCATCGTTGCGGGCGATGACCAGCGCCTTCATTCCGTGCCCAGGTTGACCGTTTCGTACCCCGTGATCAGCCAGATGCGGTCGCGGCGCGTCAGGTTGTAGGTGAAGCGCTTGAGCTCGGTGAAATCCCGCTGCCGGAACTTCTCCAGCACCTGCACCTCCGCCTCGAAGGGGGAGTAGGAGGTCCGCTGGACCTCGAAGTCCGTGGGGATCAGGACGATGTCCGTGTCCACCACCGTCTGCTGCAGCTGCCGGCGGTAGCCTTCCAGGGCGGCCCGGCGGTTCTCCTCGGACAGGCGGCGGTAGCTCTCCCGGCGGGGCGGGCTGGCCTGGTAGAGGCTCTCCAGGTCCAGGTACAGGAAGAACTTCTCCCACTGGCTCTTCTGCCGGGCCCGCAGGGTGTAGGCCACCACCTCGTCGGGGGGCAGGGGCTCGCGGGCCAGGAGGGCGCCGGTCTCCGCCTCGATGCGGGCCTTCTCCTCGGGGAAGACCACGGCCGGGCGAAGGCTCAGGGAAAGGGTATTGGAGCGCAACGGGGCCGCGGAGGAGGTGGACAGCTCGGGATAGAACAGCCCCTGCGCCGTGTACAGTCCTGCGGAGCGGAACTCCACGAACTCGTTCAGGTTCACCGTGATGCTGTAGCGCTCGCCGGGCTCCAGGGTCACCTCGCGCAGAAAGACGGGTTGATTGGAGTTTTTCGATCTGATAAATTTCTGGGCGTGGTCCAGCAGCTGGTTGGAGGGATTGCTCACCTCGAAGTCCAGGTTGAAGAAGCGGTTCTCCGCCATCTTGAAGCGGAAGGTGGCGGAGCTTTCATTGGCCAGGGCCGCTTCCAGGAGCACGGGGTTCTGGGCGTCGCCGAGGTAGTAGATGCGCTTCTCGTGGAAGCGGATGGAAAAGCTGACCCCCTGGGCTTCGGCCTGGGACAGGCCGGCCAGCTGCAAGGCGAAGATGAGACACATCGCTGTCCGTATTAAGGCAGTCACTTTCGTGGTTCCCCTTTAATCTTCGGACGATCGCATGATTTCCTTATTAATTAATCATCTGGCTTCGGCCTTAAGTCAATACGAGCCCATGCGCACGCTCTCCGGCCTGGTGGAGGCGCAGAGCTTCCCCGTGGAGGCCGAGGGGCTGGCCGGGGCGCTCCTGCCCCTGGTGGCGGAGAGGGTCTCCTCCGGCCGCTCCTGCCTGCTGATCGTGCCCACGGAGGCGGAAGCGGGCGAAATGGTGGAGGACCTGGCGGTTTTCCAGCCGGAAGCGGGCCGGGGGGGAGCGCTTTTCCCGGCCTGGGGCACCCTTCCGTACGGCGACGGCCGCCCCCTGCCCGCGGTGGCCGGCGAGAGGGCCAGCGTGCTGACCCGACTGCTGGCGGGCGAGCCGCTCCTGGTGGTGGCCAGCCTGCGGGCCGCGCTGCACCCTCTCCCGCCCCCCGGATACCTGGCCGGGGAGGTCCTGGCGCTGCGGGCCGGCCAACCTCTGGACCCCGTGGAGCTGGCCGGACGCCTGCAGTCCCTGGGCTACCTGCGAGTGCCGCGGGTGAGCCTGCACGGGGAGTTCGCCCTGCGCGGCGAGGTGGCCGACGTGTATCCCCACGCCGGCCAGGAGGCACTGCGGCTGGTTTTCGACCTGGACCGCCTTTCGGAGCTGAAGGCCTTCGATCCGTTGAGCCAGGCTTCCGTCCGGCGCCGCGACCAGGCGCGGGTGGCTCCGGTGCGCGAAGTCCAGTTCTCTCCCGGGGAGCTGCGGACCCTGCGCCGGCGCCTGGGGGAGGGGGGCGAGGGCGTAGAGGAGCTGCTGGAAAGGCTGGCCCTGGATCCGGAGACCCCGGGCGCCGAGTACCTGCATCCGCTGTGCTTCGACCAGCCGGCCTGCCTAACGGATTACCTGGGGGAAAGCTCCCTGCTTTTCCTGGTCGATCCCGAGCGCCTGGCCGCCGGCTCCGCGGCGATGCGCAAGGAGTACCTGGAGCTGTACCGCCGCTCGCAGACCCGCAGGGAGAAAACAGGCTACTCCCCCCCGCCGCGCCACATCTTGTTGGAGTACGGGACGCTGGAGAAGCGCTTCGCCCGCCAGGTGCGCATCCAGGCCCTGAAGGCACCCGCCGGGGCGGGGCCCAGGGTGCGCTTCGGCTGCGATCCGCCGCGCTCCTTCTTCGGCAATATCCCTTTCTTTCGCGAGGAGCTGGCCAACCTGCTGGGCCTGGGCTACCGCATCTACATCTTCGCCGAGTACGCCCACCAGGCCGAGCGCCTGCGCTTCCTGTTGAAAGACCTGAAAGTGGAGGTCTTCCCCGAGGGCATCTCCCGGGGCTTCGCCGTGCCCCAGTTGAAGATCCTGGTGATCCAGGAGAACGAGATTTTCGGGCGCAAGAAGCGCATCCCCCGCTCGCTGGCCGCGGCCAAGACCCAGGTCATCGACTCCTTCGTGGACCTCGCCCCGGGGGACTTCGTGGTGCACCTGCACTACGGCATCGGGCTGTTCCAGGGCATCGAGCGCATCCGGGCCGCCGGCCACGAACGGGACTACATCAGCCTGGCCTATGACGGCGGGGAGAAGGTGTTCCTGCCCATCGAGCAGGTGAACCTGATCCAGCGCTACGTGGGCCAGGAAGGCAGGACCCCCAAGCTGGACCGCCTGGGCGGCAAGGGCTGGCAGAACAAGAAGGAGCGGGTCCGCCGCTCGGTGGAGGATATGGCCCGCCGCCTGGCCGCCCTGTACGCCCGGCGCAACGCGGCCCAGGGTTTCGCCTTCGCCCCGGACACCGACTGGCAGAGCGAGTTCGAGGCGCGCTTCCCCTACCAGGAAACGGAGGACCAGCTGGCGGCCATCGAAGCGGTCAAGCTGGACATGGAGAGCACGCGGCCCATGGACCGCCTGGTCTGCGGGGACGTGGGCTACGGCAAGACGGAGGTGGCCCTGCGGGCCGCCTTCAAGGCGGTCATGGGCGGCAAACAGGTGGCCATGCTGGCCCCCACCACCATCCTGACCGAGCAGCACTTCGAGACCTTCCAGGAGCGCTTCCGCGGCTTCCCGGTGCGGGTGCAGATGCTCTCCCGTTTCCGGACGGCGGGGGAACAGAAAAGCGTGGTGCGCGCCCTGGGGGAGGGCCAGGTAGACGTGGTGATCGGCACGCACCGCCTGCTGCAGAAGGACGTGCGCTTCAAGAACCTGGGGCTGATGGTGGTGGACGAGGAGCAGCGCTTCGGGGTGAAGGACAAGGAGCGCCTGAAGGAGCTGCGGGCCTCGGTGGACTGCCTGACCCTCACGGCCACCCCCATCCCGCGCACCATGCACATGGCCCTGATGAAGATTCGGGACATGTCGGTGATCGAGACCCCGCCGGCCAACCGCTTCCCGATCGAGACCTTCATCCAGGAGTTCGACGAGGAGCTGGTGGCCCGCGCCGTGCGCCAGGAGCTGGACCGCGGGGGCCAGGTCTACTACCTGCACAACCGCATCGAGACCATGGGGCGGGTGCAGTCCTTCCTGGCGCGCCTGCTTCCGGAGGTGCGCGTGATCACCGCCCACGGCCAGCTGGACGAGGAGCAGCTGGAGGAGGTGATGCACGGCTTCGTGCGGGGGGACTACCAGGTGCTGCTGGCCACGGCGATCATCGAGAACGGCCTGGACATCCCCAACGTGAACACCATCATCATCGACCGGGCGGACATGTTCGGCATCTCCCAGCTCTACCAGCTGCGCGGGCGGGTGGGGCGCTCCGACCAGCCGGCCTACGCCTACCTGTTCTACCCGGACCGGAAGGTGATCTCGGAGCTGGCCATGAAGCGGCTGCGCATCATCTCCGACTTCACCGAGCTGGGCTCCGGCTTCCGCATCGCCCTGAAGGACCTGGAAATCCGCGGAGCGGGCAACCTCCTGGGCCGGGAGCAGCACGGGGACATCCTGGCGGTGGGGCTGGACATGTATCTGAAGATGCTGGACCAGGCGGTGGGCGAGTTGGCCCAGGAGAAGCGGGAGGAGCCCCCCGAGGTGTACCTGGAGCTGGAATACTCCGGCTTCATCCCCGACTCCTACATCGCCGAGCCCATGGCCAAGATGGAGATGTACAAGAAGATCGCCTCGATCGGCAGCGAGCCGGAGCTGGAGGCCACCGAGCGGGAGCTGGAGGACCGCTTCGGTCCCCCGCCCGAGGAGGTGCGCAGCCTCTTCGGCATAGCCGAGATCCGCCTGCTCTGCCGGCGCCTGTACATCAGCTCCCTGAAGGAGTCCAGGGGCCTGGCCCGGGTGGAGTTCACGCGGGTGGCCCAGGTGGCGGTGGACCGGGTCCTGCGCCTGATCGCCGAAAGCGGCGGCAGCGTGGCCCTTGACCCCCAGGCCCCCCAGTGCCTGCTGATCCGCACCGGCAGCGTCGGGCTGAAGGAGAAATCCGAGTTCATCAGCGAGCGGTTGTCCCGCCTGCAGTGAGGCCTTGCCGG
>MIBK01000220.1:0-4508 GCA_001829505.1 Spirochaetes bacterium RBG_16_67_19 | reverse complement strand
GTAGGGTCGGTTCTTCAGCACGTCGCGGTAGGCGGGACGGATGATCCGCACGCCGCTCACCAGTTCCTCGATGCGGTGCGCCGCCCAGCCGGCGGTGCGGGCGATGCAGAAGATCGGGGTGTACATCTCCGTGGGGATGTTCAGCATCTGGTAGACGAAGCCCGAGTAGAAGTCCACGTTGGCCGCCACCACCTTGTTGGAGTTCTTGTCCTTCTTGAGCACCTCGGGGGCCAGGCGGGCCACGATGCGGTGCAGGCCGAACTCGGTCTCCAGGCCCTTCTCCACCGCCAGGTCCGCGGCCTTCTCCTGCAGCAGCACGGCCCGCGGGTCCGAGAGGGTGTACACCGCGTGCCCGACTCCGTAGATCAGGCCGCTGCGGTCGAAGGCCTCCTTGCGCACGATCTTCGACAGGTAGGCCCGCACCTCCTCCTCGTCCTTCCAGTCCTTCACCCCGGCCTTGATGTTCTCCATCATTTCCCGGACCTTCAGGTTGGCGCCGCCGTGCAGCGGCCCCTTCAGGGAGCCGATGCCCGCGGCGATGGCCGAATAGGTGTCGGTGGCCGAGGAGGTCACCACGCGCACGGTGAAGGTGGAGTTGTTGCCCCCGCCGTGCTCGGCGTGCAGCACCAGGGCCAGGTCCAGGGTCTCGGCCTCCAGCTTGCTGAAGCGGCTGTCGGGGCGCATCAGGTGCAGCAGGTTCTCGGCGGTGTTCAGGTCCTTGCGCGGGTTGTGGATGAACAGGCTCTGGCCGTCGAAGTAGTGCCGCTTGGCCATGTAGCCGTAGGCGGCCATCGTGGGCATGCGGGCAATCAGCTCGATGGACTGCCGCAGCACGTTGCCCAGGCTCACGTCGTCCGGGTTGGAGTCGTAGGAGTACATGACCAGGACGCTGCGGGCCAGCTTGTTCATCACGTCGTGGCTGGGCGCCTTGAGGATCATGTCCTCGGTGAAGCTGTTGGGCAGCGCCCGGCTTTCGCCCACCAGGGAGGTGTATTGCTCCAGCTGCCGGGCGGTGGGCAGGTCGCCGAACAGCAGCAGGTAGCTGGCCTCCTCGAAACCCGGACGGTTCTCCTGCTGCAGGCCGGTGACCAGTTCGGTGATGTTGATGCCGCGGTAGATCAGCCGGCCCTCGTCCGGGATGATGTCGCCCTCGTCGATGATGTAGCCGTGCACGTCTCCGATCTCGGTGAGGCCCACCAGCACACCGGACCCGTCCTCGTTGCGCAGGCCCCGCTTCACGGAGTACTTCTGGTAGAGCTCCATGGGGATGCGGTTGCGCTTCTCCGCTTGCCTGGTCAGTTCCTGCAAGAAGGCTTCGCGTTTGCTGTCCATTCGGGGAGCACTGTAGACAAAAGGCCTGCCCTTGGCAAGGCCCGCCCTAGGCAAGACTTGCCCTAGGCAAGGCTTGCTGGCCGGCTTCAGAGCCTGGGTGGGGGCTCCTGCTGGGGGTCGCAGCGCTCGCAGGCGTTGGAGTCGTAGAACAGGATCCGTTTGCTGTCCAGGCTGCCCCCGCAGCGGGCGCAGCGCAGGCGGAAGGGGAAGGTGTGCCGGCGGAAGATCACCCCGACGCTGGCCACGGCCAGGGTGAAGGGGATGAGCAGCCAGTCGGGCCAGTGGAAGGCCACGACCACGATGACCAGGATCATCCAGGCCAGCACCAGCATGGCCAGGTACAGGGTGGCCAAGCGCTTCCTCTCGGATGCCTTCTGGTAGCGCCGCTGGAACAGGTTCAGGGCCAGCACCGCCAGCAGCAGGTAGAAGAGGTTCTTTTGCAGGAACAGGGTGATGGGGTGCACGGCTTCAGCCTTCCCGGGCGATCAGCAGGGTCTTGGGGTCCAGCTCCAGGTGCAGGCTGCCCACCGCCGGGACGCCGTGATCCTTGACCAGCTGCAGGCGCACGTGCCGTTCCTCGGCGCGCAGGAGGATCAGGATACTCAACTCCTCGATCACCCCGTCCAGCAGCTGCGGCACCCCATCGGGGCGGTATTGGGGCTCCTCGTGGCCCAGGGACACGCTGAACCAGATCTCCAGGCCCAGCTCGGCGGCGAAGCTGCGCACCTCCTGCAGCTCCTGCCTTCCCACCGCCGCGAAATCGTAGCCGTCCACGATGATCAGGTCGGCGGCGAAGTGCCCGTCGCGGATCATGGAGCGCACGCTGCCCAGCACCTTGGGCAGGGGCACCCCCTGCTGGTTGAAGTTCATGATGATGCGGTGCCGGATGATCTCGTCGTGCACCTCCATGGCGTTCTCCAGGCCTTCCAGCCGGGCGACCTCGGAAAAGATGTCCTCGTACCAGTCCACGATGTGGCTGGTGTTGGCCGAGAAGGAGACGTGGATCACCTGCCGGCCTTCCAGCAACTGGTCGGTGGCCAGGTGGACCATGCAGGCCGTCTTGCCCACCCCCTGGCGGGCGGCGATGGCCCCGAGGTTGCCCTTGCCCAGTCCGCCCTGGGTGGTCTTTTCCAATATGCGCCAGGGGCTGCGCTTAACCAGCTCGCTGCGTACCATTACTTGCCTCTCCTGTATTCTTCTTTCAGGGCCTCCGCGATCCCGGTCGGGACGCGGGCGTAGCGCGAGAACTCCATGGTGAACTGGGCCTTGCCCTGGGTGATGGAGCGCAGGATCGTGGAGTAGCCGAACATCTCGCTCAGGGGGACCTCGGCGTCGACCTTGCTAATGGCCCCGTCCTCATTGCTGGCCACGATCATGCCGCGCCGCTGGTTGATGGAGGCGAAGACGCTGCCCTGGTACTCCGTGGGACCCTCCACCGAGAGCTTCATGATCGGCTCCAGGATCTCGGGGGCCGCCTTGAGGTAGGCCTCGCGGAAGGCCCCGATGGCCGCCTGCTGGAAGGCCAGGTCGGAGGAGTCCACCGAGTGGGCGGCCCCGTCGTTCACCGTGGCCTTCACCCCGATCACCGGGAAGCCGATCAGCCCGCCTTTGGGAAGGCAGGCCCGGAAGCCCTTGTCGCAGGAGGGGACGTACTCGGTGGGGATGCGGCCGCCGCGCACCTCGTTGACGAACTCGTAGCCCCCCGCCTGGTTGGGCTGGATGCTTCCGGCCACCCGGGCGTACTGCCCGTGTCCCCCCGTCTGCTTCTTGTGGGTGTAGTCGAACTCCGCGGCGCGGGTGATGGTTTCCCGGTAGCTCACTTGCGGCTCGCCGGTCTGGACATCGGCCCGGTACTCCCGCTTCATGCGCTCCAGGTACACCTCCAGGTGCAGCTCGCCCATGCCGCTGATGATCGTTTCACGGGATTCCGGATCCACGTGGGTGCGGAAGGTGGGGTCCTCCTTGGTGAAGCGATTGAGCGCCTTGGATACCTGGTCCTCGGCGTTCTTGTCCTTCGCTTTGATGGCCAGGGAGATCACCGGCTCGGGCACGAACATGCTGGTCATGGAGTAGTTCAGGCCGCGCGCGGTGATCGTGTCCCCCGAGGCGCAGTCGATTCCGAACAGGGCCACGATGTCGCCGCAGCAGGCGTCGCTGATGTCTTCCATTTTGTCGGCGTGCATGCGCACCAGGCGCCCCACGCGCAGCTTCTGGCGGGCCCGGTTGTTGTACAGCTCATCTCCCTTGCTCAGGGAGCCCTGGTACAGGCGCAGGTAGGAGAGCTGCCCGAACTGGCCGTCCTCCAGCTTGAACACCAGGGCCACGGTCGGCAGCCCGGAATCGGGCTTCAGCTCGACCACGGCCTCCTCCCTGTCCAGGTCCAGGGCCTGATTGGCGACCTCGGTGGGATCGGGCAGGAAGCTCACCACCCCGTCCAGCAGGGCCCGGACCCCGATGTTCTTGTAGGCCGAGCCCACGAATACGGGAGTGAGCTTGAGGGCCAGGCAGCCGCTGCGCACCGCGGGGTAGATCTGCTCCGGGGTGGGGTGCCCCTCCAGGTAGGCGTGGGCCAGCTCGTCGGAGAACATGCTGGCCGCCTCCAGCAGCTCGCCGCGCAGGGCTTCCGCCCGGGGCAGCAGCTCCGGGGGGATTTCCCCTTCCACGATTTCCTGGTTGGCGGGGCCGGCGTAGGTGCGGGCCTTCATGGTCACCAGGTCGACGAAGCCGCGGAACTCCCCCTCCAGGCCGATGGGCATCTGCAGGAACACCGCGTTCTGGCCCAGGCGCTCGCGCAGCTGCTCCACGACCTTGAAGGGATTGGCCCCGGTGCGGTCGCACTTGTTGATGAAGGCCAGGCGCGGGACCTTGTATCTCTTGAGCTGGCGGTCCACGGTCAGGGTCTGGGATTGCACGCCGCCCACGGCGCAGAGCACCAGGATGGCCCCGTCCAGCACGCGCAGGGCGCGTTCCACCTCGATGGTGAAGTCCACGTGCCCGGGGGTGTCGATGATGTTGATGCGGTGCTCTTTCCAGTCCACCTGGGTGGCGGCCGAGGAGATGGTGATCCCGCGCTCCCGCTCCAGCTCCATGGAGTCCATGGTGGCGCCCACCCCGTCCTTGCCCCGTACTTCATGCATGGCGTGGATCTTCTTCGTATAAAAGAGGATGCGCTCGGT
>MIBK01000219.1:6452-9072 GCA_001829505.1 Spirochaetes bacterium RBG_16_67_19 | reverse complement strand
CGCCCTGGGCCACGTGGGGGGAAAGGCCCAGGGGGAAGAACAGCACCTTCTCCCCGGCGTTCACCGGGACGCTCTTGAAGGTGGTGAAGTAGCGGGTTTCCTGGGCTCCGGCCATCCAGACCTGGCCCTGAGCCACCAGGAGCAGCTCGCCGTTGGCGTCCTGGTAGGGGGTGAAGACCACGTCGATGTGCAGCTTTTCGCCCACCAGGCGCAACGCCACCGAGCGCCCGGGCAGGGTGACCTGGCTGCCGGCGCTGTTCCACACGGGAGTCGCCCCCGGGGGCAGCACCTTGGCGGTGATGTTCAGCTGCAGCGCCCGGTCGATGAGGTTCTGCAGGTTCTGGTCCTGGAAGATGCGGTCCAGCTCGGTGTCCTGGGCCCGGGCTTGCAGCCCGGCGACCGCCAGCATGAGAATGACCGCTTGCAGCCTGGGCCTGATCATCGGCGCCCCCTGCTGAAGTCGGCTTCCCGCACCAGCTGCGGCTCGCCCATCATGATGAGCTGGGAGTCCGCCGGCAGCTGGATGACCAGCCCCGTGGTCTGCGGGGGCTGGTTCAAGGTGCGCAGGAGCTGCTCCAGATCGTCGATGGGCGCGGCCACGATCACCTCCGTGGACCCCGAGGGGCCATGGCGGATGCTCATCCAGGGCTGCGCCGTGCGCCCGGCCACGGCGGCCAGGGCCACTCCCAGCGCCAGGATGGCCAGTGCCGCCGCCGCCGCCGCGGGCACCGGCAGGGCGATGCGCCGCTTCCAGACCGCCACCGGCCGGATCCGCTCGCGGCCTTCCGGCAGCGGCCGTAGTTCCGGCGGCGGCAGCGGGTCTGCGGCCAGCAGCTCGCGCAGCCGCCGGATTCGAGCCACCGTCGCCAGGCAGGCCGGACAGGCCTGCAGGTGACGGGCCAGAACCTGGTCCCAGGGAGCCTGCACCTCCCCGTCCACGAAAGCCGACAGCGTGTCCCCGCTGGGGCACCTCAGGCCGGACCTGCTCATGCGGATTTCCCCTGCATCATAGCTCGTCCTCCAGGAGCAGCGCCAGCCGCTCCCGCGCCCGGAAAACCCGGACTTTCACGTTGCCCTCGCTGATCCCCAGGATGCGGGAAATCTCCCGGTATCCCAGGTCCGCGTATTCCTTCAGCACCAGCACGCTCCGCAGCTTGTAAGGCAGCCGGTCCAGAGCCTGCTGCACCAGGGAGCGGGTCTCCTCCTGAAGCACTTCTGTTTCCCCGGATTCGGTGTACTGCCGGGAGTTGCGCGCCAAACGCTGGTAGGCCTTGCTCTCTCTGGACTTTTTCTTTTCATGATTAAGGGCCAGGTTCCGCAGAACCCGGATCAGCCAGTACTTGGTCTGCTCCAGATCGGGCAGGGGTTCCCCCCGCTCGAAATACTTGATGAAAGCTTCCTGACAAATGTCCTCAGCTTTGTTTCGATTTCCGCATATTCGGTAGGCGATCCGGAACAGGATCGGGTAGAGGGTCTCATAGACGTGAGCGGAACCCGCATGCAACATATTAAACAACGATCCTCTGGTTGACGTTACAGCTTTTTCCAGCGCACCCCGCCGGGGGTGTCCTCCACCTGGATGCCCCGCTCGGCCAGCTCCCGGCGCAGGGAATCGGCCCGGGCCCAATCCCTGGCCTGGCGGGCGCGCGTGCGCTCCTCCAGCAGGGCCTGTTCCTCCGAACCCAGCGTCCCGGCTTCGCGGGCTCCCGCGGCCTCCAGGCCAAGGCCCAGAATTCGGTCCATGGCCAGGGCTCCGCGAAGCCTGGCCGCCGGCGGCAGGCCGGTGTCGCGCACCAGGCCCCACAGCACGGCCAGTCCGCGGGGAGAGTTCAGGTCATCGGCCATCTCGGCCAGGAAGGCCTGCACGTGGTCCCCTTCCGCGCCGGGCTGCGCGCCGGGCTGCGCGAGGGGAACCTCCTCCCGCAGCCTGGCCAGGCGTTCCTTCAGGCCGCGCCGGCCGCTGGCCGCCGCCTCCAGCGCCTCCCAGCTGAACTGCAGCTGCGAGCGGTAATGGGCGCCCAGGCACAGGTAGCGGTAGTCCAGCGGGTCGAACCCTTTCTCCCTCAGCGAAACCAGGGTCAGGAAGCCCCCGGCCGACTTGGCCATTTTTTCCCTGGCCAGCACCAGGAACTCGGCGTGCAGCCAATAGTTGACCCATTTGCGCCCCGTGGCCGCCTCGGACTGGGCGATCTCGTTGGTGTGGTGCACGGGCACGTGGTCCACCCCGCCGCAGTGGATGTCGAACTGCTCCCCGAGGTACTTCATGGACATGGCGCTGCACTCGATGTGCCAGCCGGGATAACCGCGGCCCCAGGGGGAGTCCCAGAGCATGGCCTGGTGCTCGAACTTGGAGCGGGTGAACCAAAGCGCGAAGTCCAGGGGGTGCCGCTTCCCCTCGTCCACCTCCACGCGGGCCCCGGCCTTCAGGTCCTCCAGGTTCTGCCCCGCCAGGCGCCCATAGTCCGCGAAGCGGGCGATGTCGAAGTACACGTTGCCCCCGGCCTGGTAGGTGAAGCCTCGTCTCTCCAGGCGCTGGATCAGTTCGATCATATCCTGGATGTGCTCCGTGGCCTTGCAGACCACCGTGGGCGCCAGCACGTTCAGCGCGGCGCAGTCCTCG
>MIBK01000219.1:4792-6408 GCA_001829505.1 Spirochaetes bacterium RBG_16_67_19 | reverse complement strand
GCCCTGCTCCCGCGCGCTCTTCAGCATTTTGTCCTCGCCCTGGTCCGCGTCGCTGGTCAGGTGCCCGACGTCGGTCACGTTCATGACGTGCCGCACCTCGAAGCCAGTCTCCCGCAGGGTGCGCACCAGCAGGTCCTCGGAGATGTAGGTGCGCAGGTTGCCGATATGGGCGAAGTTGTAGACCGTGGGGCCGCAGGCGTACACCCCCGCCCTCCCGGGCTGGAGCGGGCGAAAATCTTCCAGCGCCCTGGTGAGGGTATTGAAGAGCCGCAAGGAAAGGCACCTCCTTTTGTCCTGGAACTTTCCGGGGTTTCCCGCTACATTATCGCCGTGCCGCGGACCCTGTCCACGATAGGGAAAATACTCGAAAAGATCAATATTAAAGGAAGTATCCGCCGGGAAGAGCCCTTGAGCCGGCACACCACCTTTCGCATCGGCGGGCCGGCGGACCTGTTCCTCCAGCCGGCGGATCCCGACGAGCTGCCCGCCCTGTTCGCCCTGTTGCGCGGCGAGGGAGTGCCTGTCTTTCCCCTGGGCGGGGGGGCCAACATCCTGGTGTCCGACCGCGGGATCCGCGGTGCGGTCCTGGACCTCTCGGAGCTGCGCGGCGGCCGCCGGGCCGACGGCCCCGGGGGGGAGCCCCGCCTGGAGTTCCTGGCCGGCACGCCGGTGAGCGCCGCCTGCGAGCAGGCCTGCCGCCTGGGGCTGAGCGGGCTGGAGTTCCTCTATGCCATGCCGGGGAGCGTGGGGGGCGCGGTCTGGATGAACGCCCGCTGCTACTCCCGCTCGATCAGCGACGTGCTGGCCGAGGTCCAGGTCGCGGAGCCCGGCGGCGACTTGCGCTTGCACCTGCCGGGTCCGGAGCAGTTCGACTACAAACTCTCCCCCTACCAGGGCATGGATGCCCTGATCTTGCGGGCCTGCTTCCGCCTGCAGGAGGGGGACCCCCGGGCCATCCAGGCGGCCATGCAGGCCAACCGCGCGGACAGGGAAGCCAAAGGCCACTTCCTCTGGCCCTGCGCCGGCAGCGTCTGGAAGAACAACCGCTCCTTCGGCGAGCCCACGGGGCGCATCCTGGACTCCCTGGGCTGCAAAGGCCTGCGGGTGGGCGACGCGGCCGTATCCGACCGGCATGCCAACATCATCGTGAACCTCGGCCAGGCCACCGCCGCGCAGGTGCTGGAGCTCATGCGCATCGTGGAAACCCGCGTGTTCGAGGACCGCGGCTACCGCCTGGAGCGGGAAGTGCTCCCCGTTGGTGATTTCCCCAGCGCCTGAGCCGCGCTCCAGCCCAGGCTGACCTCCCTGCCGTTGTCGCCTCCACCGGCCGAAAGCCAGAACAGGAAATCCCTCCCGGACAGCTCTATGCGGCCGAAAGGATGCCAGCGAAAGCCGGAAGCTGCAGCCCGGCCGTCCGTGCTCCCGGCGGCGCCGGCCAGCACGCGCACTCCCCGGCGTTCTCCGCCAAGCTGCCCGCGCAGCTCTGCTTCGCCCTCCTTCCAGCCGCCTCGCAGCTCCAGATCGATCCGGCCGGCTTTGCCGCCCAGCGCCAGCTCCAGGCCGGCCCCGGCCGACTCCTCCACCGCTCCATCGGCCGCGTATTTCGCCCGCCCCCC
>MIBK01000219.1:2322-4708 GCA_001829505.1 Spirochaetes bacterium RBG_16_67_19 | reverse complement strand
CAGATTGGCCTCAGGGGTCGCGGGCGGCCGATCGACCCTGCATCGCCAACTGCCGGAGAGGCGCACTGCCGGCCGGGGCCGCAACTCCAGGCGCAGCCCCGCCGCCCGGGCCCCCGGATACAGCTCCCCTTCCGGCAGCCGGTAGTCCGCCGTGCAGGCGCCCAGCAATCCCTGGACTGCCCAGGCGCCGCCCTCCGCATCCAGCCTCCCGAGGGCGAGCAGACCAGGCGCGACCCGTTTGCCCCCCGAAACGGCGGCCAGCAGGCGGCAGGCCAGGCGGCCGGACGGCGGCTCCAGCCGCAGGCTTCCGCCCAGGTGCAGCAGGCCGCCGCCGGGGAAGCCCGGCCGTTCGTCCAGCCACTCTTGCGCCGGGGCGTCCTGCGCCGGCGGCAGGGACCACAGGGCCAGTGCCTGGACCTCCATCCGGCCCGGCCGGCGCAGCCGCAGCGCGCCTCCCGCCTGCAGAAGCCCCGGGGGCCCGCGGCTGAAAAGCCCGCCGAGCCAGGGCTCCGCCGCCTCCGGGGCCCTGTGCACCGCGAACAGGCCCAGACGGCCGGGCAGAGGCTCCAGCCAGAGGCCGCGCCGGCAGGAGCCCTGCAGCGCTCCCTCCAGCCGGAAGCCGGTCGGCTCCGTGAAGACCTCGCTGGCCGGCGAGAAGCCCAGAGGATCGGCCAGCTCGCGCAGCAGGCCGCGCGGCGCCAGCGGCCCCAGGGCGCACCAGGCGGAGCCCAGGCCAAAGGCCAGGTACTCCGGGTCCAAGCCGGCCTGGCGCTCCAGGGCCAGCAGCCGCCAAGCCGGGGTCCGCAACTCCAGCCGCAGGCCCGTCCTCGCCGTGTCCTCCAGCTCCACCGTGCAGCGCAGGCTGCCCTGGGCCGCCGGCTGCACTGGGCTTCGCACCGCTGCCGCCCAGCTCAACAGCAGGGCGGCAACAGCGTGGTTCCCTCGCATCCTTCTATTGACAACGGGGCTGGGGGGCCCGCCGCTTTTCTTCCCTCTTTGATTGACCAAAAGAGGGGGAGCCGCTATCATGCCCCCACACTAATATGGATATTCTCACACTGAACTGCGGCAGCTCCTCGCTGAAATACCAGCTTTACAGCTGGGACCGGCGGGAAGTCCTTTCCAAGGGCATTGTCGAGCGGGTGACCGTCGGGGGCGGCTTCATCGAGCACTACGCCCGGGGCAAGGGCAAGGTGAAGAAGGAGCAGGACTGCCCGAACCACAAGGTCGCCCTGGAGCTGGTTCTGTCCATGCTCAGCCACCCGGCGTACGGGGCCATCGGCGACCTTTCCCGGATCAAGGCGGTGGGGCACCGCGTAGTGCACGGCGGGGAGCGCTTCGCCCAGTCGGTGATCATCGACGAGGCGGCCCTGGCCACCTTCAAGGAGCTGGCCGGGCTGGCGCCGCTGCACAACCCTCCGAACATCCTGGGCATCGAGGCGGCGCGGGCCGCCCTGCCCGACGTGCCGCATTGCGCCGTGATGGACACCGCCTGGCACCAGACCATGCCCCCGGCGGCCTACCTCTACGCCCTGCCCTACTCCTGGTACGCCCGGCACGGGGTGCGCCGGTACGGCTTTCACGGCACCTCTTTCCTGTACGTGGCCAAGCGGGCCGCAGTGCTTCTGGGCAAGGACCCCTTCCAGACCAACCTGATCCTGCTGCATATCGGCAATGGGGCCAGCGCCAACGCAGTGCGCGCGGGGGTGTCCGTGGACACTTCCATGGGCTTCACCCCTCTGGAAGGCCTGGTGATGGGCACGAGAGCCGGCGACCACGACCCGGCCATCGGGTACTACATCATGGGCAAGGAGAACATGCCGCCCAAGGAAATGGAGAAGGCCCTTAACAAGTCCAGCGGCATCCTGGGGATCACCGAAAAGTACACCGACCGCCGCGACGTAAGTCAGGCCGCCGAGAAGGGCGACGAGCGGGCCCGCCTGGCTATCGAGGTGGAAGCCTACCGGATCAAGAAGTACATCGGCTCCTACCTGGCCGCGCTGGGCCGCATCGACGCGGTGGTCTTCACCGCCGGGGTCGGGGAGATGAATCCGGTCATCCGCGAGGCCGCCCTGAGCGGCCTGGAAGGGCTGGGCATCCGCTTCGATCCGCGCAAGAATACACTGGCCCGCACGCGCAACGCCGAGACGGTGATCTCCACGGAAGCCTCGCCGGTGAAGACCTTCGTGATCCCCACCGACGAGGAGCTGGTGATGACCGAGGACACCCAGGCACTGCTGGTGGGCAGCTACCAGCCCCACACCCGCTTCAGCTACTCCTTCCAGCACCGGGACTACGTGAACCACGAGAGGGCCGAGGCCCTGGCCCACGAGCTGAAGGAGCGGCCCCAGCTGGCCGAGGTGATCGCCCGCCTGCCCTGATCATG
>MIBK01000219.1:0-2307 GCA_001829505.1 Spirochaetes bacterium RBG_16_67_19 | reverse complement strand
GAAGGGCGGCCGATCGGGATCTTCGACTCCGGCGTCGGCGGCCTCACCGTCCTGAAGGCCATCCGTGATCTGCTGCCGGCCGAACCTCTGGCCTACGTCGCGGACCAGGCCCACCTGCCATACGGGCCGCGTCCGGCGGCGGAGGTGAGGGCCTTCGCCGAGGGCATTGCCGCCTTCCTGCTGGAGCAGGGCAGCAAGCTGCTGGTCGTGGCCTGCAACACCGCTTCCGCCGCTGCCCTGCATTCCCTGCGCGCCATGCATCCCCATCTGCCCATTGCCGGCCTGGAGCCGGCGGTCCGTCCAGCGGCCGCGGCCAGCCGCAGCGGGGTGATCGGCGTGCTGGCCACCCCCGCCACCCTGCAGGGCGCGCTCTACAGCACGGTGGTGCGGCGCTTCGCTGGCGGGCTGAAGGTGCTGGAGCACCCCTGCCCCGGACTGGTGGAGCAAATCGAAAAAGGCGAGCTGGACTCCCCGGCCACCCGCGGAATTCTCTCGGCGGCGCTGGGGCCCATGCTGGCGCAGGGCGCCGACGCGCTGGTGCTGGGCTGCACGCACTACCCGCTGGTCATTCCGCTCATCCGGGAAATCGCCGGGCCGGGCATCAGGATCCTGGATCCGTCCCCCGCGGTGGCCCGGCAGGTGGCCCGGCTGCTGAGGGAACACAACCTGGGCGCCGCGCCAGGGGCCGCGGACGCGGCTGACAGCCCAGTGCCGCAGGTCCGCCTGCATACCACGGGCCACCCGGGGCGGTTGCGCGGACTCCTGCCGCGTCTTCTTGGGGAGCAGCGCGGTGAGCCGGCGCCCGTGACGGCCCTGCGCTGGGTCACTTCGCCGGATGCCTGGCGGTTGGAGAAAGTCTAGTCGGACAGCTCGGCAGCCACGGCGCAGGCCAGGCGCACATTGTTCAACAACAACGCCACGTTGGCCTCGAGCGACCTGCCGGCGGAGTACTCCAGCACCTTGCCCAGCAGGAACGGGGAGACCCCCTGGCCCTCGATCCCTTCGCGCTCCAGAGCTTCCTGGGCGCGGGTAAGGTGGGATTCCATTTCCGCCCGGGGAATCTCCGCCTCCCGCGGAATGGGGTTGGCCGCCAGCAGACCCTGCTCCAGCCCCAACCGGCGCTGGGCCCGGAACATCCCGGCCAGCTCGCCGGGGGTCTCGGCGCGCATGGCCAGGGACAGGCCGCTGTCGGCCGAGTAGAAGGCCGGAAAGCGGGAGGTGCGGTAGCCGACCACCGGCACGCCCAGGGTCTCCAGCGCCTCCAGAGTCTTGGGCAGGTCCAGGATGGCCTTGGCGCCGGCGGAAACCACCAGCACCGGGGTGCGGGCCAGCTCCTGCAGGTCGGCGGAGACATCGAAGGTCGTGGAGGCGCCGCGGTGCACCCCGCCGATGCCGCCGGTGGCGAACACGGCGATGCCGGCCAGGCGGGCGGCCAGCATGGTGCCGCTGACCGTGGTGGCCGCATCCAGGCCGCGGGTCAGGACCCAGGGCAGGTCCCGCCGGGAAGCCTTCCAGATCCCGGAGGCGGCGCCCAGATGCTCGATCTGCTCCGGTTCCAGGCCCACGTGCAGGCGGCCGGCGATCACCCCCACCGTGGCCGCCACGGCGCCTGCCTCCTTCGCCGCGGCCTCGGCGGCGAGCGCCGTCTCGACATTTGTGGGACGCGGCAGGCCGTGGGCGATGATCGTGGATTCCAGGGCGATCACGGGCTCGCCGCGGGCCAGGGCCCGGCTCACCCGCGGGTGGATTTCCAGCTCGGCGATCACAGGGTTCCCTCCTCCAATGCCTTCTCCACTTCACGCATAGCCGCGGGCACCGCCCGCGCGATCGAGGTGCCTCCTCCGACGCGCGCCAGCACCGCGGCCAGCAGCCGGTCTCCGGCGCCGGTGCTGTCCCGCGCGCGCACCACCCGCGCCGGGGCGAAGTGTACGGAATGGACCCGGCCATCCGGCCTCAGCGAATGCAGGCGGACGCCGCTCGCCCCGCTCGGGACCAGCAGGTTGGCGATGCCTCTCTGATGGAGAAACTGCGCAATCCACCGCTCCCCGCCGGTTCCCGGCGCCACCCGGGCTCGCAGCGCCCCGGCTTCCTCCCGGTTCACCGACAGCAGGTACAGCCCCCGCAGGCCCGGCTCGTGGCGCAGGAGCTTCTCCACCGATACGGCTTCGAACACTATGCGGGTGCGCCCCGCGAAGCGGCCGAGCAGCGCGCGCACCAGCCCCGGCGCCAGGTTGGCCTCCAGCACGAGCAGATCCTCCGCGCCCAGGGAAGGCAGGCGCGGCCCGAGGCGCGGCAGGGTCAGGCCCC
>MIBK01000218.1:34320-35503 GCA_001829505.1 Spirochaetes bacterium RBG_16_67_19 | reverse complement strand
GGCACGGACTGCGTGGACATCCTGCAGCTGCACACCTGGAGCCGGGCCTGGAATCGCGACCCCTACCCCCTGGAGGTGCTGCAGGACCTGCGCGACGAGGGCAAGCTGCGCTTCATCGGCATCTCCACCCCGGAGCACGACCAGAACTCCTTCGTGCAGCTGATCCGCGAGGGCCTGCTGGACGTGGTGCAGGTCATCTTCAATATCTTCGAGCAGGAGCCGGCGTCGGAGCTGCTGCCCGCGGCCGCCGAGGCCGGGGTGGGGGTGATCGCCCGCATGCCCTTCGACGAGGGGGCCCTGACCGGCAAGTACACTGAGGACACCACCTTCGCCGAGTCGGACTTCCGCAGCCGCTACTTCATGGGCGACCGCTTGAAGCGCGTGGTGCGCGAAGTGGGCAAGGTGCGCGAGGACCTGGAGGGCAGTGGAGTCTCCCTGCCGGAAGCGGCCCTGAAGTTCGTGCTGGCCCACCCGGCGGTGAGCGCCACCATCCCCGGCATGCGCAACCCGGAACAGGCCCAGGCCAACTGCGGCGTCTCCGACCGGCCCGACCTCCCCGAGCCTCTGCTGCTCAAGCTGCGGCGGCACAACTGGCGCCGGGCCTTCTGGTACGAAGGAAGGTAGCCCATCCCCCCCGCGCTGTTGGAATGGGGCCTGGAGTGCATCCGTTGGCTGCAGGGCTGGCGCAATCCGGTCCTGGACCTGGCCATGCGGGGACTCTCCGCCCTGGGCAATGAGAGCTTCTTCCTGCTGCTGTTTCCCTTCCTGTACTGGTGCCTGGACTCCCGCCTGGGCCTGCGCGTGTCCGTGGTGTACTTCCTGTCCGGCTGGCTGAACCAGGCCCTCAAGCAGGCCCTGGCCCAGCCCCGGCCGGCGGACCTGGCGGCGGGCATCAACCTGGTGGAGCAGTCCGGCTACGGCCTGCCCAGCGGGCACGCCCAGGGGGCCGTGGTGCTGTGGGGCCTGCTGGCCTTGCTGGCGGTGCGGCGGGGCGCGGGCCGCTGGGTGTGGGCGCCCGCCGCCCTGCTCAGCTTAAGCATCGGGCTCTCCCGGGCCTACCTGGGCGTACACTTCCCCACGGACGTCCTGGGCGGCTGGGCGGTGGGGGCCGTGGTGCTGGCCGCGGCCTGGGCGCTGGGGCGCCTTCCGGTACCTGCCTGGGCCGCCCGGCTGCCATGGTGGG
>MIBK01000218.1:32348-34307 GCA_001829505.1 Spirochaetes bacterium RBG_16_67_19 | reverse complement strand
CGCCGGCCTGCTGGCCTGCGCCGCCCTGGCCCTGTTCCCGGAAAAGGACTCCGTGGCCATGGTGGCCGGCATGCTGGGCTTCCTGGTCGGCCATTTCCTGCGCCGGGGGCTCTGGCCAGGCGGCGAGGAGGGCAGCCCGCTGCGGAGGCTGCTGCGCCTGCCGGCGGGCCTAATCGTGCTGCTGGGGCTGTACCTGGGGCTGAAGCGCCTCTTCCCGGCGCAGGGCCAGGCCCTGTACCTGCCCCTGCGCTTCGTGCGCTACCTGCTGGCCGGGGGCTGGGCCGCCCTGGGCGCTCCCCTGCTGTTCCGCTGGATCGGATTGGCCCGGCTCAGCGCTCCGGGTAGTCCGCCCGGCCCGGGCGGGACCAGTCGATCCTGACCCCGATCCCGGCCGCCAGCCCGTCCACGGCCTGGTCGTCGTGGTAGAGCATCCCCGCTTCCTCGGAGGTGATGCCCGCGGGCGTGCGCCGGAAGCGGAAGGCCTGGTGGTGCGCCGCCCGCACCTTCCGTGCCCGGCCCCCCTCGATGCCCTGGAAGTGCAGGCTGCCGTTGCAGCCGCACAGGTAGGTGCTCTCGGGGCTCTCCACCTTCACGTAGAACACGGTGCCGCGCACGCCGGCCACCGCCACGGGCGTGCGCACGGTGAAGCGCCGGCCGCGGGGGACCATGGCCCGCAGGCGGTACAGCACCAGGGCCAGGGCGCCCTGCCGCAGCGTGACGCCCGCCTGCGGGTCCACGCTCAGCCTCGTTCCGGGCTCCAGCCGCAGGAGGTTTCTATCGGCGAAGCTCACCTCGCAGTACGATCCTGCCCCGGTGGCCAGCAGGCTGCCCGGCGCCACCGCCGCCCCAATCTCCGCCGGCCGCCCGTCCAGGGTGACCTCCCCTTCCAGATAGGAAATCACCCCCCGCATTTCACCGCTCCAGGCCGCAGGCATCACCGCCAGCAGCAGCAGGACCGGTCCCCACCATTTGCGCCTGCCCATGCCCATTGCCACCTCCGCCTCCAATATAACCCGGAAGGGTCCGAATTTGACAACCATAGCCGCAGGCCTTATAACGGAGGGCATGACTCCCACAACCGAGATCCGGCCGGTACGCACCGCTGGCGAGCTGCGCAAGTTCATCCTGTTCCCCTGGCGGCTGTACCGCGGGAATCCCAACTGGGTGGCTCCCCTGGTAAGCGACCAGAAACTGCTGCTGGACCCGCGCAAGAATCCCTTCTTCCAGCACAGCGAGCTCGAGCACTACCTGGCCTGCCGGGACGGGAAAATCGTGGGCCGGATCTCCGCCATCGTGGACCACAACTACGTGGAGTTCCAGCAGGAAAAGGCCGGCTTCTTCGGCTTTTTCGAGTGCATCGAGGACGAGGAGGCCGCGCGGGCGCTTTTCTCCGCCTCAGAGGACTGGCTGCGGAAGCGGGGCATGGAGCGCGTGATCGGGCCCACCAACCCCTCGACCAACGACGTGGTGGGCCTGCTGACCGACGCCTTCGACCAGCCGCCGGTGCTGCACATGCCCTACACCCCGCGGTATTACCTGCGGCTGTGCGAGGCGGCGGGCTTCACCAAGGCCCGGGACCTGTACGCCTACTACATGGAATCCATAACCCCCATCTCCGAGAAGATCCAGCGCGTGGCCGAGCTGGTGCGCAAGCGCCGCAAGGTCACGTCCGGACCATCAATCTGAAGAAGCTGTTCACCGAGGAGATCGAGCTGCTCAAGACGGTGTACAACGACGCCTGGACCCGCAACTGGGGCTTCGTGCCCTGGACCGAGGCGGAGCTGGAGCACACGGCCAAGGATCTGAAAAAGGCGGTGGTGGCGGACGTCGTGCTGCTGGCCTTCGTGGACGGGGAGATCGCCGGCTTCTCGATCGCCCTGCCGGACCTGAACGTCGCGCTGCGGCACATCCGCGGGCGCCTGTTCCCCTTCGGCCTGTTCAAGGTGCTGTGGCACGCGC
>MIBK01000218.1:31324-32315 GCA_001829505.1 Spirochaetes bacterium RBG_16_67_19 | reverse complement strand
AAGAAGTTCCAGGGCCTGGGCCTGGACGCCCTGTTCTACTACGAGACCTACACCCGCGGCCGGAAGGCCGGCTTCGATCGCGGCGAGTTCTCCTGGATCCTGGAGGACAACTTCCCGATGCGCAACGCCATGGAGAACTGGGGCGCGCGCATCTACAAGACCTACCGGATGTACGGCAAGGAGCTGTAGGCCACTTTTTCAGGCCGTGATCCCGTACTCCTTGATCTTGTTCAGCAGCGTCCGCCGGCTGATGCCCAGCTCGGCCGCGGTGCGCGTGCGGCTTCCTTCCCAGCGCCGCAGCGCGTTCACGATGGCCTCACGCTCCAGACTGTCCAGCGAACGGGCCGCGGTGGCCGCTCTGACGGCTCCGGCCGGCAGCGTGAGGTCCGACGGGCCCAGCGTGTCGGATTCGGCGAAAATCATGGCCCGCTCCAGCAGGTTCTCCAGCTCCCGCACGTTGCCGGGGAAGGCGTAGCCCCGCAGCGCCTCCAGGGCCTGGGCGTCCACCCCGCGCACGCTCTTGCCCAGGCGGGCGTTCAGGCGGCGGATCAGCCGCCCCACCAGGGGGGCCAGGTCCCCGGACCGCTCGCGCAGCGGCGGCACGGACAGACGGATGACGTTCAGCCGGTAGAACAGGTCCTCGCGGAAGCGCCCCGCCGCCACCAGGGCGTCCAGGTCCCGGTTGGTGGCCGAGATCACCCGGGCGTCCACGGGAATGGACAGGGTGCCGCCCAGGCGCTGGACCCGGCGGTCGGCCAGCACCCGCAGGAGCTTGACCTGCAGGGGCAGCGGCATGTCGCCGATCTCGTCCAGGAACAGGGTGCCCGTGGAGGCCAGCTCGAACATGCCCGGCTTGCGCCGGTCGGCTCCGGTGAAGGCCCCCTTCTCGTAGCCGAAAAGCTCGCTCTCCAGCAGGGTTTCGGGAATCCCGCCCACGTTCACCGGCACGAAGGGGCCGTCGGCCCGTCCCGAAAGGGAGTGGAGCAGGCGG
>MIBK01000218.1:30929-31165 GCA_001829505.1 Spirochaetes bacterium RBG_16_67_19 | reverse complement strand
CCTCCAGGCGGCGGCTTTCCAGGACGCGCTTGAGGCGCACCACCAGCTCCTCCGGGTCGAAGGGCTTGACCACGTAGTCCCGGGCGCCCAGCTTCATGGCCTCCACCGCGTCGCGGATCTCGCCGTAGGCGGAGATCATGATCACCGGCACGCGCAGCCCCTGCTCCTTCAGCCAGGCCAGCAGGCCCAGGCCGTCCAGTCCCGGCATGCGCAGGTCCACGATCGCCGCGGCGAAG
>MIBK01000218.1:30014-30888 GCA_001829505.1 Spirochaetes bacterium RBG_16_67_19 | reverse complement strand
CGCGCCCGCCGTCTCCAGGCCCTCCAGGCGCAGGTAGCGCTCCACGGATTCGCGGATGTTCTTTTCGTCGTCGACGACCAGGACCTTCACGAGGCCTCCCTGGGCAGCAGGACCCGGGCCACCGTGCCGCCGCCGGGCCGGTCCTCCAGCTCCAGCTCCCCCCCGGCGGCCTCCACGAAGCGGCGGGCCACGGCCAGCCCGATGCCCGAGCCCTTGGTCTTGCTGGTGAAGAAGGGATCGAACACCTTGGAGCGGATCTCCGGCGGGATGCCCGCGCCGCGGTCCAGTACGCTGACCTCGGCCCGGTGGCGCTGCGCAACGCAGCTCACCTCCACCTCCCCCGCCCCGCTTTCCAGCGCATTGCTGATCAGGTTCTCCATCACGGAGCGCAGCCGCTGCGGATCCACCCGCACCCGCACCGGCCCATCCTGCAACCTGTAACGCAGCCGGCCGTCGTAGCGCAGCGCCAGCTCCCTCAGGAACAGGTCCAGGTCCAGCTCCCGCGGCGCCCCGCGGGGGTCACGCAGAAAGTCGCCAACCCGCTCGGTGAGCAGGGCCAGGCGCTGGATCTCCTCCTCGATGATGCGCAGGTCCCCATGGCGCTCCTCCGGGAGGGTCTTCTTGAGCAGGCCGGTCTGCAGGCGGATGGCCGAAAGAGGGTTCTTGATCTCGTGGGACAGCGTGCGGCTGATCTCCCCCAGGCGGGCCAGCTCGGTCTGCGCGGAAAGGCGCCGGCGGTACTCGCTGTTGCGGCGGTACTGGGCCGCCACCAGCGCCCCGAGCGCGGCCAGGGCCAGCGGCACCACGGCCTGGGCCAGCCGGAACACGCGCTGGCGGGCCAGGTAGCGCCCGGCGGCCAGCTCCAGGAACAGGA
>MIBK01000218.1:29027-29978 GCA_001829505.1 Spirochaetes bacterium RBG_16_67_19 | reverse complement strand
CCATCATCTGCGGCGCGCCGCGGCCCGGACCCTGGCCGGGACCCTCGCCCCGCCGATGCGGCCCGCCCCACATCCTGCCCATCATCCCGGGCGGCAGGCCCAGGAAGCGCACCAGCACCAGGCTGCTGCGCCGCGGGCGCACCCCCGGCGACTGCGGGTCCTCGAGCAGCTCCGGCGCGGTGCCGAAGCGCTGCAGCGCCTCCCCGCCGGCCGTGTAGACTCCGAAGCCCAACACCCGCCCGCGGAGCTCCGGCAGGTCCAGGCTCCGGTTCTCCCGCAGGTTGTCCAGCAGCGCGGTGGCCAGCTTCTCGGATTCGTATTCGACCAGCAGCGCGCCGCGCTTGCGCTCCCCGGAAAGCAGGAAAACGGACAGCGCCGCCAGGCTCAGGAAGAAGACCAGCAGGAAGACGTAGAACAACAGACCTTCGCGGGGCCGCATGGCTCATGCTCCTTCGGCAATAGTACCCGGAACCCCGGGCGTGGGAAAGGCCGGCGTCCCACGGACGCCGGCCTTCACTCCCTTATTACGCTTGCCCGGACGACCGGCTCACCAGCCGCGGGGGCCCATCATGCCGTAGCCCCGGCCCCGGCCGCGACCCTCCGATAGGTTGTACTCTTTGCCGTCGATGATGGCCTTGGTCACCCACAGGTAGCTCTCCTCGTCGCCCTGGGCCACGTAGCCTTCCACGGTCACCTGCTGGCCTTCCTTGAGCTCCAGCTCGTTCAGGTAGAAGCGCGGCACCATCAGCTCGTAGTCCTTGCCGTCGGCTTTGAGCTCCGCGTGCATCCGGTTCTGGAAGTACACCGGGCCGGTCACGGTGAGCTTGTCCTCGGAGAACTTCAGCCCGTACTCGCCCTGCGCCCAGGGACCCATCATCCCGCGGGGCCCGCCGCGGCCGTGCCAGCCGCCGGGACCGGGCCCGTAGAAGCCCCGCCCGTAGTTCTGCTCTT
>MIBK01000218.1:26833-28988 GCA_001829505.1 Spirochaetes bacterium RBG_16_67_19 | reverse complement strand
CCAGCGCCAGGAGCGCGATCCAAATGGTCTTGCGATTCATCATCATCCTCCTGTGAAGAATCATTCTACAGAGGGTAAATGCAAGACCCATGCCAAACCACGGCCCGGCACGGGGCCGGCGGGCTCGTTCGGGGGACCTTTTTCGTCGAATTTGCCGTATTTAAGGGTCGATGCCGTCTCAGCTGGCCTGCTCGGGCTCTCCACCTGGGAAAATTTTTCCCATGGCCTGAAAACGGGCATAAGATTCCCGCGAGCAGGGCGGCCACGAGCGCTATCGTACGCCCTATCGGGCGCGCCTCAAAGCGCGTAGCCCGTTGAAGATCACCAGCAGGCTGGCGCCCATGTCCGCCGCCACGGCCATCCACAGGCTGGTGAGGCCCAGCGGAGTCAGGGCAATGAAGACCACCTTGACCAGCAGGGCGAAGAGGATGTTCTGCCGCACGATGCCGCCCACCCGGCGGCTCAGGCGCACGGCTGTCGGCAGGCGGGTGAGGTCGTCGGACATCAGGGCCACGTCCGCGGTCTCCAGGGCGGCGTCCGCGCCCGCCGCCCCCATGGCGATGCCGACGGTGGCCGCGGCCAGGGCCGGGGCGTCGTTGACCCCGTCGCCGACCATGGCCACACCGCCGTGCCTGGCGGCCAGCTCGCGGACCGCCTCGACCTTGTCCTGAGGCAGCAGCTCGGCCCGCACCTCGTCCACCCCCAGCTCCGCGGCCACGGCGCGGGCGGTGGCCCGGTTGTCCCCGGTCAGCATCAGGGTGTGCCGTACCCCGGCCCGCTTCAGCTCGGCCAGGGCCCGGCGGGCGTCCCGCCGGGGCCTGTCGGCCACGGACACCGCCCCCAGTACCTGCCCATCCCGCCCCACGAGCACCGCGGTCTGCCCCTCCGACTCCAGGCGCTCCAGGAGCGCCTCGACCGGCGGAGCGCACCAGCCCATCTCCTCGAACAGGCGGTGGTTGCCCACGAACAGCCTGCGGCCGTCCAGCACGGCGGAGGCGCCGCGGCCGGGCAGGGACTGGAATTCCCCGGCCTCCGGCGGCGTCAGCCCCCTCTCCCGGGCATGGGCCAGGATGGCCCCGGCCAGGGGATGTTCCGAGCGGGCCTCCACGGCCGCGGCCGCCATCAGCACCTCGGTCTCCGCGGTCTGATCCTCCGCGTCACCGGCCCCCTGCGCGCCGCCAAGGGGGTGCACGCCGCTTACGCGCGGGCGGCCCTCGGTCAGGGTGCCGGTCTTGTCGAAGGCAAAGACCGGGATGGCGGCGAGATTCTCCAGGCTGACTCCGCCCTTCATCAGAATCCCTTCCCGGGTGGCCCGGGCCAGGCCGCTGACGATGGTCACCGGCGTGGAGATCACCAGGGCGCAGGGGCAGGCCACCACCAGCAGCACCAGGGCGCGGTAGAACCAGACTCCCCAGGCCTGGCCCAGGACCAACGGCGGCAGGACGGCCAGCAATATGGCGGCCAGGACCACGGCCGGGGTATAGACGCGGGCGAAGCGGTCCACGAAACTCTGGGAGGGAGCCTTGCGCGACTGGGCTTCCTCCACGCCGTGGATGATGCGGGCCAGCGCGGTGTCGGCGGCAGGCCGGCTTACGCGCAGCTCCAGATAGCCCTGGCCGTTGATGGTCCCCCCGTACAACCCGTCTCCCACGTCCTTGTCCACGGGCATGGACTCCCCGGTGATCGAGGACTGGTCCACGGCGGAAGCCCCCTCGGTCACGGTCCCGTCCAGGGGGATGCGCTCTCCCGGCCGCACGGAAACCACCTCGCCGACCTCGACCTCGCTCACGGGCAGCTCGCGCTCCACCCCGTCGCGGCGCACGCGCGCGGTGAGGGGCTTGAGGTCCATCAGCGCCTTGATGGAGCGCCGGGCCCGTTCCATGGAAAGCGACTCCAGCAGGTTGGCCAGGGCGAACAAGACGATGACCGTGGCCCCCTCCAGCCAGTCGCCGATGGCCAGGGCTCCGACCACGGCCAGGGTCATCAGCACGTTGATGTCCAGGGAGCGGCTGCGCACGGCGAACCAGGCCTTGCGCGCCATCAGCCAGCCTCCGGAAAGGATGGCGGCCCCGTACAGGGGCCAGCTCACGGCGCGCGGCAGGCCGGCCAGGGCCAGCGCGAAGCCCAGCAGGGTCAGCAGCCCCGAGGCCGCGGT
>MIBK01000218.1:24769-26599 GCA_001829505.1 Spirochaetes bacterium RBG_16_67_19 | reverse complement strand
AATGTAGAACACCGTGCTGTGCCGGTGCTCCGCCTCCGCGCTGGAAGCGTACCCAAGCTTCCGCAGCTCGGCGGCCAGCTCTTCCGGGGTCAGCCTGCCCGGGTCGTACTCCACCTCCAGGCTGCCCGCGGCCACGTTCACCGCGGCCCAAAGCACGCCCGGGCGCCGGCTGAGCATCTTCTCCACGGTAACGGCGCAGTCGGCGCAGTCCAGGCCCCGCACTTCCAACACCCGGTGGGCATAGCTCTCCCCCAGCCTGCCGGCGATGCGCCGGGCCTCCTCCTGCAGCCGGGGCGCGGAGATCAGGGCGGGATCGTAACGCACCGCCAGGCTCCCCCCGCCCGGAGCCAGGGCAATGCCCTGCACGCCGGCCAGGCGCCCCAACCCTTCCTTCAGGCGATCGCGGCATCGCCCGCAGTCGTTGCCCGCGGGCAGTACCACCGGTATGTCCAGGCTGTGCTGCATGACCTCCCCTTCGATCATGAGTAACTTACTCATACGCAGGCCCGCTGCATACCCCTAGCCGGTCTATAGGTCCGGCCTAGCCGGCTCCGTCGGCCTAGCCGGTCTATGGGGCCGGCCTGGCGTCCCGCGCCGGCGGCCTGCGCGAACGGCCAGGGCGATCCCGGCCAAACGGCCAGGTGTCTGCCTCGGGCCTCATGGCTACCTTCTACCTGCACATACGATCGAGGAGGTTGATATGTCAAGGATGCAGGAATTCTCAAAAGAGCTGGCCGAGGCGGTGCGCCAGGCCGGAGCCTACACGCTGCAGGTCGACGCCCGGGGAGGCTACCCGGCCAGCGGGATCGCTTTGGAGGCCAAGGCGGTGCTGACCGCCGACCACGTGGTGGAGCGGGAGGAGGACATTGCGGTCGGGCTGCCTGACGGCCGCCGCCTCCCGGCGCGCGTGCTGGGGCGGGACCCGGGAAGCGACCTGGCCCTGCTGGCCGTGGACGGGACCCTGGAGGTGACGGGCCGGGCGGCGGAGGCCGAGCCGGAGGTGGGCGAGCTGGTGCTCAGCCTGGCGCGCCCGACCGAGGAGGGCATCGAGGCCAGCCTGGGGATCATCACCGCCCGCGGCGGCCCGCTGCGCACGCGCTGGGGCGGGATGCTGGAGCGCTATCTGGCCAACGACGGGCCGCGCTACCCCGGCTTCTCGGGAGGCCCGCTGGTCGCCCCCGACGGCCGCTGGCTGGGGGTGAATACGCACCGCTCGCAGTACGGGGCGGGCGTGGCCCTGCCCGCCGCGCTGGCCCTGCGCATCACGGCCAAGCTGAAGACCGGCGGCGTGCGGCGCGGCTACCTGGGCGTGAACAGCCAGACGGTCGAGTTGGCGGCGGGCCTGCAGGAGGCGCTGGGACGCAAGCAGGAGTCGGCCCTGCTGCTGGTCGGCGTCGAGGAGGGCAGTCCCGCGGACCAGGCCGGCCTGCTGATCGGGGACCTGCTGGCCGGCCTGGACAAGAAGGCGGTGCGGGACCACCGGGAGCTGCTGGAGCTGCTGCACGCCAGCGAAGCGGGACAGAAAGCGGAGGTGGAGCTGCTGCGCGGAGGCAAGCCCCTGCGCCTCGCCCTGACCCTGGGCGAGCGGTCCGCCGGGCCCCGTTCCCGCTAGGCCCCATGCCCGCGATCCGCGTCGCCGTGCTGGCCGCCGCCGAGTGGGTCCGGGCCGGGCTGCAGGCGCAGCTGGAGTCCCAGCCGGACCTGCGCGTGGTTTCCCTGGACGCGGCGCGCGCGGGCTCCAGGCCGGCCTGCGACGTGCTGGTCCTGGCCGAAGACCGGGGCCTGCGGGGGGGCGGCACGGCCGCGGGCGGGCCGGCCGCGGAGGCCGCA
>MIBK01000218.1:23509-24703 GCA_001829505.1 Spirochaetes bacterium RBG_16_67_19 | reverse complement strand
CCTGGCCGCCGCCGGCCCGCCGGCCTGGGCCCTGCTGGGACCGGGGGCGGGCCAGGAGCAGCTGGCCGCCGCGGTGCGCGCCGTGCACCGGGGACTGGTGGTCCTCAGGCCCCCCCTGGCCCCCGGCTGGTTCCCCTCCCGGCCGGCGGGCGAGGGGCCGCGCCTCACCCCGCGCGAGCGGGAGGTGCTGGCCCTGCTGGCCCGCGGCCTGGGCAACAAGCAGATCGCCTGGGAGCTTTCCGTGAGCGAGCACACGGTCAAGTACCATGTCTCCTCGCTTTACGCCAAGCTGGGCGCCGGCAGCCGCACCGAGGCCCTGCGCCTGGGCATCGAGCGCGGCCTGCTGTCGCTGTGAGGCCCGATGCGGTACAATCTCCGGCGACATGAACGAACTCCCGCCGGAAGCCCCGACTTTGGCCGACATCGAGCAGGCTGCCGCGCGTATCCGGCCCTACGCCCACCTCACCCCCGTGCTCACCAGCTCCGCCTTGAACGAGCGCACCGGCGCGCAACTGTTTTTCAAGTGCGAAAACTTCCAGAAGGTGGGAGCCTTCAAGTTCCGGGGGGCCGCCAACGCGGTGTTCAGCCTGAGCCACGCGGAGGCCGGGCCCGGGGCGGCCACCCACTCCTCGGGCAACCACGCCCAGGCCCTGGCCCTGGCCGCGCGCCTGCGGGGCATACCGGCCCACATCGTGATGCCGGACAACTCGCCCAAGGTCAAGGTCGAGGCGGTGAAGGGCTACGGCGGGCGCATCCTCTTCTGCCGCCCCACCCAGGAGGAAAGGGAGTGGACCCTGGCGGAGGTAGTGCGGGAAACCGGCGCCGTCTTCATCCACCCGTATGACAATCCGCGGGTGATCGCCGGCCAGGCCACCGCGGCCCGCGAGCTGCTGGCCGAGGTGCGGGGCCTGGACCTGCTGCTGGCTCCTGTGGGCGGAGGGGGACTGGCCAGCGGCACGGCGCTGGCGGCCCGCTATCTTTCCCCGGCCACCCGTGTGGTGGCCGTCGAGCCTGCTGGGGCCGACGACGCCCAACGCTCCCTGCGGGAAGGAAAGATCGTTCCCTCCCTGAATCCGCGCACCGTGGCCGACGGGCTGCGCACCTCCCTGGGCCGGCTCACCTTCCCCATCCTGCGCGCCCTGCTGGCCGAGGTGGTCACGGTGAGCGAGGAGGGCATCGTGGCGGCCATGCGCC
>MIBK01000218.1:16319-23238 GCA_001829505.1 Spirochaetes bacterium RBG_16_67_19 | reverse complement strand
TCCGCCGTGCTGCTCGCCGCGGGGCACGGCTCTCCGCCCGGTGATGCATAACTCCGAGGCATCCATGTCGATGTCCAGGTTCTCGCGGGACACCCCCGGCATCTCCAGCCGCAGCAGGATGTTCCCGTCCGGCAGCGGGTCTTGGCCTCCTCCTTCTTCGGCAGCTCGATTTGAGTTTGCGAGACGTACAATCCGCTCAGTCCCTTGCGGTAGACCTTGGCCTTCTCGTTGACCTTCTCCCCCTTCTTCTCCCCCTTGATGGTCAGCACGCCCGAGGCGATGGAGAGGTCGATGTCCTTCCGGTCGAGGCCTGGAAGGTCGCACTCCACCGTGAAGTGGTCCGCCAGTGAATCAGTGCCATAACACACCTCAAAATTCCGTGCCAGTTTCCCAGACATAAATTGAGCGTGTCGAATTGACCCAGGAAGAAAAAAAAGAGCGTCGCGCCGTGTCAGGGTGCTACGGTTGGAGCCTACCGGCCTTGCGCCGGCTTGCGCTATACTGGCGGGCATGCCCCGAGGCGGACGGATTCTTCTATTACTGCTGCTGGCGGCGCTCACCCCGGCGGCCGCGCAAACCCCCGGCCGATCCTCTCTGGCCGAGGACAAGGCGCTGCACTTCCTGTTCGGCGCTTCCTGCGCCCTGCTGGCCTCGGCGGCGGCGGCGCCGGCCTGGCGGGATTCAACGCTATCGGACCCCGCCTATGCGCTGCGCGTTTCGGGGGTCGGCCTGGGCGCGGCGCTGGGTGCGGGGGCCGCCAAGGAACTGCTGGACCGGGCGGGCTTCGGCCGGCCGGAGTGGTCGGATTTTCTGGCCACGGCGGCCGGGGGTCTGGCCGTCGCCGCCATGGTCTTTGCCGCCAGCGCCGGCGACCGCCAGGCCCGTATGTCGCCGGTTTATGCGAGCTTCGGGATCGCCCTGGCGCTTCCTCCGGCGGCGGGCCTGCTCAGGCGCCTTTCTTCCCGGAGAAGTAGCGCATCATCGGAGTGAAGTAGTGGTCCGCCCAGCCCTGCGCGTACTCGGCGCCCTGGCCCGCCGGGATGTCGCTGTGCTTCAGGGTGATCCGGGTGCCGCCGCGGGCTTTCTCCAGAAGCACCTCCAGGCGGGAGTCCGGGCTGCCTTCGGGAAACTCCGTGGTGCGCCAGCTCTGCAGGATGCGCAGTCGCCCGCTGGCGAGCGCGCCGGGGGGCTGCATCTCCAGGGTCCGCCCCTCGATGTAGCCGTCCCAGGCGGTGAACCGCCCGCCCACCCGCGCCTCCACCTCGGCCTGGCCGCCGGTGAAGGCCGTGTGCCCGGCGCTGTCCAGCCAGGCCCGATACACCTGCTCGGGCTCGGCCGGCAGCACCGTGGAGACCTCGAAGGATTCCGGCTCCGGCGCGCTCACTCGCCGCCCTTCTCGTCGCGCTTGACGATCTGGATGGTGAAGTTGCCGGCCATGGCCGCCAGCGCGCCGATCGCCGCCAATACGGGGGCCAGGACCACGCCCACCACCCCGAAGGTCAGGGGGATCTCCAGGTAGGTCTTGCCCTGCTCGTCCTTGATGATTATTCGACGAATGTTGCCCTCGCGGATCAGGTCCTTGACCTTCCGCAGCAGGTCCTCGCCGCTCACGCGAAACTCGTTCTTCTTGTCGCCCTCTTCCGCCATGTCGGCCTCCTGCCTTTATGATACTCGCTCCCGGGAAAGCCCGCCAGTGTCAGAGGTCACGCTTGTAGACCCGATGGGTCTTGTACACCGTGCCGCCCAGGGTCTTCATGTCCGACAGCATCAGGGAGGTGGTGTCGGCGATCTGGGTCATCTCCGCCTGCCGGAAGCGCCCGGTGTTGGCGGTGCGCTCCAGCGTATGGTACAGCAGCGCGTTGCCCCCCAGGCGCTGGTACTCCGGCAGGATGCCGGCGCCATTGATGATCAGCGAGTCGGTGCGGCGGTACTCGGCGGCCAGGTCCAGGAGGTTCCAGGGCCGCAGGCGCCCGCGGGCGCGCTGCAATGCGGCGGACAGGTCCGGAAAGCCGAATACGAAGCCCGCGGGCTGCCCATCGTAGGCGATCACCTTGATCAGCCCGGGCTCGGCCACCTGTGCGAACTGCCGGATCACCTGACTCAACTCTCCTTCGCTGTACGGATAGGAGTCCGGGTGGCTGGCCGCGATGGCCGCGTTGTAGATCTGGCCCAGGCGCGGGGCCAGGGCCAGCAGCTCGCGCTTGCGCCGGAACTCCAACAGTTGGAAGCGCCCGCGGGCCAGCACCTTTTCCGCCACGCTGCGCACCCGCTCCGGCAGGCGGAAGATGTCCCGCGCGAGGCGTGCCGAGTAGTAGTGCTTGAAGGGCGTGTAGCCGGCCTGCTCCAGCAGGCCGGCATAGTAGGGGGGATTCCAGCCCATCATGGTCATGGCCGCGCGGTGCTCGAATCCGTCCACCAGGACCCCGACGCCCGCTCCCGCCCCCATGCCCCCGGGCCCGGCTACGGAGCTCAAGCCGCGTCCACGGGCCCAGCGCTCCACCTCCGCCAGCAGGGCTCTGGAGGTTTCGGGGTCCTGCTCGCACTCGAAAAGGTAGAACCAGCCGAAACGCCGGTCATGGCGCGCATTGTACCGGGTGTTCTCCAGGGCCAGAACACGTCCCACTGCGGTCGCCCCCCGCCGGGCGAGGAAAAACTGTCCCGGGGAATGCTCGAAGAACGGGTGCCGGCGCTCCAGAAGCTCGCGCACCTGGCCGCGCAGGGGGGGTACCCACTGCGGGCAGGAGGCGTAGAGGGTATAAGGCAGCTCCAGGAAGGCCCTGGCCTCCGCGCTGCGCGGGCCGGCTACCGGCAGGACCTCCACGCCCATGGAGCCTCAGGCGGTGATGGCCTTGTGCAGCTTCACCAGGCGCTGCGAAAGCAGGCGGGCCAGGAAGATGCCGTAGTGGGGGCGCTCCTTGATCGCGTTGATGAAGGCCTCCTTGGTGATCTTGATCAGGACGCCCCGGCCCTTGGCCCGCACGGTGGCGGAGCGGCGGTTGTTGAGCAGGAAGGACATCTCCCCCAGGAAGATGTCCTGGGGGGTGAGCACCGAGACGCACTTGCCGTTGGCGATGATCTCGAACTGCCCCGACACGATGTAGAACAGGTGGTTGGACTTCTCCCCCTGGGTGAAGACGATCTCCCCGTCCTGGATCACCACCTCTTCCTGGTCGGTGAACACCTTGGGCACCACCTTGCCCTCGCTGCCGGCGTGCCGCAGCTCCAGGGTGACCTCGTTGCCCTTCTCGTTGTAGGCGAGGGAGGAGAGGTACAGCTCGGCCATGGCGATGCCCCGTCCGTGCAGCTCCTCCAGCCCGTCCTCCCCCCGCCGCGCCCAGCGGGCCTTCCAGTCGAAACCGTCGCCCTCGTCGCGGATGAGGAAGCTGGACTTGTTGGGCCCGATGCGGTAGCTCAGGTAGACCTTGCGGCTGGCGATGGCCGGGTCCTTGTTCTTCTCCCGGATCAGGTCCAGGATGTCCTTGCCCTGGTCCAGCCAGGCGCTCTTCTCCTCGTAGCTGATCCGGCAGTTGCCGTGCTCGATGGCGTTGATCAGCAGCTCCATGAGGGCCACGTAGAAGCGGACCTTGCCGTCCATGTCCACCAGGTTGGCGTTGAACAGGAAATTGGCCAGCAGGTTGGAATAGGTGATCAGGTCGAAGGGGTCGTTCTCCAGCAGGAAGGAGCCGGACAGGTTGGCCTGCAGGAGGAAGTGCAGGTCACGCTGGGCCAGGATGCCCCGGTTCTGGGTCAGGATGCGCAGCAGGCGGGGGAAGTAATCCGCGAGCTTGTCCAGGGGAATGATCGACAGCAGGTTGATCCCGGCGAAGCTCTTCAGCAGCTCCTGCTCGCTCTCCTCCTCGTGCAGCAGCACGAAGCCCCCCGAGTACAGCCAGGGATCGCCCTTGATCTCCTTCAGGATCGCCTTGAGCTTGATGTACTTGTCCGAGCAGTTCACCACGATGATCTCGGGCAGCTCGTAGTTCAGGTACTGGACGATGAGGCTCTTGTCCCGCAGGTACACGGGCACAAACTCGTCCCCGAAGTCCGCGCAGGCCTGGAGGATGGCCTGGTTGGTGCGGTCGTCCGTGCTCAGTATGGCAATGTTGCCCATGAGGTTGCCCGGCCCCCATTATGTCGAAGTCCCGTCCGGGCGTCTATCACTTTTTCGAGGCCAGCAGGCCGCTCAGCTCGACGGAGTTCATGGGCTTGGCGAAGTAGAAGCCCTGGAAGGTCCGGCAATCCTGCGCGGACAGGTAGCGGAACTGGTCGACCGTCTCCACCCCTTCGGCCACGACGTCCATTTTCAGGTTGCGGGCCAGGGCGATGATGCTGTTGACGATGCGGGCGTTCTGGCCCTTGTCCAGGTTGATCACGAAGCGGCGGTCGATCTTCAATAAGTCGACCGGGAAGTCGGACAGGTAGGCCAGCGAGGAGTAGCCCGTGCCGAAATCGTCGATGGCGATGCGTATGCCGGGGTGGCGGGTCTTGATCTCCTCCAGCTGGCGGCGCGCCGCCTGCGGGTCGTGCATCAGGCTGGTCTCGGTGATCTCAATCTTCAGGTTGGACGGATTCACTCCCGTGTCGCGGATCACCTCCAGCAGGCGGTGCACCATGTCTTCCCGCACCATCTGCCGGGAGGAGAGGTTCACCGAGATGTACAGCTCGGCGTGGCCGTTCTCGTTCCAGGAGCGCAGGTCTCGGCAGGCCCGTTCCAGCACCCAGTCGCCGATCGGCAGGATCAGACCGGTATCCTCTGCCACGGGGATGAAGTGCGAGGGGGGCACCTGCTCCCCGCTGGAGTTGCGCCAGCGCAGGAGGGCCTCCGCCCCTTCGATGTGCCCGAAGCCGTTCACAATCGGCTGGTAGTACAGGTCCAGCTGCCGCTTGTCCAGGGCCCCGCGCAGCCCGGACTCCAGGGTCACCCGCTCGCGGGCCTTCTCGTTCAACTCGGCGGTGAAATACACGTAGCGGTTGTGCTGCTCCTTGGCCTTGTACATGGCCACGTCGGCGCTGCGGATCAGGGACATGGGATCGGTGCCGTCCTCGGGGATGAGGGCGATGCCGATGCTCACCCCCACCGCGACCTTGCTGGAGTCCTCCACCCCCGGCAGGTGGAACGGCCGCCGGATGGCCTCGATGATCTTCTGCGAGACCACGGCCGCGTCGGTGGGCCGGGCCAGGCGGGTGAGCAGGATTACGAACTCGTCCCCGCCGAAGCGGAACAGGTCCTCCTGGGGCGCCGTGCCGGGCTCCAGCTCGGAGCCGAAGCGGTACACCTGGTCGCTCTCCCGCAGGCAGCTGGAAAGCCGCCGGGCGCACTCGCAGAGCACCCGGTCGCCGATGGCATGCCCCAGGGTGTCGTTGACCTTCTTGAAGCCGTCCAGGTCCAGGAACAGCAGGGCGCCCTGGGAGTCGTGGTAGCGTTTCACGCTCTGCAGGAACTGGCCCAGGGTGACGTAGAACAGGTCGCGGTTGCCCAGCTCGGTGAGCTTGTCGTGGTAGGCCAGGAAGCGCAGCCGCCGCTCGGCCATCTTGCGCTGGGTGATGTCGCGCACGATGCAGGTGAGCACCCTCTCCCCGCGATGGCTCTTGGAGTTGCCGAAGGTGAGCTCCAGCGGCACCACCTCGCGGTTCTTGTTCTGCCCCAGCATTTCCAGCGAGTGCTCCAGGCGGGAGGCCTTGCGGTCGGCCACGTCGACGATGAAGTACTTCCGCAGCAGGCCGCTGTAGCGCTCGTACACGGAGGGCGGGAAGAGCATGGACAGGTCCTTGCCCACCAGCTCCTCCCGCGGGTAGCCGAACACGTTCTGCACGGCGGTGTTGGCGAACAGGATGCGGAAGTTCTCGTTGATCTGCAGGATCGGGTCGCTCATGGTCTCGGACAGCGTCGTGTAGCTGTCGCGCAGGATCTCCAGCTCCTCCACCGCGTTGCCGGTCGCGCCGGGATTGGCCGCCAAACCGAAGACGGACGGCTGCCGGCCGCGGCGATGGGGCACCAGCCGCAGCTCCAGCGCCACCAGGCGGCCGTCCCGGTCCACCGCCTGCAGGGACATGGACTGCGGGACCGTCCCAATGCAGGCCGCCTTCAGGCGGCGGCCGAGCTCCTCCCGGGAGGAGGGCTCGAAGAAATCCACCACCTCCCGCCCCCGGGCGGCTTCCGGTGGCAGCCGAACAGGTCGCTGAAGGCCTGGTTGACCTCGTGGAGGCGTCCCTGCTCATCGGCCTGGAACAGGACCTCCGAGCTGTTGGCCCAGAGGACCTCCAGAGGCGTGCTTGCTTGAGGTTGCTGGCTCACTGTGACTTCACCCGCTACCGACATGATCGGCATGGCCCCCCATTCTTTTCAGGCCGGCGGCGCGCCGCCGGCTACTTGACTCATCTGCACGAAACAGGCATCTTGATGCATATGAGAACTACGCTGAACATCGACCAGGACCTCCTGCAGGAAGCCGGCCGCCTGACCGGGCTGAAGGAAAAAACCGCCCTGGTCCGCCTGGGGCTGCAGGCCCTGATCGCCAGGGAAAGCGCCCGCCGGCTGGCGCAACTGGGGCGCACGGAGCGCGGCCTGGATCCGATTCCCAGGAGACGCCCAGGACGGGTTGCTTGATCCTGGTGGATACCTCCGTCTGGGTCGATCACCTGCGGGAAGGCAATGCCCGGCTCCAGGCGCTTCTTCGGGCAGAGCAGGTCCTGGTGCACCCCTTCGTCATCGGGGAGCTGGCCTGCGGCAACCTCCGCAACCGGGACGAGGTGCTGCGCCTGCTGGAAGCCCTTCCCGAGGTTCGGCAAGCCGACCACAGGGAGACCTTGGCGCTGGTGGACCAGCAGCACGGTCTCGGCCTGGGCTGGATCGACGCCCATCTGCTGGCTTCCTCCCTTCTTTCCGAGGCCCGCCTGTGGACCCTGGACCGGCGGCTGG
>MIBK01000218.1:15979-16199 GCA_001829505.1 Spirochaetes bacterium RBG_16_67_19 | reverse complement strand
CCTCTTAAAGTTGCACGCGCACGTTGACCGAGCCGCCGTAGTCGCCGTTCAGGAAGTTGTACATGGCGCTCAGGTCGATCTTCACGAAGAACAGGTTGATGGCCGTCCCGCCGAACACCCAGAAGGACCAGCCGTTGGCGTCCGAGACGACCTCGAAGCCGCTGGCGGTGGGCGCCGGGTAGCCGTAGTAGGCGAAGGCATCCTGCAGGTCGGTTAGATC
>MIBK01000218.1:15562-15743 GCA_001829505.1 Spirochaetes bacterium RBG_16_67_19 | reverse complement strand
TGGTCTCCCCGGAGCTCACGTCCGTGATCCCGATGCGGCCGCGGATGAAGGTGTAGCCGCCCCCGATGGACAGAGTGGGGATCAGTCCCTTTCCCTTGACCACGGGCAGGCGCACGTCGCCGCCGATCAGGAAATAGTCGGCCGTGATGTTCGAACTGAACAGCTCTTTGGCATCCTCCGG
>MIBK01000218.1:14721-15479 GCA_001829505.1 Spirochaetes bacterium RBG_16_67_19 | reverse complement strand
TCTGCAGCTCCTGCGGGACGGTGGTGCCCGCCCCCAGCTCGGCAATGATGGGTTCTATGATTTCATAGGGAAGGAACATGCCGCCCACCGTGACTCCCACCCCGAAGTGGGGGAATTGCCCGATGTAGGCGTGCGACCAGTTCAGGCCGATGGAAGCGGAAATCGGCAGGCTGTTGGCCACTCCATCGGCAAAACCCTGGAAGCTTGTTTCCAGCGCGCCGAAATCGATCGTCTGCGCCCAGGCAGCCCCGGTCAGGGCGGCGAGCAGGGCGACCGCCAATAGCATCTTTTTCATCGAGTACCCTCCTGACAACGTAAAGTATATACCCTCAATATCGACTTTCCAGGGCAATTCGGCTCTAGCGAATTTCGTAGTGAACTGCGTCCCGCCCGGCCTGCCCGCTGACCTCCAGCAGGTAGCTTCCCCGGCGCACCGGCAGCTCCAGCCGGAAGGGGTGCTTCAGCTCCCGGGTTTCCCCGTTGAGCCGCACCTCCAGGATCTCCTCGCGGCGGGCGGCGATCCAGGCGGGGATCCCCTGCGGCGCCTCCAGTCCGTCCCGGTAGAAGGTCGCCCCGTCCCTGGGGTACAGCACCCGCGGCCCGCTGCCCCCCTCCAGGAACAGCTCCAGGGCCAGCTCCTCCAGCCCCTGCCCTGCGCCGTGCACCGGGCAGGTGCGCCGCGGCAAGGTACCCTGGCGGAAGAGCTCTTCCCGCCCGGATGGACAGGCCGGGGAGGCCAGGAAGCCGGTCAGTGTGCA
>MIBK01000218.1:14360-14480 GCA_001829505.1 Spirochaetes bacterium RBG_16_67_19 | reverse complement strand
TTGAACATCGCCGGAAAGGCGGCGTTCAGCCGGGAGTGCGTGCCGAAACCGGTGGCCCGCGCCGAGGGGTCGGACAGCACCGAACCGATCAGCCAGGCGCTCTCCCGGGAGAACACCCGC
>MIBK01000218.1:13823-14213 GCA_001829505.1 Spirochaetes bacterium RBG_16_67_19 | reverse complement strand
GCCGCCCCCAGGCCCAGGCTTCCGGCCGGCCCGGGGTCCAGCCCCAACTGGGAAAGAGTCCGCAGGAAATCGGGCAGCCCCAGGCGGGACAGCAGGTAGACCGCCGGCACGTTCAGGGAGCCGGCCAGGGCGCTGCGCAGGCGCACCAGGCCGCGGCTGCGGCGGTCGAAGTTCTCCGGCCGGTAGCTCTCCTGGGCGCCGAAGCTCAGGGACAGGTCGGGCAGGAGGGAAGCGCAGGTCCAGCCCCGCTCCAGGGCCAGGGCGTACAGGAAGGGCTTGAGCGTGGAGCCGCTGGGGTTGCGCACGCGCGCGGCGTCGATGTCGGCGTGCGGACCCGCGGGCTTCAGCCCCGGCGCGCCGGCGTAGGCCAGGATCTCCCCGCCGGCGTTG
>MIBK01000218.1:6964-13618 GCA_001829505.1 Spirochaetes bacterium RBG_16_67_19 | reverse complement strand
GCCGCTCCGGCCGGCCGCGGCGCAAGGTGGTCAGGGCCTGGCGCACCTGATCGGCGGGGATGCCCACGCGCGGCGACAGGGCCGCCGCGGCGTCGCCCAGGGCGCCGGGATGGCGGAAGGGGTCCAGCAGGGACGGGGAGCGGGGCAGCGTGGCCAGGAGCAGGACCTGCGCGGGGGACAGCTCCTGCAGGGGCCGGTCGAAGTAGGTCACGGCCGCGGCGCCCACCCCCACGGTGTTGAGCCCGAAGGGAAGGAGGTTCAGGTAGAGGCGCAGGATCTCCTGCTTGTCCAGCACGGCTTCCAGGCGCAGTGCCGTCACGGACTCGCGCAGCTTGCCCCGCCAGCCGCCCTGGTGTGGCGCCAGCAGACGGGCCAGCTGCATGGTGATCGTGGAGGCGCCCGAGATCACCCCGCCGCGGCGCAGGTTGTCCCGGGCGGCGCGGGCCAGCGCCAGGGGGTCCAGGCCGCAGTGGCGGAAGAACCGCCGGTCCTCCAGGCGCACGAAAATCCGCTGGACCTCCGGCGGGAGCTCGCCGTGCCCCAGGCGCAAGAGGAAGGCACCCCGCGCGCCGGGCAGGACGGCCAGCAGGCGCCCGTGGCGATCGGTCAGCCGCGCGCCGGCCAGGGAGGCGCGGTGCGCCTGCAGCGGGGCATACGGCAGGCGCAGCGCCGCGGCCGAAAGGAGGGGAAACAGGAGGAGGGCCAGCGCGCGGAGGCGCAGCCTCCTACGGGGCGATCCGGACAATCCTGCCGGCGCTCCGGCCGAACACTTCGGGCTCATACATCAACTCGGCCGTGGCCGGAGGGGTGTGGAACGAACCCGGCGTGGTGGCCCGCACCAGGAAGGAAACCGTCTCGCGGCCGCGGGGGAAGCGGTCGAAGAAGAAGCGCACCTCCGCGTCGTACACCTGCTGGACGGGCAGGGAGGAATAGTCCTCGTACTCATCGGCCTCCCCCTCCCCTTCCTCCGCCTCCTCTTCGGGCGGAAGTTGCTGGGAGGTGGCCAGGGAGCCGTCGATCACTTCGGCCCCCGCGGGAATGGGTAGGCGCAGGGCCAGGAAATCGCGGTCGCGGCTGGAATAGACCACCGCTTTCACCCGGTAGACCTGCCCGAGGCGCAGGCTGTCCGCCTCCTTGCCGGCCTGGTCCGCCAGGGTCGTCGCCACCCCGATGCCCTCGTCACGGGCCTCCTGCGACCCCGCCTCCAGGGCGTAGCTCAGGCTGGCGGTGTAGTACAGGCGGCCGCGGCCCTGCTTGCCGATCTCCAGGGGCAGGACCTTCCCCCCCGTCCCGCCCTCTTTGCGGGCCAGGTCCCGCAGGGCCTCCGCGTCCAGGCGCCGGGTAACCGGCGCGCGCGACAGCCCCCGGAAGGCCTGCTCGGCCAGCACCACCGAGCCCAGGCGCACGCGGGCCTGGAAATCCGCGTCCTTCTCTCCGCTGCCGGCCAGGTACTCGGCGAAAGCCTGCAGCACCCAGCCGGTGGTGGAAGTGTCCAGCCAGGCCCCGCGGCGCTGCCCGGCCAGCAGGTCGTCGGCCAGCGCCTGGGTGATCTGAGATTCCGGCGCCAGGCGCCGGTAGAGCATCAGGAGCTGGGCCTTGGCCTGCAGATCCCCCCCGAAGTAGTACCAGGAGTCCAGCGGGCCGGCCAGGGTGACGGAGCGCGTGCCCACCCGCAGGTGGTTGCGCAGACCGGCCAGCAGGCGTTCGGCCGGGGCCCGCTCCCCCACCCGCTCCAGGGTCAGGGCCAGCAGGGCTCGCCCGCCCAGGCCCATGCTCTCGGTCTGCCGCGCGGCACGCAGGGCTTCCGCGCGCACCTCCCGGCCGCACACGGCCAGCACGTACAGCGCGTAGGGCTTCAGCGCGGGTTGGGCCAGCGCGTAGCCGCTCTCCAGATAGCCGAGCAGGGCCTCCCAATCCAGCCCCGCGGGCGCGGGGATGCCGCGCTCGCCGGCCAAGGCCAGCAGGTGCGCGGTGCGCGCCGACACATAGTAGCTGGAGCGCCGGTGGGACGGGTCCTGCCAGTAGGTGAAGCCCCCGTCCGCGGTCTGGTAGGCGGGCAGGGCATTCAACTCCCGCTCCACGGCGCTGCGGTTGTCCGCCAGCCAGTCGTAGAGCACGTAGGCGAACAGCTTGCTGGTGCGCTGCTCCAGGCAGTCGTAGGGGTACAGCTCCAGGAAGCGGATGGCCTCCACCAGGCCGGAGGCGATCGTGGAGTCCAGGGTGAGCGACAGCCCTTCCTCCGGCAGGCCCAGGAAGCGCTCGGGCACGGCCAGGCCTTCCCGCACGCTGTCCTCGGTCATGCCCACGATCGTCACCGCCTCCCGCACCCAGCTGGGCTGCACTTCGAGGGCGGCCTCCACGGTTTCCTGCAGCACGGAGCTCTCCACCCGGAAGCGCAGGGAGGCCTTCCCGGCCCGGGGGGCCGACCAGCGGAAGGCCAGCTCCCGGGTTTCCCCGGCCCGCAGGGTGAGCTTCTTCTCCGGCTTGTCGCGGATCTCCAGCAGGTCGCTCTCGGCGCGCACGTCCAGCTCCACCGCCTTGTCCTGCAGATTCGTGACCACCACCCCGGCGGTGGCCTCGTCCCCGGCGCGCAGCAGGCGCGGCAGGGCAGCGCGCACGTTCAGCGGATTGGCCACACGCAGCTCCCCCTCCGCCCGGCCGAAACGGTCCTCGGACACCGCCACGGCGGTGGTCCGGAAGGTGGTCAGCGAATCCGGCAGGCGGAAGCGGGCGGTCACGGTTCCGTCGGGTCCCGTGATCAGGGCCGGCTGGAAGGCGGCCAGGGCGCGGAAATCGCGGCGCACCGGGTAGTCGGCTCCGGCGGCGGCCTCCTCTCCCTCTTTGTCCCCTCCGGGCAGGTCGCGCACCTTCCACACCACGGGGTCCATCAGCAGGTCCCGGGTGTCGGCGTGATGCACGCGGTCCGGATACAGCCCGGGTTCATAGAACAGCTCCAGCGGGTCCGGGAGGTGGTAGTCGATGAGATCCAGCACCCCGCGGTCCGCGGCCACCAGCGCCACCTCGGCGCCGGCCAGGGGCTTTCCCCGCCAGCGCGCCCGGATGGTGAGCTCGGCCTCCTCCCCCGGCCGGTAGCTGGCCGCGCCGGCGACCAGCTCCAGCTCGATGCGCCGGGGGGCCGGATCCACGGCCAGGGCCTGCAATCCGAAGCAGCCCCGCGGCTTGCCCAGGTCGGGCAGGTCGGGGGAATCCGGCGGCGGGGCGGTGCGCCCGCTCACGGCCGAGAGGCTGACGTAGACCACCGGCACATGCTCATCGCGGATCTCCACCTCCACCGTGTCAGTGCTGCCCTGAAGCTCGATGACCCGCTCCTCCTGGAGGCCCTCGCGCTCCACAGTGAGCAGGTAGCGCCCCCGCTCCAGCGGGCTCTTGACCAGCAGGCGGGCCTTGTCGCCCGGCGCGTAGGCGGGGCGATCGGGCACCAGCTCGATGCGCTTCTCGTCCCAGCGCCGCCACAGCACGTTGGCGCTGCCCGTGGAATAGAACTCCAGCCGGGTCAGCGCCTCCCGCCCCTGCCGGTCCCTTCCGGAAAGCTCCAGGTAGTAGAGCCCTACCGCCGCGGTGCTGAGCTCCTGCCAGGCCAGTTGCCTGCCCTGCGCGTCCCGCCGGCCGGGCAGGCCGATGGTGAAGCTCTTCTCCTCGATTTCCTCCCGCTCCCAGCGGGTGTCCAGGCGTCCGCCGACCCCCTTCTCCCGGACCATCTTCCAGTTCTCCCGCAGCAGGCGCCCTTTGAGCTCCCTGGCTCCGGAATACGCCGCCCCCAGCGGGTCCAGGGCGGTGAAAGCCGCGAAGAAGGGGATGCCGGCGGTGGCGAAGTACAGCGCATCCGCCTTGTCCCGCGCGGAGGACAGGCGGGCCCCGATCAGCAGCTCCGAGGTGAACACCGGCAGGCCCGCGGATTTGGAAACGGCCTGGCGGTCCACGTCCTGGACCGTGGCGTTGAGCTCGTAGTGGTAGACCCGCCCGGGCCGGCCTTCGGCCAGCTTCTGCCTGGCCGTCACGGTCCCGTCCCCGCCCAGGCTGCCCTCGGCCCTGCCCAGGTCCTCGTAGTAGCCCTCGTAGGACTCACCGTAGTACTGGTCGTAGTACTCCTCCCCGCCGCTGCGGGCGCCGAAGCGGAAGCCCTGATACAGCCCGGCCGGGTCCGGCGGGCGGTAGGGAATCTCCCGGCGGGCCCACCACCAGCTCCAGCGCCCGCGGCTCAGGTTGCCCCCCGCCAGGTATTTTCCGGCGAAGCGGGCCTCCAGGCTGTCGCCCATGTACTTGGGCCCGGCGGGCAGGTCCAGCTCCAGGGCGAAGGCCACCCGGCGGAAAAAGGCGATCTTCACCGGCGTCTCCTGGCGGTGCCTGCTCCCGGCCCGCTGGTAGACCAGCAGGTAGTCGTCCGGCTCCAGGCCGGCCGGCAGCTCCAGGCTGCCCCAGAAGCGGCCGGTGGCGGAGAGCTTCCCGGCCGCGCGGGCCACCACGTTTTCGCCGGACCAGCCCTGCCACAGCTCCACTTTCCAGTCGCCCCGGCGGGGCTCCAGGCGGCCCAGCACCAGGTCGCGGTCGATGCCCAGGAAGGACAGGCCTTCCCCCGGCCGGTAGATGCCCCGGTCCGAGGCCAGCCAGGTCACGGGCACCGGCTGGGCGGCCTCCAGCGCGGAGCGCAGGTTCCAGGTATGGGAGGGTGAGCCGGCCGGCCGGTACACCAGGCGGTCCTCGCCCAGGCGAACCTCCAGCTCCAGGTCTTCCCGGCGGGGGCCCAGCAGCGACGCCAGCTCTCCGGCCTCGAGGGCGAAAGAGGCCAGCCCGCGGCTGTCGGTGGTCTGCCTCTTGGAGCGCAGGCTCACCTCCGCCCCGGCCAGCGGCTGGCCGGTGGCCAGGCTGGCCACCCAGGCCAGCAGGCGGTTGTGGGCCACGTGCAGGGAAACCCCCAGGTCGGTGACCTGCAGGCGCAGGTCGGCGGTCTGGGCCTCGATCTCCTCCGACCACCAGGAGCGCGCGTTGAAGCGCCAGCGGGCGAAGGCGCTGCCCGTGCCCCCGGCGTTCAGGAACGGGCCGAAATCCACGGCCCGGAAAGCGCGCGTGTTGCGCGGCAGCTCGCCGTAGGAGGCCAGCGGCACGTCCGGCACGGGCTGGAAGGGATGCTCCAGGCGCCCGGCCGCGAAGGCGCCGCTCAGGGCGTTCTGGAACTCCACCACGGCCACTGGCGGGAAGCCCTTCTCCAGCAGCAGGTCCCCGGAAGCCCGGTAGCTCACGTAGCTGGAGGCCGGTCCCACCTCGAGGGTGAAGCTGCGGTCGGCCGGCAGGCTCTGCCCGTACAGGTCGCGCAGGCCGGCCCGCACCGTGACCGTGAAGGTGGATTCGAAGGCCACAGGCAGGTTGCGCAGGGCGATGGAGGCGCCCGTCACCTCGGCGTTTTCCTCTACCCGATAGCCGGGCAGCTCCACGCGCACGAAGTCCAGCGCTCCCTCCGCCAATGGATGATTGAACTGGAGCGACGCTTCCACCGAAGCCAGCCAGTCGTACAGCTCGGCGTTCTCCACCCGCAGGGGCTCCAGGGTGTGAAAAACGAGGGACTGCTCCTCGGAGGTGCCGTAGGCTTCCGGCCCGGGGCGGGCGCCGGCAGCCAGGCGCACCGTGACCTCCGCGTCCCAGGGCAGCTCCCGCTTCATGTCCAGCAGCAGGACCCGCTGTTCCTCCCCCTGCTCCTGCCCACGTCCCTCCCCGCGGGGGTGGCGCAGCTCAAAGGGGTACCCGCGGCCTGCGGCCTGGACCTCCAGGGCGGGACGGATGGTGTCCAGCTGCACGGGATAGTTGAAAGTCAGCTCCAGGGTGCGGCAGCTCTCCGGCTCCACGTCGGTGCCGGAAGGCTCCAGCGACAGGAGCCGGAGCGCCGGGGTGCGGAAGCGGAAGGCGTCCAGGCCCGCCAGCGTGGAGCCGTCCTGGGCCTTGAGCTGCGGGTCGATCAGCACCGTATACTCGGTGGCCGGCGCCGGGGCGCCCTCCGGCTCGAAGGCCAGCAGGCGCGAGCCGTACCAGCGGAACACGCCGGGCAGCGCCGGCTGGAGGCGCATCGCGTCCGAGGAGGCGGCCGGCTTCGGCAGGCGGGCCAGGGGCACCACCGGCTTGTTGAACAGCACCCACGCCCCGCCTTCCAGGTTTTCCCAGGGCACCTCGCCCGTGGGGGCGTGCTCCACCACGGCCAGGGAGCCTTCCGGCAGCTCCTCCAGCGGGGGGGCGTCCTCCGGGAAGACCCGCCCGGCCAGGGCGGAATCGTTGCGCTCGCGTCCCAGCAGGTCCGCCAGACAGCCGGAAAACACGAAAGCCGCGGCCAGGGAAAGCAGGAGAAGGCGCTTCATGGCCCCACAGTAAGGGGAAGCGCGCCGCGGCGCAAGATGGCTACTGGGCGGGGTAGTCCTCCCCTTCCCCCAGGCCCTGCAGGCCGTCCCCTTCGGCCAGATCCTCCAGCGGGCTCCCGCCGGCCAGGGCGGTCTCCACGCCCTGGGCCAGCGGCCGGGAATACACAGCCTCCAGCAATGTGGTCACCTCCCGGCGGATCCGGCGCTCGACGCGCGCCCCGGCGGCCAGGCGCGGCACCTGGGTGCCGGCCGCGATCGCCAGCAGCGCCGCAGCGGCGGCGATGGCACAGCG
>MIBK01000218.1:6866-6945 GCA_001829505.1 Spirochaetes bacterium RBG_16_67_19 | reverse complement strand
CGCTGTGCCCGCGCATCCCGAGCGGGGCCCGTGGGGCCGGCGGCCAGTCGCGCCGCGTACAGGCCATCCAGGGAGGCAG
>MIBK01000218.1:6596-6786 GCA_001829505.1 Spirochaetes bacterium RBG_16_67_19 | reverse complement strand
GCGTAGGCTGCGACCCCCCCCCCTGCCGTCGTCTCTTCCCGGTCGTGCCGCTCCTGCAGCCAGCGGCGCACCCGACGGCAGGCCGGCCGCCGGGCCGTGTTCTTGTTCTTGCTCATCAAACCTCCATGGCCCGGGCCAGGCGGGCCCGCGCCCGGTGCAGGCGGGACTTCACGGTGCCCACCGGCGCCCG
>MIBK01000218.1:1073-6511 GCA_001829505.1 Spirochaetes bacterium RBG_16_67_19 | reverse complement strand
AGGCGCGCAGCAGGCGCGCCGAGCGCTCCCCGGCCAGAAGCGGCTCCAGGGGATCGGCCGGAGGGTCGGCGGGCAGCAGGCGCAGGCGCTCCAGACCTTGCCGCCGGCGGTAGCCTCGGCGCAGCAGGTCCAGGGCCCGGCGCCGCGCCAGGCTGTAGATCCAGGTGGCCAGCGAGGACTCGAAGCGGAAGCCGGGCAGGCTGCGGGACACGGACAGGAGGACCTCCTGTTCCGCGTCCTCCAGCTCCTCGCGCTCCCCCCGCAGCAGCCCGGCCAGAAGGCGCCGGATCATGGGCCGGTGCCGCTGGACCAGGCCGGCGAAGGCCTGGGGGTCCCCGCCAGCCAGGTAACGGCGGACCAGCTGGAAATCAACGTCGGGGCCCGTTGCGTCCAGACCCGTCTCCCTCGGCGTCCCCTTCCCTGATCCCCCGGCGCCGCTCGCGGATCGCCTCCATGAGCCGGGTGTAGTCCCGGTCCCCGAGCAGCCGCCGCAGCTGCACCTGCCGGCTGATCTGGGCCAGGCGCAGGCGGTATTCCCACTCCAGGCTGGCACGCAGCTGCCGCTCCACCTGCCCCATGTCCACCGGTTCCCGCAGCAGGAGCCGACGCAGCTCCGCCCTCAGAACGTCGATCTCGGCCCGGGCCTCGCGGACGCTCTTCTGCGTGCTCTCGAAGATCCCCTGGGCCTGGTCGATCTGCTCCTCGCTCAGGCCCAGCTTCCTCCAGACCTGCGGGTCCTCTCCCGCCTGGCCGGAGGCCCCGGCGGCGGCCATGGCCAGCAGCAACACGGCTACGATCCATCGTCTCATCGTTCGAACCTCCTGGGGATTGGCTGAATCATTGGTCGCAGCCGCGGCCTGGAGGGTTCCTTGAAGCGACAAAAAAAGAAGCGGTGCGCCGGGCACCGCCTCCTGGATAGCTCTATGGGAAACCCGGGAGATTACTTGCTCAGCAGCTTCTTGCCGATTTCCACGGCGCTGGCCGCGTCCGCGGCGTAACCAGCGGCGCCGATCTCGTCCGCGTAGTTCTGGGTGACCGGGGCTCCGCCGATGATAACCTTGGTCTTGGTCCCCTTCTCCTTCAGGCTCTCGATGACGCCCTTCATGCCCACCATGGTGGTGGTGAGCAGGGCCGAAAGGCCGACGAGGTCCGCCCCGTCGACGGCGGCTTTCACGTACTTATCCGCGGGAACGTCCACGCCCAGGTCCTGCACCTCGAAACCAGCGCCCTTGTACATCATGGCCACCAGGTTCTTGCCGATGTCGTGCAGGTCGCCCTTCACGGTGCCGATGGCCAGCTTGCCGATCATCTTTATGCCCGCCTTGACCAGGATCGGCTCGAGGATGGACATGCCGGCGTGCATGGCCCGCGCCGCGATCAGGACCTCGGGGATGTAGATCTCGTTCCGCTTGAACCGGCCGCCGATGATGTCCATGCCGGCGATCAGCCCTTCCTCCAGCACCTTCTTCGGAGCGATCTTCTCCTCCAGCGCCTGGGTGACCAACTTTTTCACCTCGTCCGCCTTGCCTTTCTGCAGGGCTTCGGAAATCGCGTTCAATGAAACCACCTAATTCCTCCTTCGTAATGCATTCTTATGCGCACCACTATACCGGATGCGGTTGGTCCTGTTTTGTAAAACGAGCGCTTTTTCCGGTAATTTGGTGTTTTATGAATCGAAAAAAAGGGGTATTATCGAGCCAGCATGCCCGCGGAAACCTGGAACAGCGAAGCTCTCCTGGGATCCTTCCAGCGGCTGGCCGACCGCTACCACAAGGAGCGCCACTTCGGGGCGGCCCTGATGAACGACGGCCGGCTGGCGGTCAATCGCTGCGAGTACTATCCCTGGCACCGGGCCCGGCAGCGCGAGCTGGATCCGGCCCGCATGATCCAGGAGTCGCTGCGCTGGGGCGAGCCGAACATCGCCCTGGACTCCGAGGGGCTGTACGTGTGGTGCGTGCCGCTGTGCCTGAACAACGAGGCGGCCGGCGGCCTGTTCTCCGCGGTGCACCCCGACCGGGTCCCGGAGGAATCCGGCCCGCTGATCGCCCAGGCGGCCTGGAGCCTGCTGGAGCTGGCCTGCGAGACCAACCTCTGCAACGAGAGCCTGATGCGCCTGAATCGCGAGCAGGGCCGGGCCAGCGCCACCAAGGCGGAGGCCATCCACTCGGTCAAGCGCAACCTCTACCAGAACCCCCGCGAGGTCTATCTGCAGGAGGAGTTCGCCCTGCTGGCGGCCATCCGCAAGGGGGACAAGGAGCGGGCCCGCTCGATCATCAACCGTATCCTGATCCGCATCTACGCCCTGGGCGGCGAGGACCTGGACGTGCTCAAGACCCTGGTGCTGGAGATGGTGGTGCTGATGTACCGCACGGCGGTGGACAAGGGAGCCAATCCGCGGGAGCTGCTGGGCGTGAACAGCTCCTATCTCAAGGAGTTCAACGACATCAAGGACTTCACCGAGCTGTCCCACTGGCTGACCGGCTGGCTGGAGGACTTCATTTCCTCCAGCTTGATCCAGGTGGCCCCCGCCCCCCCCGATTCCATCGCCCTGGCCCTGGAGTTCATGAAGAACAACCTGGCCGAGCCCCTCACCCGCGACGAAGTGGCGCGGGCCTGCAACATGTCCTACGGCTATTTCTCCAAGATCTTCCACCAGAAAACCGGCTACACCTTCACCGATTTGTTGAACAAGTTCCGCATCGAGAAGGCCTGCACCCTGTTCGACGAGACCGCCCTGAACATCAACCAGGTGGCCCTGGAGTGCGGCTTCACGGATCAGAGCTACTTCAGCAAGGTGTTCCGCCGCTACCACGGCGTCTCGCCCATGGGCTACCGCCGACGAAAGGCCGGACGGTAATCGCACCCCCGCGGCAATTGCTTTCTTGACAGGCGCCGAGACTGACCCTATTCTGGTCGAACCTCAGGAGGTTCGCATGCAGAAGTTGGATCCCACCAAGATGAAGGATTGGGAAATCGCGGAAGCCGCCGAGAAGGACATGAAAACCGTGTACCAGCAGGCGGAGGAGCTGGGGCTGGAAAAGCTGGAGCTCCTGCCCTACGGGCACCACGTGGCCAAGCTGGACTACATGAGCATCCTCAACCGGCTGAAAAACCGCCAGGACGGCAAGTACATCGAAGTGACCGCCATCACCCCCACCCCCCTGGGCGAGGGCAAGACCACCACCTCCATGGGCCTGGTGGAAGGCCTGGGCAAGCTGGGCAAGAAGGTCATGGGCGCCATCCGCCAGCCTTCCGGGGGTCCCACCTTCAACATCAAGGGCTCGGCCGCCGGTGGGGGCCTGGCCCAATGCATCCCCCTGACCGAGTTCAGCCTGGGGTTGACCGGCGATATCGACGCCATCACCAATGCCCACAACCTGGCCATGGTGGCCCTGACCAGCCGCCTGCAACATGAGGCGAACTACGACGACCAGGAGCTGATGGAGAAGAAGCTCAAGCGCCTGGACATCGACCCGCGCAACGCCGCCATGGGCTGGTGCATCGACTTTTGCGCCCAGGCCCTGCGCGAGATCATCATCGGCATCGGCGGGAAGATGGACGGCTTCATGATGAAGAGCGGCTTCCAGATCACGGTCAGCTCCGAGATCATGGCCATCCTGGCCCTGGCCCGGGACCTGGCGGACATGCGCGAGCGCATGGGGCGGATGGTGGTGGCCTACGACAAGTCCGGCAAGCCGGTGACCACCTCGGACCTGGAAGTGGCCGGGGCCATGACCGCCATCATGGCCAAGGCCATCAACCCCAACCTGATCCAGACCGTGGAGGGCCAGCCGGTGCTGGTGCACGCCGGGCCCTTCGCCAACATCGCCATCGGCCAGTCCTCGATCATCGCCGACCGCCTGGCTCTGAAGCTGGCCGACTACCACGTCACGGAGAGCGGCTTTGGGGCGGACATCGGCTTCGAGAAGTTCTGGAACCTCAAGTGCCGCTTCAGCGGACTGATCCCCCACGCCTCGGTCATCGTCTGCACCGTGCGGGCCCTGAAGATGCACGGCGGTGGTCCCAAGGTGGCCCCCGGCCAGCCGCTGGATAAGGCCTACACTGAAAAAAACACCTCGCTGGTGGAGAAGGGGGTGGGAAACCTGCTGGCCCACATCGAAACGGTGCGCAAGAGCGGCATCGCCCCGGTGGTCTGCATCAACCACTTCTACACGGACACCCAGGAGGAGGTGGACCTCATCCGCAAGCAGGCCGAGGCGGCCGGCGCCCGCGTGGCGCTGAGCAAGCATTGGGAAAAGGGCGGCGAAGGAGCGCGGGAACTGGCCGAGGCGGTGCTGGAGGCCTGCGAAGAAAAGCACCACTTCAAGTTCCTGTACGAGGACGCCTTCCCTCTGCGGCAGCGGGTGGAGCGCATCGCCAAGGAAGTCTACGGCGCTGACGGGGTCACCTTCTCGCCGGAAGCTGAAGCCAAGGCCAAGAACATCGAGAAGGATCCGGAATTGTCCAAGCTGGGCACCTGCATGGTGAAGACCCACCTGAGCCTTTCGCACGATCCGGCGATCAAGGGCCGGCCCAAGGGCTGGACCCTGCCGATCCGCGACATTCTATTGTACAAGGGCGCCGGCTTCGCGGTGCCTGTGGCCGGGGCCATCAAGCTGCTGCCCGGCACGGCCTCCGATCCGGCCTTCCGCAACATCGACGTGAACGTGAAGACCGGGAAGGTGCAGGGGCTGTTCTAGGACGCGCGGAAACACAAAGGGGGGCGAACCGCCCCCTTTTTTCATGCTCATTGCGCCTGCCCGGACGGCTATGGCCGTGGCGGCCAGCTCGACAGGCGGCCCAGGAAAATCGAGTAGCCTGCCTCCAGCTGGTGGTGCATCCAGCCTGTGAACAATCCGATCTGGGCGGTGTATCCGAGAAAGAAATTCCGGAAAAAGAGGACGGAGCGCAGGGGCAGGGCAAACTCCGAAGCGCCGACGATGCCCCCGGCACCGGTCGAGAAAAGCACCGCGAAGCCCTCGACCTTGTTGCCGAGGCAAACCGTGGGTCCGCCGCAGACCAGCACGCCGGCGTAATCGTTGCTGAGCTGGACCATGCCGTCATCCTGAAGGTAGCTGGACGCACCCCAGGCGTTGGCCAGGTAGGCCCCTACGGACAGCCGGTTGCTGAGCTGATAGCTCCAGCCGAGGCTGACGCCGAATAGCGCGCTCACGGTGGTGGTGTTCGTCCAGCTGCCGTCGAGTTCGGTGAACACGCCGGGCAGCAGGCAGGTGGCCGCCAGTTCGAGCGAATGCCCGTGGGTGTTGCGCTGGTCCAGGTACTCCTCCAGGAACACGAGCTTCTCCTCGACGGCCGCGTCGCCCTCGTAGCCGGCGAAGCCCTTGCGCTTCAGCCAATCCTCGTATTCCGCGGGCCGCACGCGGCGCCGCAGGCGGGCCAGGCGGGCGGAGAGTTCCTGGGCCTTGGCGGAGGAGATC
>MIBK01000218.1:0-1015 GCA_001829505.1 Spirochaetes bacterium RBG_16_67_19 | reverse complement strand
GGCTCCCCCCGGCCAGCGCCGCGGCCAGCCGCTCCCCGTCCCCGGCCAGGGCCTCCAGGGAGGGGTACTTCTCGGAAAGCCCCACTTCGGCCTCCCCGGTTTCCACGTTCAGCAAGCGCAGGGACACCAGGAACAGGTTGCCCATCACCCCAATGCCGCCCACCACGATCCGCGAAGCGGCCAGCATCCGGCCGGCCTGCAGCTGGCAGCTCTGACGGAAAACTCGATCTCCCGCAGTATGGCGTCCCGCTCGCCGCGGTCGATGACCCGGTAGGCGCCGGTGCGCACGAGGTGCGAAGTGAGCACGTCCGCGAACAGCTCCGCCTCCCCAGCGGAAAGCCCGCTCACCATAAAATCCAGCACCGCCAGGACGGGCCGGGGTTCCGGCTCCTGGGCCCAGCAGAGGACGGCCTGAGCTCCCAGGCAGGCTACGAAGATCGCCGCGAGACCCCATAAGACAGGCAGTGGTCGGGCGCAAGAAAAAGAAGGTTTCCTGCCCAGGGGCATTCTCTCCCCCGCCGGGTGTTACATTTGGCGATGAAGAGACCCGCTATTGCCCTTTGTGCGCGTTGCTGTTCGCGGCCTGCACCGGGGCGGCCTTCGCGGAGGAATACCGGCTGTCCCTGTCCGATGCCATCGGGCGCGCCCTGGAGTCCAGCCTCCTCCTGCAGGCCCGGGACCTGAACCTGGAGGCGAAGAAACGCTCCCGGGACTACGTCTGGAACTCCTTCATCCCCAGGATGGACCTCAACGGGGCCATGGCCCGGATGAACGAGACGCCCACGGCGGCGGCCGACCACTGGAACCTCAGCGCCGGGTTCAGCGCCCAGTTGGACCTGTCCCTGGCCCTGGTGCAAGGCATCCGCTCCACCTCCCTGGAATACGAAGCCGGGCTGATCGACCGCAGGACGGCCGAGGCGCAGGTGAAGCGGGACGTCAAGAAATCCTACTACAACCTGATCGTGCTCCAGGAAAGCGCCAGGATCCTGGAGCAGTCCCTGGAAACCGCCCGTCG
>MIBK01000217.1:422-5889 GCA_001829505.1 Spirochaetes bacterium RBG_16_67_19 | reverse complement strand
GGCGCACCACGAACGGAACAGGGCAATGCCCTTGCGGGCGACCTCTTCCTCCGACTCGATCCAGGAGCCCTGGACGTGGAATACCCGCCGGGCGAACTGGGCCAGCTTGGGGGTGTGCTTGCCCAGGTGAAAGGACATCACGCCGGGCAGCAGTCCCGAAAGGGTGGCCCCGTGGGCCAGGTCGTAGGTGGCGGAGAGCTCGTGCCCGATCTGGTGGCCGTCGTAGAAGCGCGGGCCATAGCCGGCCCCGGCGTACCCGCTGCAGGCGATCGTGCTGCACCACATCAGCTCGCTGCGGGCCTCCAGGTCCCCTGGCTCCTCCAACACCCGCTCCGTGCTCTGCATGACGACCTTGCACAACTCCTCCACCGTCCGGTCGGACAGGGAGCTGGAGCCCTCGGCGGTAATGTAGCCTTCCAGGGCGTGGGCCATGATGTCCACGGCACCGTACACCGTGGGCTGGCGCGGCACCTCCAGGGTGAGCTGGGGGTCCAGGATGGAAACCCGCGGGTACACGTGCTCGCTGTGCAGGGAGAACTTCTGTCCGGTCTTCTCGTTGAGGATCACCGAGTGCGGGTTTAGCTCCGAGCCGGTGGCCGCCAGGGTAACCAGCGTCACCAGCGGGAGGGCCTGGGCGACAGCCCGCCTGCCCAGGAACACCTCCCAGATGTCCCCCTGGTCCAACGCGGCGGCGGCGATGGTCTTGGCCGCGTCCAGCACGCTGCCTCCGCCGACGGCCACGATCACCTCAATGCCCCGCTGCCGGCACAGCTCCGCCGCCTCCAGGCAGGGACCCAGCCGGGGGTTGGGCTGCACGCCGGGAGACTCCAGCACCTCCACTCCCTCGCCGCTCAGGAGCCCCGCGGCCTTGTCCAGCAACCCGCTGCGCCTGGCGCTTCCCTGCCCGCTGACCAGCAGGGCCTTTCTCCCGATGCGGGCCGTCTCAGCCCCCAGGCGCTGGGTTTCCCCCGCGCCGAAGTACAGGCGGGTCGGGATATAGGAAGCGAAGGGCTTCATGCTTCCACCTTAGAGCTTCCGCACCCCAAAGCTAAGCACGATGCAGGCGTAGGTGCGCGTGTCCCCCGAAGCGATGAGCAGCGTCGTGTTCGGGCTGTCCACCATATCATAGAACTCGAAGCGCCCCAGCTTCTTGATCTGCAGGTGCTTGGGCAGGAGCTTGCGGTACTCGGGCCAGATGGCCGGCTCGGAGCCGTCGTCCGGCGCGGGGGCGGCGACCGCCTCCACGTCGATCATCTTCAGCAGGGGCCCCAGGATGTCGGGCACCTTGATCAGGCCGGGGGCGTAGTTCAGGTACACCCGGGTGGCGCTGGCGGGACCCTTCGAGCTGAAGGGGAAATGCCCGTCGGCGATCACGATCTGGTTGCCGTGACCCGAGTTGGCCAATACTTTCAGGATTTCCGGATGGACGACTTCGCCGTTGATCATGCACTCCTCCTTATCTTCTCCAGTTGCGCCATGGCCTTGCCGCAGAGCTCCTCGTCGATGCCGCAGCAGTGCCACTTGATGTCGTTCTCCATGAAGCTCACTCCCTTGCCCTTGACGGTCTTGGCGATGATGGCAAAGGGGCGGTCGCGCCGGCTCTTACGCACCTCGAAAGCCGCCAGCAGCGAGGAAATGTCGTGGCCGTCCACCGTGAGGCAGTTCCAGCCGAAGGCCCGGAACTTGTCCTCCAGGGGCTCGATGTTCATGATCTCCTGCACGGGCCCGTCCACCTGCAGGCCGTTGTTGTCCACCACCACGGTCAGGTTGCTCACCTTGTGGTGGCTGGCGGCCATGGCCGCCTCCCAGACCATCCCTTCCTGGGTTTCCCCGTCGGAGAGCAGGGCGTAGACTTGATAGTCCAGGCCCGACTGGCGGGCGCCCAGGGCCATGCCCAGGGCCAGGGAGAGCCCCTGTCCTAGTGAACCGCTGGAGGTGTCCAGCCCGGGGGTTTTCAGGCAGTCCGGATGGCCTTGCAGGATGCTGCCCTTCTCCCGGTAGGAGCGCAGGATCTTGCGGTCGAAGTAGCCTTTGTGGGCCAGGGCGGCGTACACCACCGGTACCGCGTGACCCTTGGAAAGAACCAGCCGGTCCCTGCCCTCCCAGGCAGGATTGCCCGGGTCCACCCGCATGACGTGCCAGTACAGCGCCGTCACGATTTCCGCCGCCGACAGGGACCCGCCGAAATGCCCGCTGCGGATGTCGCTGTTGGAGATCATATCCACCACCTCCAGGCGCAGCTCGCAGGCCTTGCGCTGCAGGGAGGTGACGTACTCATTCGCGTTGATGTTCATTTGCCGCCTTTCACCAGCTCGCGCGCCGCCCCGGCCACCGCGGCGGCGTCGATCCCGTACAGGCTGCGCAGCTCCTCGGTCTTGCCGGATTCCGTGTAGATATCCGCGATCCCCAGGCCTAGGTACCTGGTCGCCATCCCGGCTTCCAGCAGGCATTCGCCGGCGATCGACTTCAGGCCTCCTATCAGGTTGTGGTCCTCCAGGGTGACCAGGGCCCCGGTCCTGGCCACGGACTCCAGCAGCGTCGCCTTGTCGAACGGCTTCAGGGTGGGGAAATCCAGCACCTCCGCCTCGATGCCTTCGGCTTTGAGCGTCGCCGCACCCGCCAGGGCCCGGTGCAGCGCGGTGCCGTAGGAGGCGATGGTCAGGTCCCTGCCCTTCCGGACCACATAGCCCTTGCCGATCTGGAACTTCAGCGACTCCGGATGCACGGCGGGCAGGGGTTCGTATTCCATGCGGATGTACACCGGCCCCGTGTATTCGCTCACCAAGGCCACCACCTTGCGCGCGATCACCGGGTCCGACACGGCCAGGACCACCAGGTTGGCGAAGCTGCGCATGATGGCGATGTCCTCCAGGGACTGGTGCGTCGCCCCATCCTTGCCGTTGCTGATACCGGCATAGCCCCCGATCACCTTCACGTTGCGCTTGGGGTAGCAGATCGAAGTGCGGATCATCTCCGCGGCGCGCAGCGAGGCGAACACCGCGAAGGTGGAGGCGAACACGATGCAGCCCGTGGAAGCCAGCCCCGAGGCCACGCCGAAGGTATTCTGCTCGGCGATGCCGAACTCGTAGAAGCGGTCCGGGTAGCGCTCGCCGAAGTTCCAGGTGCGCGTGGCCTCCCCGACGTCCGGGTCCAGCACGACGATTCGCTTTTCCGTGGCGGCGTAGGCGATCAGCTCGTTCATGAACACGTCGCGCAGATTTTCCATTCTACTCTTCCATCCTATTCTTCCGTTTCCTCGGCCTCGGCAATCGGGGTCAGCACCTTGACGGTCGTCTCCGGCGGAACCAGCACCCGCAGGAGGCGGCCGGAGAAAGTGGCTTCCACCGCGGTGGTCACCTTGTCGGTCAACACCTCGGCCACCGGCTCCCCTTCGCGGAAACTCTCCCCTTCCGCCTTCAGCCACCGCACCAGGACCGCCTCCTCCATGGTCAGCCCCAGCCGCGGCATCAGGATGTTCCGCATGCTCATGTGCTCACTTGGCCGGCACCGTTTCCCACTGCCGGCTGTGGGCCGAGCGGTCGGCGGCCTCCAGGACCTGCTGGCACTTCAGCCCGTCCAGGAAATCCGGACTGGCCGCCTTGCCCTCCTTGATGGCCGTGATCAGGTCGAAGGCCTGGTTCACGAAGGTGTCCCCGTAGCCGATGATGTGCCCGGCCGGGAACCAGTTGGCCATGTAGGGATGCACTCCCTCACCTACCTGCACCCGGCGGAAGCCCTGGAGGTTGGCCGGATCCGAGCCCAGGTACACTTCCAGCTCGTTCATCTTCTCCATGTCGAAGATCAGGGAGCCCTTGCTGCCGTTGATTTCGATGCGGTTCTGGTTGCGGTGCCCGTTGCCGTAGCGGGTCACCTCGAAGTAGCCCATGGTCTTGCGGCCCCGGAAGCGGGCCAGGAAGGCCGAGGCGTCGTCCACGTCCACCTCGCCCATCTCCTTGCCGGCTTTGGCCACCAGGCCGTCCTCGAACTCCGGCTTGGGACGCTGTCGGATGAAGGTTTCCTGGAAGCAGCAGACCTCCTGGAGCTCGCCCACCAGGAAGCGGGCCAGGTCGACCACGTGGGCCCCCAGGTCCCCGTGCGAGCCGTAGCCGGCGGCGGCCTTGCGCAGGCGCCAGGCCAGGGGAAAGCCCGGGTCCACCAGCCAGCCCTGCTGGTAGCAACCCCGGAAGTGGAAGATGTCGCCGATTTCCCCTTCCTGGATCAGCTGCCGGGCCAGGGCCAGGGCGGGCACCCTGCGGTAGTTGAAGCCGATCATGGTGACCACGCCGGCCTTTTTGGCCTCCTCCACCATCTTCTCCGCGTCCGCCAGGTTCAGGGCCAGGGGCTTTTCGCAGAACACGTGCTTGCCGGCCCTGGCCGCGGCGATCGCCACCTCCGCGTGGATGGCGCTGGGGGCGGCGATGTCCACCAGATCCACCTCGGGGTCGGCCACCACCTTCTTCCAGTCCAGGGTCCAGTTCTCCCAGCCCCAGCGCCGGGCCGCGGCCTCCACCCCGGGCTCGTTGGAGCAGAGCACCTGCTTGACCACCTCCACGCCCGGGTCGAAGAACAGCGGCAGGTCGGTATAGGCGTGGGTGTGCGCCCTGCCCATGAACTTGTGCCCGATCAAGCCGACACGGATCGCCTTCATTGTTTCACCGCCTTTCGAACGGCCAGGATGATCTTCTGCGCATTGGGCAGCACGAACTGCTCCAGCACGGGGCTGAAGGGGATCGGCACGTCCTCCGCCGCCACCCGGGCGATGGGCGCCTTCAGGCTGGAGAAGCCCTTCTCAGCCACGATGGCGGCGATCTCCGCCCCCGCGCCGGCCCTGCGCCAGGCTTCGTGCACCACGATCAGGCGGCCGGTCTTGCGCACCGAGGCCAGGATGGCCTGTTCGTCCAGCGGCACCAGGGTGCGGGGATCGATCACCTCGATCTGGATCCCCTCCCCGGCCAGCGCCTGGGCGGCTTCCAGGGCCATGCGCACCGTGTAGGAGGTGGCCACCACCGTGGCGTCCCGCCCCTCGCGCGCTATGGCGGCCTTGCCGAAGGGGATGCGATATTCCTCCTCGGGCACCTCGCCCTTGATCTGGTAGAGCTTCTTGTGCTCGAGGAAGAGCACCGGGTTGGGGTCGGCGAAGGCGGTTTTCAGCAGGCCCTTGGCTTCGTAGGCCGAGGAGGGCATCACCACCTTGATGCCGGGGGCGTGCATGAACCAGGCTTCCAGACACTGCGAGTGCTGGGCGGCGGCGGATTGATAGCCTCCAATGGGGGTGCGGATGATCAGGGGTATCTTTGCCTTGCCGCCGAACATGTAGCGCATTTTCGCCGCCTGGTTGTAGACCTGGTCCATGGCGACCCCGATGAAGTCACAGAAGGGGATTTCGGCGATGGCCCGGCAGCCGGTCAGGGCCGCCCCCAGGGCACAGCCGACAATGCCGGCCTCGGAGATGGGAGCGTCGCGCAGG
>MIBK01000217.1:0-387 GCA_001829505.1 Spirochaetes bacterium RBG_16_67_19 | reverse complement strand
CAGGCCCATCTCCCCGCCGTAGGGGCCCACGTCCTCGCCGATCATGAAGCTGTGCGGGTTGCCGCGCATTTCCTCCCGGATGGCTTCGCGCACGGCCTCCATGTAAGTGATGCTCCTCATGCGAACAGATCCTCCAGCGCCTCTTCCGGCGCGGGGGCCGGGCTGCGGCGCGCGAAGGCCACCGCCTGGTCGATGCGCGTCTCGACCTCCTTCAGGTAGCCCTGCAGCTGCTCCTCCCCCAGGCCGCCTTCGGTCTTCAGCTTCTGACCCAGCCTGAGGATGGGATCCTTCTGCTTCCAGTCCGCCAGCTCCCCCTTGCCCCAGTAGGTGACCACTTCCCCTTCGAAATGCCCGCGGTGGCGGAAGGTCCGGGCCACCAGGAAGGTG
>MIBK01000216.1:469-6269 GCA_001829505.1 Spirochaetes bacterium RBG_16_67_19 | reverse complement strand
TCGATGCCCAGAGCCTTCTTGAGCAGAAAGCCGATGAAGAAGGAGAAGGCCGCCACCCCCAGGCTGATCGCCCCCATCTCCAGGAAGCGCCGTTTGAAGTCCACGTCCTTGGCCACCGAGAGGTAGTAGTTGAACAGGCCGATGATCGCGATCACCACGGCCAGGGTGATGCCCAAGCAGAGGAATTTGTTGGACAGCAGCAGGAAGGGCAGGATCAGCACAATGACCGTGAGCAGATAGGCCACGCCGGTGTACACCGCGGACTTGGCCGCGCGAGGGTCCCCCTCGGCCTTGGTGGAGAGGTAGTCCGAGGCCGCCATGGAAAAAGCGGCCGAGATGCCGGTGATCAGGCCCGCCAGGGAGATGATCCGGGTGTTGCCCAGCGCCAGGGTGAAGCCGGCCAGCGCGCCGGTCAGCTCCACCAGGGCGTCGTTCAACCCCAGCACGATGGAGCCCACGTACTGCAGAAGCTCCTCGTCCAGCATGTTCAGGAGGGCCTTTTCGTGCCGTGACTCCTCCTGTCCCAGCTTTCTGGCCTGCGGGAACTCCGCGGCCAGGCCGTCGTAGTAGCGCGAGCCGGTGCCTTCCTTACGCTCCATGCGCTTGAGCACGAAGGTGAGCCCGAAGGTTCGGGCCAGCAGCACCACCCAGAACACCTTGAGGCGCGCGGGCCTGGCCTCGGCCCCCGCCGCTTTCCTCCAGATGGCGGCGTGCCGCTTCTCCTCCCCGGCGATGGAGCGCAGCACCTTGGCGTTCTTCGGGTCCCGGGCGGCGTCCGCCAGCCGCTCATAGATGACCGACTCGGTGATCTCGACCTTCTGGGCCTTCATGGCGATGAGCGCTGCGTTGTCCTGCATGCCGGACATGGTATTTCGGCCGGACCTCCGCATCAAGCCCGCGCCCCGGGCGGCGCAAGCTCCTCGTAGCCGACGCGGTACACTCCCGGAGATTCCAGGGCAACGCTGCGGACGCGGTCCAGGACCAGGTCGGTTTCCTGGCCGGTGACCACGGCGAATCCGTAGCGCCGGTGGCGGTGCCTGGCCTCGCCCCGGGCGGCCTGGTATTCCTCGATGAAAGCCAGGTGCTCCTCCAGCCTGCGGGACACCCTCTCCGCGGCCAGCCGCGGAACGCGCCCGCATTCCAGGTCCACTACGGCGCCCAGCTCGGCGTCGATCTCCACCCCGATGCTGTTCCTGCCGGCGGCCATGGCGGCGAACATGGTGGTCCCCGTGCCCAGGAACGGATCCAGGACCCGGTCGCCGCGGACCGAGTACATGTGGATCAGCCGGTAGGCCAGCTCGAAAGGGAAGGCGGCGCTGCGCTGCCGGACCCCCGCCTGATTGAGGGACTGCCGGATGCCCTTGAAATCCCAGAGGTCGGAATACCACTGGTTGCGCTCCTCCCAGAACAAGGCGCTCCGCCGCCGGTTTTCGGCTTCCTCTCCCGGCTCGAACCGCCGCCCGGTCCCCTTGCGGAAGATCAGAATGTACTCGTGCTCCAGGGTGACGTAGGCCCCGGCGGGCAGCATACCCGAGCCCAGGAACTTGTTCGGGGCGTTGGTCTGCTTGCGCCACAGGATCGGCGGGAGGGTCTGGAAACCCTGACGCTGCAGGCTCTGGGTGATCCGGGCCTGGTTGGCGTAAAGCCGGAAGCTCTCTCCGATCCGCCGGGTGGCGTCCCCGACGTTCAGGCAAAGCCAGCCCCCGGCCTTCAGCAGGCTCCAGAGCTGCCTCCAGACCTTCTCCAGCTCCGCGTGCATCAGCTCGAAGGCCACCGGCCCGTCCTGCCGGCCCAGCGCGGCGGCGACTTCGGGGTTGAGGAGGGAGAACAGCTCGTCCCACATGCGGATCATCGGGTACGGGGGGGAGGTGACCACCAGGTCGACGGATTCCCGGGGAATCCCGGACAGGTCGCGGGAATCCCCCAGCAGGAGCCGGTGCTCGGTCTGGATCACCTTGTCCAGTCTAGGCGCTCCGGCCCCGACCGTCAACTCGCCAGGGACCGCGCCAGGGCCGCCAGGGTCTCGAGGCCCCGGTCGATCCGCTCGGAGTAGGGCAGGCCGCAGCTGACGCGGATGCAGTGCCGGTAGGCCTTTCCGCTGGCGCAGATGGCGCCCGGCATCACGGCGATTCTCTTCTCCAGGGCGCGGCGGAACAGCTCCAGGCTGTCCACCCGGGGATCCAGCTCGACCCAGAGGGTGAGCCCCCCCTGCGGTGAGCTGATCTTGGTTCCCTTCGGGAAGTAGCGGGCGATGGCCAGGGCGGTGTTGCCGACCTGGTTCTTGAGGTGGGTGCGCAGGCCGCGCAGGTGCCGGTCGAAGCTGCCGCCTCTCAGGTACCTGGCCGCCGCCCACTGGGTCAGCCCCGGGGCGCTGATGGCCTGATTGGTTTTCAGGCGGCGCACCCGGTCGAAATACCCGCCGGCCATGATCCAGCCGACGCGCAGCCCGGGAGAGAGGCTCTTGGAAAACGACGAGCAGTACAGCACCAGGCCTTTGCGGTCGAAAGCCTTGAGCGGCAGGGGGCGGGAGGGGCTGAAGTGCAGCTCCCCGTAGACATCGTCCTCGATGATCGGGACGTTCAGGGCATTGAGCCGCTCCACCATGGCCTGCTTTTTCCCGTTGTCCAGCACGAAGCCCAGCGGGTTGTTGAAGTTGGCCACGAGGATGCAGGCCTTGACGTCGTGCTCCCGGACCGAGCGTTCCAGCACCTCCAGGTCCAGACCGCTCTGCGGATCGGCGGGCACTTCCAGGGCGTGCAGATTCAGGTCCTCGATGAGCTGCAGGAACCAGGGGAAGGTGGGGGATTCCACCAGCACCGTCTGCCCGGGCTGGGTCGCCGCCTTCAGGCCCAGGGCCACGGCTTCGATGCAGCCGTTGGTGATCACCAGCTGCTCTGGGCGGACCGGGCCGCAAAGCGGCGCCAGGCGGCGGGCGATCTGCCGCCTCAGCTCGGCCTGGCCCAGGTAGTGCTCGTAGCCGGCCAGCCCGGCCTCCAGCTGGGCCAGGGTGGCGCCCTTGAGGATCGAGCCGATTTCCTTCAACGGCAGCAGCTCGGGGGCGATCAGCGCGCCGCCCAGCTGCAGGATCCCGGGGTCGCCCATGGCCTCCACCAGGGTGAAGGCCAGATCGTTGACGCTCACCTTCCTGGGGGCCAGGCGCCAGACGGGAGGCTGGGGAGCGGGCAGCAGCCCCTCGAGCAGCGGCCGGACGAAGTACCCGGAGCGCTCCCGCGGCTGGATCAGGCCTCTCTTTTCCAGCTCGATGAAGGTGTGGTAGACCGTCGAGACGCTCAGGCCCGTCTGAGCCCGCAGGTCGCGGATGGAGGGCAGCCGGTCGCCGGCCCGGAAGGTACCGGAGCGGATCTGCTTTTCCAACAGGTCGGCCAGTCCGGCGTAGCGGAAGGCCAGGGAATCGAATCTGTTATGCCCGGAATTCATAAAATCTGCATCTGTTATACCAGGTAGCAGATTTGCTATGATTTGTCCATATGGACTGCGCGACGCTCCTGGCCGCCCGGACGGGCAACATGACGGTGAGCGCCATCCGCGAGCTGCTCAAGGTGGTGTCCCAACCCGGGATGATCTCCCTGGCCGGCGGGATCCCCGCCCCCGAGAGCTTCCCGCTGGAGCTGCTGGAGCATCTGTATCGGACGGTACTGGAGAAACACGGGGCCGCGGCCCTGCAGTACGGGGCCTCCGAGGGCTTTACGCCCTTCCGGCAGGCCCTGGTGGGGCACCTGGAGCCCCTCGGCATCCGGGTGATCGCGGAGGACATCCTCACTTCCAGCGGCTCGCAAGGCATGCTGGATGCCCTGGGCATGGTGCTGCTGTCCAAGGGGGACAAGGTGGCCGTGGAGTCGCCCACCTACCTCGGAGCCCTCCAGGCCTTCGCCCCCTACGAGCCGCGCTACCTGACCATCGAAACCGACGAGGACGGTCTGGTGCCGGAAGCCCTGGAGGCCGCCCTGCGGCGCGAGAGCGTCAAGTTCCTCTATCTGGTGCCCACCTTTCAAAACCCCACCGGCAGGACCCTTTCCCTGGAGCGGCGGACGGCGGTGGCCGACCTGATCCGCCGGCACGACGTGCTGTTGGTGGAGGACGATCCGTACAGCGCCCTGCGCTATCGGGGCGATCCGCTGCCTTCCCTCAAGAGCCTGGCCCCCGAGCAGGTGGTCTACCTGGGCACCCTGTCCAAGGTGCTGGCCCCGGGCCTGCGCGTAGGCTACTGCGTGGCCCCGCAGTCCCTGCGGAAATGGCTGGTGATCGCCAAGCAGGGCATCGACCTGCACACAGGCAGCCTGAGCCAGGCGCTGGCGGCCGAGTACCTGAGCGGCGGCCATTTGCAGAAGCACCTGCCGACGATCATTTCCCTCTACCGGCCCAGGCAGGAAGCCATGCTGGAGGCGCTCGAGCGCTTCTTCCCCCCGGGCTTCCGCTGGTCCCGGCCCCAGGGCGGCATGTTCATCTGGGCGGAGGGGCCGCCGGGCCTGGACATGACCGAGGTGTATCCCTGGGCCGTGGCCCGCAACGTGGCCTTCGTGCCGGGGCGCTATTTCTATGCCGAGCCGGACCGGGGCATAGAAACCCTACGCTTGAACTATACCATGGCGGACGAGAAGAGCCTGGCCCGGGCCATCGCGATCCTGGGCGAGGTCCTGGCCGCGTAATCAGCCCCCGTAGCGGTTGTAGCTGCGCATCCGGTCCAGGTCCTTGCGCCGCTTCTCGCGGATCTGTGAGTCGGCCGGATAGCCCAGGGCGATGAGGATCTGCACGCGCCGGCCCGGCGGCACGCCCAGCAGCTTCTTGACCCGGCGCTGGTTGAAAAGGCCCAGCAGGCAGGTCCCCAGGCCCTCCTCCGCGGCCTGCAGGCAGAAGTGCTCGGCGGCGATGCCCAGGTCGATCAGGCGGTAGTCCCTCCCGGCCAGCCAGCCTCCCAGCCGGGAGACCGCCTTTCCCGGCTCGCGGATCACGGCCGCGAAAGCCGGGACCTCGCGGGTGAAGCGGTTGTAGCCGGCACGGCCCAGCCCCCGCACCAGGGCCGGGTCATCGGCCACCACGAAGCGCCAGGGCTGGGCGTTGGAGGCCGAAGGGGCCAGGCGCGCCGCCTCCAGGCAGCGTTCGACCTTGTCCCGCTCCACGGGCCGGGACAGGTATTGGCGTACGCTCTGCCGGCGCCGGACCAGGTCCAGGAAGATCATGGACAGCCATCATACCCGTGTGATACATTCTGCGCAATCCGCATGAATATTCACGGACTCTGGCCGGTGTTGACCCTCTCCTTCGTCGTGGCCTTGAGCGGGGCGGTCATGCCCGGGCCCCTGTTCACCTACACCATCGCCAAGACCGTGCAGGCCGGCCGGCAGGGTTTCCTGGTCGGCTTATGGGTGAGCCTCGGGCATGCGGCGCTGGAGGCCCTGCTGATCGTGGGCCTGCTGGCCGGGCTTTCCGAGCTGCTGCACAACCGGGTGGTGATCTGGATCGTGGGCGGCCTGGGCAGCCTCCTGCTGTTGTACATGGGCGTGGGGCTGCTGCGGGACGCGATCCGGCGGCGTGTCCCGCAGCTTGCCGCCGACGCGGCGGCGATCCCCACCGGCCTGCAGCGCCTGCCCCCCGTAGTCGGCGGCGTGCTGGTTTCCATGTCCAATCCCTACTGGTGGATCTGGTGGGCCACGGTGGGCTCGGCCTTCATGGTGCAGTACCGGATCGGCTGGGGCGCCTGGCCCCTGCTGGCCGCCTTCTTCCTGGGACACGAGGCGGGGGATCTGGCCTGGTACCTGACGGTCTCCTCCCTGCTGCACTG
>MIBK01000216.1:0-398 GCA_001829505.1 Spirochaetes bacterium RBG_16_67_19 | reverse complement strand
TCGCCGTCTTCCTGGCCGTGTCCCTGGCTCGCCGCTTCTAGCCCGGGGTTCAGCCGGGTGGCCAGCGCATGTGCCGCCGCCCCAGGATGTGGGCGTGCAGGTAGTCAACGCTCTGGTTGGCGTCCTTCCCGCAGTTGATCACCACCCGGTAGCCGGATTCCGCCAGCCCCAGGCCGCGGGCCACGGCGGCCACTGCCTGCAGGAAGCGCCCCGCCTCCTCGGCGGAGAGCTCGCCCAGCCGGTCGAGGCTGGCCACCTTCTTCTTGGGGATGACCAGCACGTGCACCGGGGCCTGCGGGTGGGCGTCGTGGAAGGCCAGCACGTCCTGGTCCTCGTGCACCACGCGCACGGGCAGCTCCCGGCGCAGGATCCTGTCGAACCGCAGGATCCTGTCGAAC
>MIBK01000215.1:4307-5166 GCA_001829505.1 Spirochaetes bacterium RBG_16_67_19 | reverse complement strand
GAGACTTTAGTATTGATTTAGGTACTGTTTTTTATGAAGAAGTTCTAGTGCTTTGACGCAGCAGGCCTAATTCGCGGGCGCGGGCTATGGCTTCGGTGCGCCTTTTCACCTGCAGCTTCTCGAAAATCCTCAGATTATGCCCTTTCACGGTGCTCAAGGAGACGAAAAGCCGCTCGCTTATCTCCTGGTTCGAGAGCCCTTGGGCGACCAGGCGCAATACTTCCAACTCCCGTCGGCTCAGCTGATTCGGATCGGTGGCGACTTCGCTCTTTGGATTCTCGGCCTCGAAGGCCGTTTGCAGCCGTGCCGTATAGTCCGGCATGATCCCCTTCGTGGCCGCTTCGGCCAGCAGGCTGGCCATTCGCGGACCTTCGTCCACAAAGATGCGGACGAAGCCGCCGGGCTGTGCCAGCGCGAGCGCGTCGCCCAGGTGCCGTAGGGCCTCGTCCGTATTGCCTTGCGCCTGGAGCGACAATGCCTGCAGAATCATGAGCTTCAGCCGCTCATCGTGCCAGCACTTTGCATCCATGCGTCCGCGTATTGGCTCCAAAAGCGCCAGCGCCCCGGCGGGGTCCCCTCGAGCCAGCATGACCCGGGCCTGGCTCATGGGTATGTCATGGGATTGCGCCACCTGAGCGGCGGCCGCGGGATTGCCCTGGTGAAGCAGCGTATGTACCTGCGCCGCGGCGATGTGAGGGAGCTGGTTGACGAAGTTCGAGGCGCGGGCGGTCTCGCCGGCCCTGGCTAACAGGGCAGCCGCGCCGGCTGGATCCCCCCGCGCCAGCCTGAGGCGGGCCTGCAGCACCTCGCAGGCCACGGCTATGTCACATTCTAGCTGCTGCGCCAGTCGGGCGCAATG
>MIBK01000215.1:3030-4124 GCA_001829505.1 Spirochaetes bacterium RBG_16_67_19 | reverse complement strand
GGCAGCCGCGGTGATCATCATGTTCCCGGACGCCTGGCCGATGTCCATGGCTTCGGTAAAGGCCCGGCCGGCCGCGGCACGGTCTCCCTGGAGCTGATGGGCGATCCCGTGGGTCAGGGACGTGATGGTGCGGACGGCCAGGTTTTCTGGATGCAGATACTCCAGCGCGCGGCGCGACTGGGCAATCATGGTTTCCGCCTCGTTTCGGGAGGCGGCTACCAGGGCCCGCATGGCGGCAATGTGTCCGACGAGGTTCCGTGTCTGGCCGTCCGGCTCGGCGCTTCGCAGGGCGGCTTCGGCGGCTTGCAGTTTCCGTTCGACGCCGCCCGGTTTGCCCGACATCATCAACGACGAGGCGTACGTCACCCACAGCGAAGGCCTGGCATCCAGGACCGCGGCCGGCAGCGACTCCAGCCAGTGAAGGACCGGGGCCATTGCGCCGCGGAAGTACAGGGGCATCCCCTTTCCTTCGATCAGGCGCTCCGCCCGCTCGATGTCGTTGGCCGCGGCGGCATGGTGGAACGCATCGATTTCCAGGCCATTGTCTTCGTACCACTGGCTGGCCAGACTGTGCAGCTCGGCCGTCGATGCGGCCTTCCTCTGCTGCCGCTGCCTCAGCAATTCCGCGAAAAGATGGTGATAGCGGTACCAGCGCCGCTCATTGTCGAGGGAAACGATGAACAGGTTGGCGTGTTCGAGGTATTCCAGGGTCGCCTGGCCGGAGGCGGAGGAGCCGGGCAGGACGGCGTCGCACAGGGGACCGCACAGGCGTTCGAGGATCGACGTGCGCAGAAGGAAAGTCTGGACGTTTTCGGGCTGCTGATCCAGGACTTCTTCCACCAGGTAATCCAGAACGAAACCGTGGCTGCCGCTGAACGATCTGATGAAGCCTGAGGCATCCTCATGTCCCCGCATCGAGATCGCCGCCAGTTGCAGGCCGGCGATCCAACCCTCGGTCCGGGTTTCCAGCGCGGCGATGTCGTCCGCCGCGAGGCCCAAGCCCATCATCCGATTCAGGAACTCGGTGGTTTCGGCGGGGGTGAAGCGCAGGTCCGCGGCGCGCAGCTCGGCCATCTGCCCCCGGGCGCGCAGCC
>MIBK01000215.1:2455-2970 GCA_001829505.1 Spirochaetes bacterium RBG_16_67_19 | reverse complement strand
GGTGCTCGAGCAGGAAGGCGAGGGCATCCTCGACCGGCTTGGCATCGATGAGGTGATAGTCGTCAAGCACGATGATGAAGGGCTGCGGGATGGCGGCGATTTCATTGAGCAGGGCCGTCAGGATCGATTCGGTCGGCGGCACAGCCGATACCCCTTCTCCGATTTTCGCCGCGACCGATCGCAGCGCGGCGACCAAATAGGCCAGAAAACGGGTCGGGTCGCTGTCCCCTTCGTCCAGCGAGAGCCAGGCAGCCGGCTCCCCGCTGCCGGCAATCCATTCGCTGACCAGCGTGGTCTTGCCGAAACCGGCGGGGGCTGAGATCAGCGTCAGTTTGTGGTGCAGGCCCTCGTTCAACCGCGCGATCAACCGGGGGCGGGGGACCGCCTTTGGCCGGGGCGCGGGGACATGGAGCTTGGTGGCCAGTATCTGCTCGGGCATCGTGCTACCCGAATAGCTCCGTGTGACTTCCCAACCGAATCAGCTTAAGCGCCTGTGATTCTATGCAGTAGATTAA
>MIBK01000215.1:0-2382 GCA_001829505.1 Spirochaetes bacterium RBG_16_67_19 | reverse complement strand
AACGGGGAGGTAGCTCTGCGCCGGAAACGAGTTGCGCCAGGATTGCGTCTACCTCTTGGGTGCTACGCCCTGAGCGTGAGAGCCTTTGGTAGTCGCGCTTGAATTGCCTTGAAAAAACCGGGGTGTACACGCCCGGGCGATCAGGAGTTGAGTTTCTTGAGCAAGTCGTTGAGGTCCTTTGCGGGCTCAACCTCTCCGCGCCGGACAGCCTCAATAGCCTCGCGGGTCACGGCGTTAGGGGTATGGCCGCGCTCGGGGGAGCCCGGACGGGTTGATTTCTTCGCCACCTTGCCCATAGGCAGATATTCGCGGATTCTCGGGGAAAAAGCAAGGACTTGCTTTGCTGCGGAGAGGACTTGAACCTCCATGCGGTAACCCGCACTAGCCCCTCAAGCTAGCGTGTCTACCAAATTCCACCACCGCAGCGGATATGGACCATGATAGCGGGGCCCCCGCGGCCGTGTCAATCACGGGGGCGCCGGGCAGCGCCGGGCAGCGGGCCGCGTGCGGCCCGGTTGCTTGAAACGTGGTCCCGGGATGGGGTAATTTATAGCACCATGGCGCGCAAGCTGGTCATCATGGGAGCCGCGGGGCGCGACTTCCACAACTTCAACGTGCTGTTCCGCGACCGCAGCGACGTGCGGGTGGTGGCCTTCACCGCCACCCAGATCCCCAACATCGAAGGGCGCCGCTACCCGCCGGCACTGGCCGGCAAGCATTACCCGGAAGGCATCCCCATCCTGGCCGAGGCGGAGCTGCCGGCCCTGGTGGAGCGGGAAAAGGTGGAGGAGGTGGTGTTCTCCTACTCCGACGTGTCCCACCAGCACGTCATGGAGAAGGCCTCCGAGGTGGTGGCCTGCGGCGCGGATTTCCGCCTGATCGGCGCCGGGCAGTCCATGCTCCAGGCCAAGGTGCCGGTGATCGCCGTGTGCGCGGTGCGCACGGGCTGCGGCAAGAGCCAGACCACCCGCCGGGTGGCCCAGATCCTGAAAAACCACGGCCGCCGGGCGGTGGTGGTGCGCCACCCCATGCCTTACGGGGACCTGGAGCGGCAGCGGGTGCAGCGCTTCCAGAGCCTGGAGGACATGCAGAAGCACGGCTGTACTATAGAAGAAATGGAAGAGTACGAGCCGCACCTCAAGATGGGCTTCACGGTCTACGCCGGGGTGGACTACGCGGCCATCCTGGCCGAGGCCCAAAAAGAGGCCCAGGTCGTGCTCTGGGACGGCGGCAACAACGACATCCCCTTTTTCAAGCCGGACCTCTGGATCACCCTGGTGGACCCCCATCGCCCGGGGCACGAGCTGTCCTACTTCCCGGGACGCGTGAATCTGCTGCGGGCCGACGTCATCGTGATCAACAAGATCGAAACCGCCTCCCCCGAAGGGGTGGACGCGGTGCGGGCCAGCATCCTGCGCCTGAATCCCAAGGCCGCCGTGGTGGACGCCGCTTCCCCTCTCCTGGTGGAAGGCGGCCAGGTCATGGCCGGGAAGAGGGTCCTGGTGGTGGAGGACGGCCCCACCCTGACCCACGGGGAGATGAAGTACGGGGCCGGGGTCATGGCCGCCCGCAAGTACGGCGCAGCTTCCATCGTGGACCCGCGCCCGTACGCCAAGGGCCTGATCCGGCGCACCTTCGAGGCCTACCCGGGCATCGGGCAGGTGCTGCCCGCGGTGGGCTACGGGAAGGAGCAGATCCGCGACCTGGAAGCCACCATCGAGGCGGTGGACTGCGACCTGGTGGTGGTGGCCACCCCGGTGGACCTGACCCGCATCATCAAGATCGGCAAGCCGATGCTCCGCGTCGGCTACGAGCTGCAGGAGATCGGCAAGCCCGATCTGGAACAGATTCTGCGCGCAAAGGAGTCCGTATGGCGTTCAACCTGAAGGGGCGGTCGCTGCTGACCCTGAAAGACCTCTCCCCCGAGGAGATCCGCTTCCTGCTGGACCTGTCCATCCAGGTCAAGGGCGAGCGCAGGTCCGGCAACGTTCATCAGCGCTTCCTGGGCAAGACCGTGGCTCTGCTGTTCGAGAAGCGCTCCACCCGCACGCGCTGCGCCTTCGAGACCGCTTTCGGCGAGGAGGGCGGCCACCCGGTGTTCCTGTCCTCCGCCGACATCCAGCTCGGGGCCAAGGAGTCCGTGGAGGACACCGCCCGGGTGCTGGGGCGCATGTTCGACGGCATCCAGTTCCGCGGCTTCAAGCAGGACACCGTGGACACCCTGGCGCGCTACTCCGGCGTTCCGGTCTGGAACGGCCTGACCGACCTGTACCACCCCACCCAGGTGCTGGCCGACCTGATGACCCTGGAGGAGGCCTGCGGCCGCCTGAAGGGGGTCAAGATGGCCTTCGCCGGGGACGGGCGCAACAACGTGGCCCGCAC
>MIBK01000214.1:5651-6070 GCA_001829505.1 Spirochaetes bacterium RBG_16_67_19 | reverse complement strand
CCCCAGAAGGAGTTGGTGACCACCGTATCGCTGTCGATGCTGATGAAGGCCTTGCCGAACAGGCCCAGCGCGGGGACGGGGTGGAACTTGCCGCTGAAGGAGGGCAGGAAGTAGAAGTAATCCGAAGCCGGAAAGAACACGGCCCGCACTCCGGCCCCGGCCCAGGTGGCTTCCGTCTCGAAGTTGAAATTGGCCTCGGCCTCGTGGGTGATCTCTCCCGCGGAGTCGATGCCCAGGCCGTAGGACAGCTCGGTGTAAATGTTGTCCGAGAAGTTCACCACCGGCCCCAGGGTGAATACGTGCTGCCAGTAGCCCGGCGTGTCGTTGCGGGAAAGCCGGACCAGGAGCGTGAAGGCCGGGGACAGGCGGGCCAGGAAGGCATCGACGCTCTCCAGGCGATAGGATCCGTCGAAGTAGGA
>MIBK01000214.1:5355-5482 GCA_001829505.1 Spirochaetes bacterium RBG_16_67_19 | reverse complement strand
GCGGCGCGCGGGACTTGCCGCGGCGATCGCCGAGTAGGGGCGCAGCAGGCTGCAAACCCTTGCCGTGGCCCAGGGGGACGGCCGCTTCTTCTGCCCGAAGGAGTAGCCTTCGAATCCTTTGTAGCAG
>MIBK01000214.1:3533-5189 GCA_001829505.1 Spirochaetes bacterium RBG_16_67_19 | reverse complement strand
ATTTCCCGTTGATGAAGCGGTCCCCGTGCCCGAACATGTACGGTTTCTCTTTGGCCCGGCTGCGCCAGGCCCTCAGCAGGGTCCTCGCGGAATCCACGATATGCTTCGGCCTGACGGAAGCTGGCACCCGGGCGAAAAGGCGGAGAGCTTCGACCGTGACCTGGAGACAGGCATCGTTCTTTCTGCCGGGGCCGCGCCAGGCAGCCACCGGATCGGGAAGGCAGAGCCAGGCAGACCCCTGTGCCGTCCGGACTAACGTATCGCTGACTCGCTCCAGAGCCTTGCGGATGCCTGGCGCGTCTTGGCGTCGGAACAAAAGCAGGACCTCGAGGATGGCAAAATGGTCACAGGGCAGAGCGGCCCAGGTGGCGGCGGCGCCGGGAGTCAGGTAACGGCCGTCGTCGGCTTGATGTCGGAGCATTTGGTCCAGCAGGCGCTCGATCGCCGGGAAATCGCCTGCGCGTACTCCCAAACAGTGAAGGAGGCGCAGCAGATTTGGCGGGAAGGCCGGCGAGTTGTGTCCGCCGAAGCTGAAGCCGGCCTCCCAGACCGGGAGGCGATCCACGAGAGCCCGGATGCCCGCATCGCTGACTACGCTCTGGCGTGCCGCCCGGACATCCGGGTCCTGTTCGGGGAAGTCCAGCACGGCAGTCAGGGTCACGAAGCGGGCGGACGGCTCTTCACTGCAAAGCAGCGCAGGTCGAGGATCCGTGGACAGCAGTGACAGCCATGCTTCGCGTTTCAAATCAGGCATCCGCTTGCACCAGGCGCGCATGCGTAAGCAGCTCGTGCCCGTCCTTGGTGACCAGCACGTCGTTCTCCAGGCGGACCCCGCCCGCCTCGGGGTGGTAGGCCCCGGGCTCGATGGTGAGGACCATGCCAGGCTTCAGGAGACCCGCCGGCCCTGCGGCGGCAGCGCCGGGAGCGCCGGGTTGAGGCGGGCGCAGGCTGGGGGCCTCGTGGGCCTCCAGGCCCAGGCCGTGCCCCAGGCCGTGCGGCATGGGGAATCCGGCATCGCTCAGGAAACGGTCGATATCCGCCCCGATGTCCCGAGGATCCGCTCCCGGCCTGACCTGCGGCAGGGCCCGCGCGTAGGCCGCCAGCACCGCTTCGCGCAGGCGCTCCTGCAGCGAGCTCAGGGGGCCGCGCGCCGCCGTCAGGGTGACGTCGCTATGGTAGCCATCCCAGCACACCCCGAAGTCCAGGATCGAGAAGCCCCGCCCGCCGAAGGCCTCCGCGGTATACGCGGGGAAGGCGTGGATGGCGAAGCTGCGCCCGGGGCCCGCGGCCAGGGTCTCGAAGGACGGGCCTTCGGCTCCCCGCGCGCGGGCCTCGGCCTCCAGGTGCAGGGCCAGCTCCGTCTCGCTGGGCCGCCAGCCATCGACCAGGCGCCCCTCCACCTCCCGGGTGAGCTCGTCGGTCAGGCGGCAGGCCTGCCGCAGCGCCTCCAGTTCCCCCGGATCCTTGACCGCCCGCAGGCCGGCGGTGAAGTCCTCCACTCCGCCGCTGCCGCGGCAGACCAGCTCCACCCGGCCCAGGTCCTGCTCCAGCTCGCGCACCAGTGGGAAGGGCAGGGCGCCGGACAGCTCCACGCGAGCGCGGGAGGCGCCGCCGCCGAAGGCCGGCGCGGAGAGCAGCTCGCGGATGGCGCGCGGC
>MIBK01000214.1:0-3517 GCA_001829505.1 Spirochaetes bacterium RBG_16_67_19 | reverse complement strand
GGGAATAGGGTTCGATGCGCTCCACGCGCGCGCGCTTCTCGGCCAGGCTCACGTCCCAGGCCACCAGCAAGGCCCGGCCGGAAGCCCATACTACTAGTAGGGCGTCCATGGGATGTCCGGTGTAATAGCGCAAGCTGGCGCTGCGCAGACCCTCGAAATCCACCAGCAACGCGGCCGCCTGGCCCTGCTCGCTTAGCCAGGCGGTCAGCCGCCGCCGGCGCGCGACGAAGGGATCCTCAGCCGCGCACAACCAGGTTCACCAGCCTGTCTGGGACGGCGATCACCTTCACGGGCTTCTGGCCGGCCAGCAGCTCCTGGATGCGCGGGTGGGCCAGGGCCTGCTTCTCCAGCTCAGAGGCGGACAGCCCGGCGGCCAGCTCCAGGCGGGCGCGCACCTTGCCGTTGATCTGGAACACGATCTCCCGGGTTTCCTCGCGGGTCAGCTCCTCGTTGCATTGCGGGTAGGCCTGGAAAGCCACGGAAGGCTTCTCCCCCAGCTTCTCCCACAGCTCTTCGCCCAGGTGCGGGGCGTAAGGAGCCAGGAGCAGCACGAAGGGCTTCCACAAAGCCGGGTGGAGCTTCTCCTCCTTGGCCAGCTCGGTGATGTAGATCATCATCTGGGCGATGGCGGTGTTGAACTGCAGGGTGCGGGTGTCCTCGCCGACCTTCTTGATCGTGCGGTGCAGCAGGCGCTCCAGCTCGGCCGGCGGGGCCCCTGCGGCGGCCGGCAGCTCGGACAGCCGCCAGACGCGGTCCAGGAAGCGCTTCACCCCGGCGATGCCCTGGGTGGACCAGGGCTTGGAGACCTCCAGGGGGCCCATGAACATCTCGTACAGGCGCATGGCGTCCGCGCCGAACTCCCGGATCACTTCCTCGGGGTTGATGACGTTGCCCAGGCTCTTGGACATCTTCACCCCGCCCTCCCCCAGGATCATGCCCTGGTTCACCAGGCGCCGGAAGGGCTCGTCGGTGTTCACCGCCCCGATGTCGTACAGGACCTTGTGCCAGAAGCGGGCGTACAGCAGGTGCAGCACCGCGTGCTCCGCGCCGCCCACGTACAGGTCCACGGGCATCCAGTAGTCGACCTTGTCGCGGGCGGCCAGGGCCCGGTCGTTGGCCGGGTCCAGGTAGCGCAGGTAGTACCAGCAGGAGCCGGCCCACTGCGGCATGGTGTTGGTTTCCCGGCGCCCCGCCCCGCCGCACTTCGGGCAGCGGGTGTTGACCCAGTCGGTGATCGCGGCCAGCGGCGACTCGCCGGTGCCGGTGGGCTGGTAGCTGGCCACCTCCGGGAGCAGCAGGGGCAGCTCCTCGTAGGGCACGGGCACGGTGCCGCACTGGTCGCAATGCACCAGGGGGATGGGCTCGCCCCAGTAGCGCTGCCGGGAGAACACCCAGTCGCGCAGCTTGTAGTTCACCGCCCGGCGCCCGAGCTTGCCCCGCTCCAGCCAGGCCGTGATGCGCTTCTTGAACTCCTCGGTGGGCAGACCGTCGAATTGGCCGGAGTTGACGGCCACCCCCTCCTCGGCGTCGGCCTGGGTCATCTGCCCGGCGGCGGGCTTTCCGTCGCGGGACACCACCTGCACGATGGGCAGGTCGAACTTGACGGCGAACTCGAAGTCGCGCTGGTCATGGGCCGGCACGGCCATGATGGCCCCGGTGCCGTAGGAGATCAGGATGTAGTCCGAGACCCACACCGGGATCTTCTGCTCATTGACCGGATTGATGGCGTAGCCGCCGGTGAACACCCCGGTCTTGTCCTTGGCCAGGTCCGTGCGCTCCAGGTCGCTCTTCCGGCGGGCCAGCTCCACGTAAGCGGACACCGCGCCCTGCTGTCCGGCAGTGGTCAGCCGCTCCACCAGCGGGTGTTCCGGGGCCAGGACCATGTAGGTGGCCCCGAACAGGGTGTCCGGGCGGGTGGTGAACACCTCGATGCTGCCTTCCCCCGCCGCCAGGGGGAACAGCACGTTGGCCCCCACGCTGCGCCCGATCCAGTTGCGCTGCATGAGCTTCAGGCTCTCCGGCCAGTCCACCTTGTCCAGATCGGCGAGCAGGCGCTCCGCGTAGCTGGTGATGCGCATCAGCCACTGGCGCACGTCCTTGCGCACCACCTGGGTGCCGCAGCGCTCGCAGGCCCCGTCCTTCACCTCCTCGTTGGCCAGCCCGGTCTTGCAGGAGGGGCAGAAGTTGATGGGCACCACCGCCTCGTAAGCCAGGCCCTTCTCCCAGCACTTCAGGAAGATCCACTGCGTCCACCGGTAGTAGCGCGGATCATGGGTGGAGATTTCCCGGTCCCAGTCGTAGGAGAAGCCCAGCGCCTTGATCTGGGTGCGGAAGCGCCCGATGTTGGCCTCCGTGGAGGCCCGCGGGTGGGTGCCGGTCTTGATGGCGTAGTTCTCCGCCGGCAGCCCGAAGGAGTCGAAGCCCATGGGATGCAGCACGCGGTAGCCGTTGGCCCGCAGATAGCGGCAGTAGATGTCCGTGGCCGTGTAGCCTTCCGGGTGCCCCACGTGCAGCCCGGCGGAGGAGGGGTAGGGGAACATGTCCAGCACGTAGGCCCGCCGCTCCCGCGGCACCGCGGGGTCCTCGGTCACCCGGAAGGTTTTGTGCTTTTCCCAGTAGGCCTGCCATTTGGGCTCGATCTGGGCGAAGGGCTGCGTATCCATCCCGGGCATCATATCGGCTTGCCGGACCGTGTGTCCAGCAGCGGCTACTGCCGCTACAGCCGCAGCTGCGCCACCCGCAGCGGGAAGCCGGAGGTCACCCGGGCCTCCAGCCTGCCCTCGCGCTCGGAAATCAGCAGCCCCTCCACCCCGGGACGGTCCTCCAACAGGCTCAAGCCGCGCTCGGGGCCCAGCACGAAGGCGGCGGTGGACAGGGCGTCGGCCTCGGTGCAGGTGGGGGCGATGACCGTGACCGAGACCAGGCCCACGGCCGGATAGCCGGTGGCCGGGTCCAGGAGGTGGTGGTAGCGCCGCCCCCCCTGCTCGAAGAAACGCTCGTAGTCCCCGGAGGTGACCAGGGCCAGCTTGCGGCCCGGCTGGCCCAGCTTCAGGATGCCCACGAACTCGAGGCTGCGGCGCGGGTGGCGGATGGCCACGCTCCAGGGCTCCCGGCGTCCCTTGGTGCCGGCGATCAGGATATCCCCGCTGGCCTCCACCAGGAACCGCTGGAAGCCCCGCTGCTCCAGCCAGGCGCCCAGCAGGTCCACCACCGCCCCCTGGGCTATGCCTCCCAGGTCCAGGGCGAAGCCCTCCGGCAGCCGGTAGCGCCCCTCGCCGTCCGGGCGCACCTGGCGCCAGTCCACCCGGCTGCGGGCCCGCCGGATGTCCTCCGCCGGCGGCAGCCTCCCGCCGGTATCGAAGGACCAGAGCCGGACCAGGGGCAGGACGGTCGGGTCGAAGGCCCCCCCGCTGGCCGAGGCCACCTCCAGCGCCACGGCCAGCGCCGAGGCCACTTCCGCCGGCGGGACCAGGGCCTGGCCGGCGTTGAGCCGGCCCACCGGGCTGTCCGGCAGCCG
>MIBK01000213.1:6061-6720 GCA_001829505.1 Spirochaetes bacterium RBG_16_67_19 | reverse complement strand
TCGGCGCTCAACTGGTCGGCGGCCAGCAGGCAGTGGTGCATCATCAGCAGGTGCCCGATCAGCGTCACGTCCCGTCCTTCCCGGCGCACGACCCCCGCGCCGATGGGCACGGTGAAGTCGCCTTCCGGGATTTCCGAGGAGGCGTCCATGCTGCCGGACTCCGCGCGCAGGCCCTTGGAGCCGTACAGCAGCTTGTGCTCGAAAATCAGCACGGGGTCCTCGTCGCGCACCGCCGAGCGCAGCAAACCCATGGCGTCGTAGGCGGTGGCGGGGGCCACGACCTTGATCCCCGGGCAGGACAGGAAATAGCTTTCCAGGTTCTTGGCGTGCTGGGCCCCGCGGCCGGTGACCCCCACCGGGGCGCGCATCACCAGCGGCAGGGTGAGCCTGCCGCCGGACATGAAGCGCAGCTTGGCGATGTTGTCCACGATCTGGTCGGCGGCGCACAGCAGGAAGTCCCCGTACTGCACGTCGGCGATCGGGCGCAGGCCCATGGCCGCCGCCCCGCAGGCCATGCCGAAGATGGCCGCCTCCGAGATGGGGGTGTCGATCATGCGCTGGGGGAACTGCTTCTCCAGCCCCAGGGTCACGGTGAACGCCCCGCCGTAGCCCCCCGGGATGGAGATGTCCTCCCCCAGGCAGAACCCCCGCGGGTCGCG
>MIBK01000213.1:5727-5949 GCA_001829505.1 Spirochaetes bacterium RBG_16_67_19 | reverse complement strand
GGGCCTGTTGAGCGGCGCGGATGGCCTCCTGGATTTCCCGGGCCACATCGCCCTCGAGGCGCTGGTCCGTCTCCGGGTCCAGGAAGCCCGCGTCCTGCAGAGCGCGCCGGCAGGCCGGGATTGGGTCGCGGGAGGCCCAGAGCTCCTTTTCCTCCTTGCTCATGTAGTTGTTCGGGTCCCGGCGGGAGTGGCCGCAGAGGCGGAAGGTTTTCAGCTCCAGCA
>MIBK01000213.1:4240-5605 GCA_001829505.1 Spirochaetes bacterium RBG_16_67_19 | reverse complement strand
CTGGCCCGGTCAGCCACGTTCTCCACCTTGCTGACCCTGGCATAAGCCGTGGAGGCCCCGTACAGGTTGTTCTCGCACACGAACAGCGCCGGAAGGCCGTATACGGCGGCGGCGTTCAGCGCCTCGTGGAAGGCCCCCTCGTTGGTGGCCCCGTCCCCGAAAAAGCTCACCGCCACGCGCTTTTCCCCGCGCAGCTTGAAGGCCAGGGCCATGCCGGCGGTCACCGGCAGGTTGCCCCCCACGATGGCGATGGCCGGCAGCATGCCCCGGGACAGGTCGCCCAGGTGCATGCTGCCGCCCTTGCCCTTGCAGCAGCCCGAGCTTTTTCCGTACAGCTCGCCCATCAGGGCTTCCAGGGGCAGCCCCCTGGCGATGGCGTGCCCGTGCGGGCGGTGCGTAGAGGCGATCACGTCGTCAGCCTGCAGGGCGGCGCACACCCCCACCGCGCAGGCCTCCTGCCCGATGTACTGGTGCACCGTGCCGGGCATCTTGCCCTCCAGGAACAGGAAGCGGATCTGCTCCTCGAACTGGCGAATGACCAGCATGCTGCGGTACATGCCCAGGCACTTGTCCTGGCCCAGCTCGCGGAGAATCTCCGCCGTGCCCGGCGCGACAGGCGGCGCAGCCGCCGGCGACTTGCTTGTCTTGCTCATAGCTCCTCTTCCAGTATTCGCTTGATTTCCGCCAGGAAGGCCGCCCCCTGGGCTCCGTTGATCGCCCGATGGTCGAAGCTCCCCGTGAGGGTGAGCGCGGAGCGGACCCGGAAGCTGCCGTCGTCGGAGGCGGCGATCTCCTGAGCCATGCGTCCCGCGGCCACGATGGCCAATTGGGGCACGTTGAGCACCGCTGCGAACTCCTCCACCGGGTACATACCCAGGTTGGTGATGGTGAAGCTGCCCCCGGTCACCTCGGCTCCGGCCAGGCCCCCGGCCTTGGCTTTGCCGGCCAGGAGCGACAGCTCCCGGTCGATCTCGTGGATGCTCTTTCCCTCCGCGCCATGAATCACCGGCACGTGCAGCTCCTCCCCGGCGGCCACGGCAATCCCGAGGTGGACCCGGCTCTCCAGCCTGAGCAGCTCGCCGGTGAAGGTGCCGTTCAGGCGGGGGTGACGGAGCAGCGCGCGGGCGCAGGCCCAGGCCAGCACCGCGTCCACGGCGACCTTCGTACCGTCGGCGCGGCCATTCGCCTCGCGCCAGGCACGCAGGCGGTCGGCGCCGATGCGCACCTTGAGGTAGTAGTGCGGGACCTGGGTCTTGGCGGCCGTGACCGCCCGGGCCACCGCGCGCTGGTGCGCCGAAAGCGGCACCTCGCGCGCGGCTGCCGCGGCCGGGACAGCCCCAGGCACGTAGGCCTCCAGGTCGGCGC
>MIBK01000213.1:4017-4228 GCA_001829505.1 Spirochaetes bacterium RBG_16_67_19 | reverse complement strand
TCGGCGCGGGTGATCAGTCCTCGTGCCCCGGTGCCGCGCACCCGGGTCAGGTCCACGCCCCGCTTGCGAGCCAGGTTGCGTAGCAGCGGGGTGGCCAGCACGCCTTCGACGGCTGCTGCCTCCGGCGCGCCAGCGGCGGGTGTGGGCGCCGCGGCAGGGGCTGCCGCCCGCTCCCCGGCTCCAGGCACGGCAGCGGCTGCAGGTGCTGCCG
>MIBK01000213.1:3222-4011 GCA_001829505.1 Spirochaetes bacterium RBG_16_67_19 | reverse complement strand
GCTCCCTCGCCTCCCCCAGCACCGCGATCACGGTGCCCGCCGAAATCATGCTCTCCGGCTCCCCGGCCAGGCGAAGGACCGTGCCGGCGGCGAAGCTCTCCACCTCCATGGTGGTCTTGTCGTTCTCCACCTCGCACAGCGCCTGGCCCTTGGCCACCAGGTCCCCGACAGCCACCAGCCAGCGGATCAGCTTCACCTCGTCCGTGGTCTGGCTCAGGCGCGGCATGGGTATCTCGACGGACATGAAACGCTCCTCCCGCGCGAACTCGCGCGCCGTCAGCCTTCCATCTTGAAGGGCTTGGGGTGGAATTTGGGGGCCACGCGCAGCCACGGGGTGGAAGGCCGCTCCAGGTATCCCCATTTCTCCAGGGCGCGGCGCAGTGCCTTGTTCTCCGGCTTGCGGGCGTAGTCCGCAATGGGCACCCCGGCCATGGCCGCGGCGATGGCCTGCTGCCAGGCCTGGGCCCCGGCGGTGTAGCCGTCCGGGTGCCCGAGCATGCCTCCTCCGGAGGGGATGATCATGTCCTTACCGTACTCCGAGAGCAGGATCGGGGCCAGCCCCGGGTAGGTGCCCGCGGCCGGCATGGGCCAGATGGGCTTGATGTGGTAGAAGGGGGCCTGCCCCACGTGCTGGCAGCGGATGCCCTCCTCCAGGCTCACCATGGGGATGCTGGACCAGTAGGTGGGGGTGAGGGTCTGGTCGGCGCCGCACAGGCGGATCAGCTTGGTGAACACCGGCCAGGAGATGGTCTTCATGGCCGCGATCATGTGCGAGTTGTGGACCATGAC
>MIBK01000213.1:820-3174 GCA_001829505.1 Spirochaetes bacterium RBG_16_67_19 | reverse complement strand
ACCGAGTAGGTGATCAGCAGGCCGTTGGCGCCCAGCTCCACCGCCTTCAGCGCCTTCTCGTGCATGCGCGACACCTCGTCGGTGATCGAGCACAGGTAGATCATGCGCTTGCCGGTCTTCTGGGCCGCCTTGTCGATGGACTCCATCACGTACTTGAGGCGCTCCTGGTAGTTGTTGTTGTACGTGTCGGAGGTCATCTCGTCGTCCTTGCACATGTCCGCCCCGCCGATGGCGGTCTGGTAGACCTGGTCCCCGGTCTGCTTGGGGGTCATGCCCATCTTGGGTTTGATGATGTGCAGGGACAGCGGCCGGTCCTTGACCCCGACCAGCTGGCGGATGCCGGGAACGCCGAACTTCGGGCCGGTGAAGTTCTTCACCATGTCCTCGGGGAAGAACACGTCCACCAGGCGCAGGTCCGGGGAATAGGCGAAGCAGTTGCCGGCGATCGACAGCAGCATCATGGGCACGTTGTCGTGCCAGGCGCTGATCGGGAAGGCCAGCTGGATCACCGCGCTCTTGCGGAACTCGTCGCCGGAGGGAATCTCGAAGTAGCCGACCAGCTTGCCGGAGAGGTTCTCGCGCACCTCCTCGGAGTCCTCCTTGACCTTCTGCCAGGTCCCCGTGGAGCCCTCCACGGCGATGGACTCGATCAGCTTGAAGTGGTCGATGAAGTCCACGCCGGGGAGGCGATCGCTCAGGTAATAGGTGGCCACGATGTGCTTTTTGAGGTCGATCCCGTCGAGGGCGTGCTGGAAGATGATGGGGTCATGAACTCTTTCCATACTCGTTTCACTCCTTGGTTGGAATTTTTGTGCCTTTTCTCGTTTTCAGCCGCAGGCTCTGGTTCACGGCCTGCTCGATGCGGTTGACCTCATGGAGCACCTCCGGGCTGATCCGCGAGGCCACCAGGATGTACAGCGCGCGGATCAGGGTCAGCTGTACCGCCATGGAGTTGGACCGGGCGAAGTGCACGCGGTGCTCGTGGCAGGAGGTGATCAGGGCGGTGTGCACCAGCTCCGCCAGGGGGGAGCGCGGGTAGTTGGTGATGCCCACCGTGAAGGCGCCGCGGGCCTTGGCGGCGCGCGCCGCTTCCAGGACCTCGCGGGTGTTGCCGGAGTGCGAGAGGCCGAAGACCAGGTGGTTCCTGCGCACGTGTCCCGCGGCCAGCAGCATGCTGTAGGGATCCGAGAGGGCCTTGGCGTTGAAGCCCAGGCCGGAGAACATCACCTCGGCCAGCTCGCCCACCCCCCCGGAGCCCCCCAGGCCGAGGAAGTACAGGCGGTCCGCGCGGCCGATGCGCTCCGCCACCGCGATGATGGAATGGAAGCTCACCGCGGCCTCCGTGGCCTGCAGGTTGGCCACCGCTTCGGCGAAGACCTTGCGGATGGAGAGCTGCGGATCGTCGTCCGCGGCGAAGATGGGCAGCACCGTCTCGTCGGGGGCCTGCATTTCCCGGGAAAGGCCGATCTTCAGCTCCTGGAAGCTGCCGTAGCCGATGCGGGAACAGAAGCGGGAGATGGAGGCGATGGAGGTGCCGATCCGCCGGGCGTACTCGTCGATCGGGGCGTTCAATCCCGCGAAGTCCAGGGCCAGCAGATAGTCGGCGATCCGCCGCTGGATCGGGCGGAGGTCGCGGTAAACTCCCTGGATGCTGGTCCGCACGGACATGCCCGGGAGTATATGAAAATAATTACCACTAGTCAATCGTGAAAGTTTCCAATTTGAAAGAATGTTTCAAAAAAAACTTGACAGCCCCAATGGGCTGATCAATAATGCTTCACGGGAGGAACCATGAGCCTGCAGCCCTACGCCGGGGAACCGGACATCCAGCGCCTGTTCGCCGCCTTCAAACGAAAGAAGGTCGATCGGGTCCCCAACTTCGAAGTCCTGATCGAGGACCAGCACGTGGAGAAGCTGCTGGGGCGCCAGGCCGGCAACACCCTGTCCTACGGAGGCGACCCGGCCAAGGGGGTGTCCGAAGGCGAGGGGGCGCGGCCCATGAAGCCCGCGGACTACATCGAGCTGTGCCGGCTGATCGGGCAGGACGCCATCATCGTGGAGTCCATCTGGACTCCTTTCAAGAAGCGCAAAGCGGACGGCTCGGTCGGGGGAATGATCGCCGATCGCTCGATCAAGAACCGGCGGGACTGGCAGGAGAAGGTGGCCATTCCCGGGGAGGCGGATATCGAGGAAAAGATGGTCTTCGTGCGGGAGTACCGCCAGGCCATCGACCAGTCCGGCACCCGGATCGGCTTCTGCGTGCTCATGGCCGCCTACTTCCAGATGCTGTACGAGTTCGTGATCGGGCTGGAGGACACGATGAAGCTGGTCCACGAGGACCGGGACTTCGTCGA
>MIBK01000213.1:0-799 GCA_001829505.1 Spirochaetes bacterium RBG_16_67_19 | reverse complement strand
CGAATACTGGGTGCGCTTCTGTCGGGCGGCGGTGGCCAATGGGGTGGATTTCATCTGGACCGCCGACGACGTGGCCTTCAAGACCGGCCTGTTCCTGCCCCCGAAACTGATGCGGGAGATGTGGCTGCCCAGGCTGAAGCGCATCCACGAGCCGGCTTTGAGCGCCGGCAAGCCCGTCATGTTCCATTCGGACGGGAACATCGACGAGCTGGCGCCCATGCTGCTGGAGGCCGGGGTGGACTGCGTGCACCCGCTGGATCCCTACGGGGTGGACTACCGCAGCTTCAAGAAGAAGTGGGGGAGCCTGCTCTGCCTGGCCGGGAACATCGACATCGAGTTCCCCCTGGCCCACGGCACCCCGGAGGAGGTGGACCAGGACGTGAAGAAGCACATGGAGGTGATGAAGCCCGGGGGAGGCTACGTCTGCAGCTCCAGCCACTCCATCGTCAACTACATCCCGCACGAGAACTACATCGCCATGCTCAATGCCGTCCACAAGTACGGCCCGTACGATGAGAAGAGCTGGGCGCTCAAACCCGCCACGGGGGCCTCCACCAGGGCCGTCGCCCCGAAAGCGGAGCAGAAGGCCGAGAAAATCCACGAGCAGGACTTCCTAAAGAAGCTGAAGGACGACCTGCACAAGAAGCTGTTCGACCAGATCTACAAGGGCGACGCCAAGGGCATCGGGGCCAGCGTGCAGGCCGCCCTGTCCTCGGGGCACGACCCCCTGGAACTCATTGCCCGGGCCCTGACCCCGGCCATCAAGGCGGTGGGGGACAAGTTTTCCACGGGCGAGATG
>MIBK01000212.1:10033-10369 GCA_001829505.1 Spirochaetes bacterium RBG_16_67_19 | reverse complement strand
GGCTTCGGTTTCGGGCCGATCCAGAGCGCCCTTTTCCTTTACGAGGCCTACCGCTCCGGGAACTTCTCCTCCTTCAGCGTGGCCGACGTGGACGGGGAGCTGGTGCAGGCGGTGCGGGCCGCGGGCGGGCGCTACACGGTGAACGTGGCCCGTCCGGACGGCATCGACCGCTTCACGGTCGAAGGCGTGGAGCTGCACGACTCGCGGACTCCTGAAGGACGGCGGGCCGTCGTGGAGGCGGTGGCCGCCTCCGACGAACTGGCCACCGCGCTGCCCAGCGTGGCGGTCTACACGGCGGGGGGGCAGTCCAGCGTGGCGGACCTGCTGGCCGCGGGG
>MIBK01000212.1:1730-9948 GCA_001829505.1 Spirochaetes bacterium RBG_16_67_19 | reverse complement strand
CCGAGATCCTGGAAGGGCACCTTCGCGCCCGGGTCCCCGCCGAAGCCTTGGCAGGCGTGCAGGTGCTCAACACCGTGATCGGCAAGATGAGCGGCGTCACCGCGGATCTGCCCACCATCCGCCGCCTGGGCCTGGCCACCCTGACCCCGCGGCTGCCGCGCGCGGTGCTGGTGGAGGAGTTCAACCGCATCCTGATCTCCAGGGTGCGCCTGCCCGGTTTCCGCCGCGGCATCGAGGTGTTCCAGGAGAAGGAGGATCTGCTGCCCTTCGAGGAGGCCAAGCTCTACGGGCACAACGCCGTGCACGCCCTGATCGCCTACCTGGCCGAGCTGAAGGGCTGCCTGACCATCGCCGATGCCGCGAAGCATCCCTGGATCATGCAGACCGCCCGCCGGGCGTTCACCGAGGAATCCGGAGCGGCCCTGATCCGGCGGCACGCCCGCCTGGGCGATGCCCTGTTCACCCCCGACGGCTACGCCCAGTACGCCGAGGACCTCCTGCGGCGCATGGTCAACCCCCACCTCTGCGACCAGGTGGAGCGGGTGGGTCGGGACCACGCCCGCAAGCTGGGCATAGAGGACCGGCTGTTCGGCACCATGACCCTGGCGCTGGAGGCGGGCATCGAGCCCGGACACCTGGCCCTGGGCGCGGCGGCCGGCGTAGTGTCCCTGGTCCGGCGCCGGGCCGCGCCCGAAGGGCTCGCCCTGCCGGCCGGAGAGCAGGAGCTGGACGAAGCCGGGCTGGGAGAGCTCCTGCGCGCCCTTTGGGGCGATGCGGCGCGGAAGCCGGCGCTGGCCGCACTTGCGGCCCGGCTGATCGGCCTGACCGCGCGCGCCCTGCAGCGCCTGCGCGCCGAGAGCCTGGCGCGCTGAACCGGGGGGCCGGCGCAGCCCTGAAACGCTTTGACGCGGGCCGCCCTCGTGACGGAGATCAAAGTCCCCGAAGGCGTCTGCATCACCCGGATCCTCACGGAGCGGATCGCCGACTTGAAAGAGGGGTTGCCCGTGCTCATCCGCGGGACCACGAGCGCGGAGTGCTGCCTCAGCGCAGGGAGCGTCACCTTCGAGCCGGCCCCCTAAGGCTCCATATACTGCTCCGGCACCGAGCCGCCCGCTGACCTCGCGGCCGGAACCACCGGGCATCGGCCGGGGCCAGACGCTGGACCGTCGCCAGGCCGATTCGTGCCGATGCGCCGCCGCGGGTGTTTGACAGCGGCGTCCCGGCCGTCTACCATTTGCCCGCATGAAGCTCCTGCTGGTCTTCAACCCGCACGCCGGGCACGGACGGGCCGCCGCCCTGTATCCGGCGGCGGTTTCATTGTTCGAGGAGAAGGGACTCACGATCGATCCCGTCCTGACGGAGGGCCCCGGGCACGCGGGGCGGATCGTGCGCGACGCGGATTTCGGCTCCTACGACGGGGTGGTGGCAGCCGGTGGGGACGGCACCCTGTACGAGGTGGTGAACGGCTACTACGCCAACCCGGCGCGGGGGCGCATCCCCGTCGGTGTCCTGCCCACTGGCACCGGCAACGCCTTCGCCAGGGACTTGAAGATCGACGCCGGACGATGGCGCGAGGCGGTGGAGATCATCGCCAGCGGCAAGAGACGGAAGGTGGACGTGGGGCGCTTCCGCACCGGCGGGGGCACCTACTACTTCCTGAACATCCTCGGCCTGGGCTTCGTGGCCGACGTGACCGACACGGCCAGCCGACTCAAGGCACTGGGGAACTTGTCCTACACCCTCGGCGTGCTGGTGCAGACCCTGTTCCTGCACTCCTATCCCGTGCGCGTGGAGGTCGACGGGCGCCAGATCGAGCAGGAGAACCTGTTCGCGGAGATCTCCAACACCCGCTACACCTCCAACTTCCTGATGGCCCCCAAGGCCCGCATCGACGACGGCCTGCTGGACCTTACGCTTCTGGGCAGGATGAGCCGGCGGCGTTTGCTGAAGTGCTTCCCGCTGATCTTCACCGGCCAGCACGTCAGCCTGCCGGAAGTCCAGCAGCTGCAGGCCAGCAGCCTACGGATCAGCACGCCGGAGCCCAAGCTGCTCACCCCCGACGGGGAGCTGGGCGGCACCACCCCGGTGGAGGTGGAGTGCCTGCGGCAGGACATCGAGGTGTTCTGGCGGTGAGCGCCCTGGTCTCCGCCTACCTGTGGGTCGTGGGCCTGGCCGTGTTCGGCTGGTTCTGCATCAGCACGATCGTGGCTTCGGTGTTCCTGCCCTCCGGCGCCTACGACCCGTACATCAAGGCAATACTACGGGTGCTGTTCCGGCTCCTGTTCATCCCCGTGTGCGTGGAGGGCAGGCGGAGGTTGGATCCGGCGCGGCCGTACCTGTACATGTGCAACCACGTAAGCCTTTTCGACATGCCGCTGCTGGGCGGCTGGGTGCCGGGGATCCTGCGCTCGGTGGAGGCGGAGCGGCAGTTCCACTGGCCGCTGTACGGTTTGGCGGTGCGCCGGGTGGGCAACATCCCCATCCGCCGGGAGGAGGTCTTCTCCTCGGTGACCAGCCTGCGCAAGGCCCTGCGCCTCCTGGGCCGGCGCCGCAGCCTGGTCATCATGCCTGAGGGGGGCCGCACCATGGACGGCAAGCTGCGCCCGTTCAAGCGCCTGCCGTTCCTGCTGGCCAAGCAGGCGGGTGTGGACCTGGTGCCGGTGGGCATGTCCGGGCTGTTCAGCCTGAAGAGCAAGCGCTCCTGGCACATCCGCCCCGGGCCGCTGAAGCTCGCCTTCGGCCGGGTCATCCCGGCGGTCACGGTGGCCCGCCTTTCGATCGACGAGCTGCGCGACCTCACCCGGGAGCGCATCCTGGGACTGATCGAATGGCCGTAACCGGCGCTCATATTGCGGCCCGGCCGGCTGGCCGGAGCGCGCGCCGGTTCAGCCGAGAGGGTAGCGCCCGGCCTCCCGGGCCGTGTCGTAGGCGGCGACGACGTTTTCCGGCGGGGTACCCTGCTGCACGTTATGGATGGCGTTGAAAACAAAGCCTCCCCCCGGGGCCAGCAGGCGCACGCGCTCCCGCACCTCGGCGGCGACCTCGCCGGCCGTGGCGAAGGGCAGGGTGCGCTGGGTGTCCACCCCGCCGCCCCAGAAGGCGATCTTCCCTCCAAACGTCCGTTTCAGCCAGGCGGGATCCATGCCCGCGGCGGAGGTCTGCAGGGGATTGAGGATGTCCACGCGCGCCTCCACCAAATGGGGCAGGATGCGGGTCACCGAGCCGCAGGTGTGCAGCCAGGTCTTCCAACGGGTGTGCCGGTGCACCCAATCGTTCTGGATCCGGAAAAAGGGCACGTACAGCTCGGCGAACAACTCGGGGGAGAACAGCTCCGCGTTCTGCGCGCCGTAGTCCGTGCCGTCCAGCCCCAGCACGTCGATGTTGTCCCCGAGGTAGCGTTTCGCCTTCGACAGGTTGTCCAGCGCCGTCTGGGTGCGCGCGGCGAAAAGCTCCTTCACGTACCCCGGGTCGCTCAACATCAGCACCAGGAAGTCCGGGATGCTGCCCACCCAGGGCAGGCCGAACTTGTCCCAGCAGCCCAGGAACAGGGCTTTGTCCGTGGTGCGCCGCAGGTGCTCGGCCCGGGAGGCCAGGAACTCCAGCTCCGCAGGCTGCAGCTGGTGCTCGCGGCGCACCTCTTCCAGGGGCGGCGGGCGGTAGTCGTCATGGCCGGCGGTCAGGGCGGGCATGTCGAAGTAGAAGCCGTTCCTGGGCATGCGCCCTTCCACGGGCTGAGAAGGGTCGCCCGCCGTGTGCAGCAGCCAGTCCCCGTCCGGGGCGAGCTCCACCTCGAAAGCCCCCGGGACCAGCACTTGTGTGCCGTCCCACAGCCGCCAGGGCTTCCAGTCTTCACGCCGCAGCCCGAAGAACTGCACGGGCGGCTCCACCGGCAGCACGTCGATGCCCAGCCGCTCCACCAGGTCCAGCTCCACCTCGCCCAGCATCTGGAACACCTCGTAGACCCGCACCGGTCGGGACTCCAGGCCCAGGTGCCGCCGCAGGCGGTCCAAGGGGTGGGCCATGATCCCGCTCATGATTGAGCCGCCCAGGTCCAGGGGCAGGCGGTCCGGCTCCCGGAAGCTCAAGGCCGCCAGGACTCGTTCGCGCGAGGTCATGCCCATGCCGTCGCCTACTTGATGGCGCCGACCGAGAGGCCGCGGATGATCTGGCGCTGGAAGACGATGTAGACGGCCAGGGCCGGCACGGCGGCCAGCAGCAGCCCGGCGAACTGCAGGGTGGGGGCTCCGGTATAGCGGCCCATCAGGGTGGCCAGGGCCACCATCACCGTGCGCTTCTCCATGGACTGTAAAAATATCATTGGGGTGAACAGGTCGTTCCAGGAGGTGATGAAATAGAAGATTATCGACAAGAATACCGCCGCCCGCCCCATGGGCAGGACCACGTTCCAGATCTTCTGGAAGTAGCCGCAGCCGTCGATCTCCGCGGCTTCCAGCAGCTCGTCGATGATGCCGCGGAAGTTGGCGGTCATCAACAATATGCACTCCGGAAGGAACAGGGCCACGTAGGAGAGCACCACCGACCAGTAGGTGCTCACCAGGCCCATCCGGGAAAACAGCACGTACAGGGGGATGATGGTGACCTGACTGGGAATGAACATGGTCACCATCACCGCCACGTACAGCGCCGAGCGGCCCTTGAAGCGGTACTTGGCGAAGACGTAGCTGGCGAAGGTGCCCGCCGCCAGCAGGAGCACCACGGTCAGGGCGGAGATGACGAAGGAGTTCTTGAAGAGGTTCAGGATGCGGAACTGGCTGATCATGGTGGCGTAGTTGGCCAGCTGCAGGGGGGCGCCGGGCAGGGCGAAGGGCCTGGCGAAGTAATCGGCCCTGGTCTTGAGCGAGTTGGCCAGCATGTAGTACAGGGGGTAGAGGAAGGAAATGGTCATCAACGCCAGCAGCAGGGTGACCAGGATGCCCTTGAGCTTTCCGCGCACCTGAGCTAGCTCCAGTCGTCGGCCCGGTTGGCCACGCGCATCTCGATCAGGGTGAAGGCCAGCACCAGCAGCAGCAGCAGGACCGCGATGGCGGTGGCCATGCCGTAGTCGGAACCGAAACCCAGGCCGAAGCTCTTCAGGTAGACCATGTAATCCAGGGTCGAGGTCTCGAAGCCGGGGCCGCCGCGGGTCATGGCATAGAGGAAGGGGAAGAGCTGGGTCAGGGTCCAGACCCCGGAGGCGATGATGCAGAACTCCAGCACCCGCACCAGCATGGGCACCACGATCTTGAAGGCCCGCTGCCAGTAGCTGGCGCCGTCCAGGACCGCCGCCTCGAAGACCGAGGTCGGGATGGCGGACATGCCGCCCAGGATGACGATGGCCTGCCAGCCGATGGAGAACCAGACCACGGCGAAAATGACCACCCCCAGGGCGGTGTAGCTGTTGCCGAACCACTCGATGGCCAGCCTGCCCAGGCCGACGGCCCGCAGCACGGCATTGAAGGGCCCGTTGAAGCCGAAGAAGATCTTGAACAGGAAGCCGATGATCACGGCGGAGATGATCTGGGGGATGTAGATCACCGCCCGGTACACGCGCCAGCCCTTCACCTTCTCGTACAGCAGCAGCGCCACCACCAGCCCCGCGAACACCTGCAGGGGCACGTTGGCCAGCAGGATCAGGGTGTTGCGCAGCACCATCCAGAACAGGCCGCTTTGGATGAAGCTGACGTAATTCCTCAGGCCGATGAAATCGCTGCGGTACAGGCCGTCCCAGTTGGTGAAACTCTTGATCACCGCCACGGCGATCGGGTAGACGCGGAACACGGCCAGGACCAGGAGCACGGGCAGGAGGGAGAATACGATCTGCAAGACGATCCGGCGTTTTTTCATGCAAGAGCGGGCACCGCGGCGCGGGGCCGCGGTGCCCTTGGTTGCTCAGGCTCTCACTTGGGAACGGACTTGTCCATCTCCTGCGCGAACTGCAGAGGGGTCATCTTGCCGACGGCCACCAGGGCCCCTTGCGGGTAGAACACGTCGGCCGGCCCGGGTGAGCGCAGCAGGTTGTCCACCCAGAAGTTGTAGGTGTTGGCAACCTTGCCCAGCTTGGCGATGTTGGATGCTGGCTTCCACCCCAGTTCCTGGATGGTTACGTCCGTGCGCACGGTCGGGTAGGTGTTGACCTTCTGCGACTCCAGGTACTCCGCCTTGGAGTTCAGGAAGGACATCAGCTTCACCGCGACCTTGGGGTTCTTGCCGTTCTTCGGCATGACCAGGCTCTGCCCCGGGCCGCCGATGGTGGAGTTCCTGATTTTGGAGCTCGCGTCGAACTCCGGCGGCAGGAGCACGCCGACATCCGCGCCCAGGGTCTTTTCCGCGTCGGCCAGGAAGCTGGGCACCGCGGGCCAGATGGCCCCGTTGCCCTGCAGGAACTGGCTGAAGGAGTCGTTGGAGGTGGAGAGGTCGGGGCGGAAATAGCCGTTGGTGTACAGGCTGCGGTAGTAGGCCAGCATGGCCAGCAGTCCCTTGTCATCAGCGAACTTCTTCTTCCCGGCATCCTGCTCGATGATCTGGGCATTGCCGGTCAGCTGGGCCCACCAGTAGTCCGCGACCCAGGCCATGAACCAGGGCACGCCCTGGGCGGCCTCGTCCACCAGGATGGGGGTCTTCCCGGAAGCCTTGATCTTGGCCAGCGCGGCGTCGAAATCTTTGATCGTCTTCGGCGGGGCGGCCTCGAAGTCCAGTCCGGCCTTCTTCACGATGGCCTTGTTGTACATCATGAAGCAGATCTGGTTCTGTCCGGCCGGGTAGCCCAGCAGGGTGCCCTTGGGGTCGAAGTTGTAGCGCACGCTCTCCCAACCCCAGATGCCCTTGAGGTCCGCCGCGGGAACCAGGTCGTCGATCGGCATGATGACGTCCTTGCGCGTGTAGATCGGCTGGCCGGTCCACAGGTTGGCCACGTCCGGCGCATTGCCGGCCAGCACGGCGGTGTTGAAGTTCTGGTGGGAAGCGGTCTGGTCCGGCGGCACGACCAGCTCGACGGACACACCTGGGTTGGCCTGCTCGAAGCGCTGGAAGGCCTGGGCGATGTACCACTCCCCCTGGGGCTTCTGCTGTTCATTGGGGCCGATGAAGCTGTCGGCGCCGTGGATCCAGACGGTCAGCTTGACCGCCTCCTTTTGCGCTTCCTGCCCGCCGCCGGCGAAGGCCAGCCCGAAAGCGGCCAGCAGGAGGAACGTCACCAATAGATAAGTCCGAGACATAAGCACCTCCATTTGGAAATCTTTGAAGCACTACTATAGATCGGCTGCGCCAGCAAATCAATCATCTTCTGCCTGATCCGCGCACCCGATTGCGCGCCGCCGTCGGGCTGCATTATGCTGGCGGGCATGGCAATCGCGAAGGCGGCTTTCGTCTGTTTCGGGGAGGTCAACACCCCGCGGGAGATCATCGAGGCCAAGGCGGCCAAAGCCCGCCGCTGGCTGCAGGAGGCCGGGCTGGAGCTCATCACCACCGCGCCGGTGAGCGACGATGCGGAGGGCCGGGACGTGCGGCGGGCGGTGGAAGCCTTCCGGGGGCAGGAGTTCGACCTGCTGGTGGCCTGCGTGGCCGGCTGGATCCCCAGCCACGCCGTGCTGGGCGTGCTGGAGCCGTTCCGGCACAAGCCCGTGCTGCTGTGGGGACTGGCCGGCTGGACGGAGGGGGGGCGCCTGCTGACCACCGCCGACCAGGCCGGAACCTCCGCGCTGCGCAAGCCGCTGGCGGACCTGGGCTACCGCTTCAAGTACGTGTACGAGGTGGCCGGCGCCGAGCCAAAGCTTCCGGCGATCACCGCCTTCGCCCGTGCCGCCCATGCCGTTTCCGCCCTGCGCGGGGCGCGCATCGGCATGATGGGCTACCGGGACATGCAGCTGTACGGGACGCTATACGACGGAGTCTCGCTGAAGGCCGCCCTGGGCGTGGAAATCGAGTTCTTCGAGATGCTGGAGATGGTGCAGCGCTCTGAGAAGCTGGAGCCGGCCGCGGTCCAGGAGGCGGTGGCGGGCCTGGCCAGGCGCTGGAAGTTCCTCAAGCCCGCCGAGCCGGCCACCTTGGAGAAGGGCGCGCGCTACTACCTGGCCCTGCGGGACAAGGCGCGGGAGCGCGGCTGGCAGGGCGTGTCGCTGATCGACGTGGACGGCATGAAGAAGCTGCTCAACTTCCCGCCGGCCATGGTGTTCATGCTGCTGGCCGAGGACCCGGGGCTTTGCGTCGTCCCGGAGAACGA
>MIBK01000212.1:1367-1609 GCA_001829505.1 Spirochaetes bacterium RBG_16_67_19 | reverse complement strand
CCGCAGGTCGTGGAGGGGGAGGTGCGCGTGCTGCCCAGCCGCTTCGGCCTGCTGGGCGAGGGGGTGCTGAACGTCTCCAGGGTGAAGACCGGCGAGGTGACCCTCTGCCGCCTCACCCATACCGGCGACCGCTACGCCCTGCACGCGGTGACCGGCCGCGGGGTGGAGCCGCGCCGCTGGGAGGAAGCGGGCTGGGCCCAGCCGGCGCCGCAGCTTCCGGGGCTGGAGGTGATCCTGGACAC
>MIBK01000212.1:0-1228 GCA_001829505.1 Spirochaetes bacterium RBG_16_67_19 | reverse complement strand
GCCGAGGCCAGGCCGATGAGCGCGGTACAGGCGAGCGCAGCGGCCAGACTGACGGCCAGGGACACCGGCATGGAGACCGGGCCCAGGGGCTCGAACATCTGGCCGATCAGCCAGGGCAGGGCCAGGCTTCCCAGCGAGGTACCCACCAGGAACAGCCCCGTGATGCGGCCGGTGAGGGTCATGGTGTCCCCCGCCAGGTTGAAGATGCCGGCGAACAGCGGCCCGATGAAAAAGCCGAAAACCGCGGTCCCCGCCCAAAGCACCTCCGGCTGCCGCGGCCAGGCCAGCAGGGCTACCGCTGCGGCCAGGCAGCAGCCCAGGCTGGCCAGGAGCATGGCCAAAGGCTTCAGGCGCGCGGAAAGCAGGGTGGCCGCCAGCCGGCCCAGGGTGAAGGCCCCCCAATACACCGAAGTCAGGTAGGCTGCCACGACAGCATTGGCCAGGCCCAGGGCCACGGCGTAGGTGTTGACCCAGGCGCCGTAGCTGGCCTCGACGGCCACCACCAGGACGATCAGCGCGCAGAACAGGAACACCCCCAGCGGCCAGACGCGGCCGGCCTGCGGGGCGGTGGATTCGTGTCGGCCGCGCAGCGGAGGCAGCCGAAGCAGGAACAGCGCCACGGGCAGGCCCAGGATGGCCAGGGTCCAGTACTCCCAGGAAATCCCCCCGGTCAGGCGCACCGCCTGGGCCATGATCAGCAGGCAGAGGGCGGCACCCGCCCCGAAGAACAGGTGCAGCGCGTTCATGCGCGTGCGGCGCCCTTGCGGCGGAGTCCAGAGGATCAGGACGTTTCCGCCCACGTCCATCACGCCCTGCATCACGCCCAGAGCCGCCACCACCGCCAGCAGCAGGGCGAGCGAGCGGGCCACGGGGACCAGGGCGAGCAGCGGGATCATGGCCCATACCGCGCCGGAGGCCAGGCGGGTGCCGGGCAGCCGGTCGTACAGGCGCCCCCCGAAGAACGAGCCCAGCATGTAACCCAGGTTCTGGGCGATGAAAACAGAGCTGATGGCTGCAAGGGAGGAGCCCGTGGTCCGGGCCAGGAACTCCTTGGCCGGGCCGAGCGCGGCCACGGTGAGCCCAAGGTGGACGAACGCCAGGAAGGTGCCGGTGGCCAGGGAGCGGGTTCCGGTAGGTTGCCCCATGCGCTGGAGTTTCTCTTTTATCGCCAACAGCGTCAAGAATGGCAAAACAGCCGTCACTTGCCCTTTTATGGGCCCCATTGTAG
>MIBK01000211.1:5410-5656 GCA_001829505.1 Spirochaetes bacterium RBG_16_67_19 | reverse complement strand
GACGCGGACGGCGGCGGTCTGCAGGCGCGCGCAGTGAGCCCGAGTAGAATTCGGGAGGGCCGGACGGACCGCCTATGTGCTTGGTTTAAGCGGCCGGAGCACTTGCTCCTTGCTCGAAAGCCCTATTCCTACCCTGGCGAGCCCACCCTGTAGTTCTCTCCCAGGTCGTAGGCAAGGTAGATTTTTAGTTCGGGATTATGGGTTTTTCTTCTTTCGGGGCTCCCGAAGGGGATACGTAGACAGTCT
>MIBK01000211.1:3995-5291 GCA_001829505.1 Spirochaetes bacterium RBG_16_67_19 | reverse complement strand
GGCCGGGTCCTGGCCGGAGTTGCGCACAATCGTGTTGATCGTGTGCCGGAAGGAGTGCGGGCTCAAGTGCCGGGCCTGCCAGTCGATCCCGGCCCGGTCCATGGCCGCGCAGAAACGCTTGCGCCACCAGGTCTCCCCGATGTGGGAGCCGTCATCATAGCCGAACACGAAATCCTCAAGGGTGGTGCGGACCGATTCGGCCCGCAGCCGGTACAGTCTGTGGATCGTTCTCGAAGAAATCGGAACCACCCGCAGATGGTCCCATTTGGGCGGCCCCATCTCCTTTCCGCCCTTCCAAGCCTCGCACACGGCCACGCACTGCCGGTCGAAGTCGATGTGCTGCCAACGAAGCGCTAGAACCTCCCCGCGCCGCAGCCCGGTCACGGCGGCCAAATAGAAGCAGGTGGCGTCTCGAATATCCCGCCAGGGGCCGTGGCTGTGGTCAGGAAACAGCCGGCGCAGCTCCTCCGCGGTGAAAACCCCGCGTTCCTCCTTCCGGTACTTCACCTTGCCCACGCCGGCGGTCGGGTCCCGGGGGATCTCTTCCCGGTACAGCGCCTCCCGGAAGATCACCTTCACCACCCCCAGGGCCTTGTTGGCCGTGGCCGGCGCATTCTTCGCCAGCAGCCGCGAGCGCAGGTCCAGCACGTCCGCCCGGGTGATCTCGGACAGCCGCTTGGCGGCGAACGGATCACTCAGGATATGGTTTTCCAGCCGTTGGCGCTGAATCTTGGCGTGGCGGCGGGTGAAGCTCTTGCCCTCTTCGCGCAGCCGGCGGATGTGCGGGCAACGATCCCAGACAAAGAAGGGGGCCGCGTATTGCAGAAACGACTGGCGCTTGGCCGGCGTGTCCGGGTGCCGGCCATCGGAAAGAAGGTCCTTCAGGTAGCTCTCGGCGTCTTGCCGGCTCTCACAGCCTGTGGTGTGCCAGGTGACTTCGTCGCTTTCCACCAGGCCGGATTCCCGATTCAGCCGGTAGTACCAGAAGCCACCGCGCTGGATCAGGTAGTAGGCACGCCTCACGGCGACCTCCCCGGGGCCGATCTTGTCACACTCGTGTCACACTGTGACAACATCGGCTCCTCCGGCCGGAGCGCACGCAAAGGGTAAATCGAAACCGCGGAAGGAATTGAAGATGGGCAATGCGCGATTCGAACGCGCGGCCTTTGGCTCCGGAGGCCAACGCTCTATCCAGCTGAGCTAATTGCCCGAGTGACCGACAGGCATACGTTAATCACTTTGCCTGGGGCTGTCAACCGCGGTGCGCCGGTGCGTGCACTTCCCTTGACACCTCGC
>MIBK01000211.1:0-3946 GCA_001829505.1 Spirochaetes bacterium RBG_16_67_19 | reverse complement strand
CTCGACCTTCCTGACCTTCCTGGGCGTGGGGCTGCTGGTGGGCAGCCTGGCCTGGGAGCTTCTGGAGAGGATCCTAGCGGCCTTTGGCTCCGAGCTTCGCTTGGGCGTGGGGCCCGTGGGCTTCGACTTGTCCGTGCTGGCTGTCTCCCTGGTGGTCAACCCGGGCACGTTGCTGGGGGCCCTGGGCGGGGTCCTGCTGTTTCGGATTCTGTAAGATTACAAAATCGATGGAAACCATCATTCTGGCATCCGGCTCCCCGCGGCGGCAGGAGCTGCTCGCGAAAGTGCGCATTCCCTTCAAGGCCTTTCCGCCGAACATCCCCGAGGAGCTCGACCATATCCCGGACATCTCCGAGCGGGTGCGCCAGATCGCGCTGAAAAAGATCGAGGCCGTCGTGGCGGGCTTTCCGCAGGATTCTCCGCGCTGGGTGCTGGGCCTGGACACCTTGGTGGAGCTGGACGGCCAAGCCCTGGCCAAGCCGACGGGACCGGAGCAGGCCGCGGAAATACTGAAGAAGCTCTCCGGACGGGTGCATCGGGTGTACACGGGCATCGGGCTGCTGCCCGTCCGCGGGGCCCAGGTGGACCTGCGCTGCGTGGCCACGGAGGTCAAATTCGCTGCAATGACGTCGCAGGAGGTGGAAGCCTACGTGGAAAGCGGGGAGTGGTCCGGGGTGGCCGGGGCCTACCGCATCCAGGAGCGCGGGGGGTTCTTCGTGGAGTGGATCCGCGGCTCCTACAGCAACGTAGTGGGCTTGCCACTGGAGACGTTTTATGGCATGTTGAAGCACAACCAATACCCGCTGGCTTGAAAAGCGGGTAAATTCCCGTCCCCCTTGCGGGGGATGAGGCTCAAGAGAAGGCGCGGCGTACGGCCGCATCAGGAGGAGGACGACCTTGGCTGTCGTTACAATGAAGAACCTGCTGGAGTCCGGAGTCCACTTCGGGCACCAGACCAAGCGCTGGGATCCCCGGATGAAGAAGTACATCTTCGCCGAGCGCAACGGGATCCACATCATCGATCTGCAGAAGACCATCGTGGCAATCAAGGAGGCCTACGAAGCGGTGCGCAAGACCGTGTTGGACGGCAAGAGCGTGCTGTTCGTGGGCACCAAAAAGCAGGCCCAACAGGCCGTGGAGCGCGAGGCGCAGCGCTGCGGCATGCACTTCGTGAACAACCGCTGGCTCGGCGGCATGCTGACCAACTTCGCCACGATCAAGAAGTCGCTTCTGCGGCTGAAGAAGATCGAGAAGATGGAAGTGGACGGCACCTTCGAGAAGCTGACCAAGAAGGAAATCGCCCGCCTGGTCAAGGAAAAAGCGGCCCTGGAGAAGAACCTGGGCGGGATCAAGGAGATGAAGGACCTGCCCGGGGTGGTGTTCATCATCGACCCCCGCAAGGAGGCCATCGCCGTGGCCGAGGCCCTGCGGGTGGGCGTGCCCATCGTGGCCATCGTGGACACCAACTGCAACCCCGAGAACATCACCTATCCAGTGCCCGGCAACGACGACGCCATCCGGGCCATCAACCTGTTCACCCAGATCATGGCCAACGCGGTCATCGAGGCGGAGAACGAGGTGGGCCTGGAGATCATCGAGACCCTGCAGGACGAGGGCGGGGCTCCGGAGGAGGAGTTCTCCGCGGCCATGGAGAAGGGCGAGTTCGCCAACATCAACAAGTACGAGGGCGCGGAGGTGGAGACGGTGGCCGTGGCCGCCGCCATCGGCGGGGAAACCGCCGCCGTGGAGGAGAAGCCCGGGTTCACCGACAAGGACTACTCCTCCTACGATCCGGACAAGGAAGCCGGCAAGAAGGCCGCGGCCAAGCCCGACGCGGACCTGGTGGACAAGCACAAGATCGACGAAGACAAGCTGTACGAAGAGTGAGATTGCCGCTCAATGCTCGAGATCTGCGATGAAATAGGAGAAACCCCGTGGAGATAAAAGCGACGGATGTAAAAACGCTCCGGGAAAAGACCGGAGCGGGGATGATGGACTGCAAGAAGGCCCTGCAGGAGGCGCTAGGGGACTTCCAGAAGGCCGAGCGCATCCTGAAGGAGCTGGGCCTGGCCGCGGCGGCCAAGCGCGCCGGCAGGGCCACCAACCAGGGGCGGGTGTTCTCGCAGCTGGGCGGCGGCCTGGGCGTGCTGCTGGAGCTCACCTGCGAGACGGACTTCGTGGCCAAGAACAAGGACTTCGTGGCCCTGGGACGCAAGCTCACCGGCATCGCCCTGGCCAAAGGCCAGGCGGCCAAGCCTGAGGATTTCGAGGGGACGGTCAAAGAGGCCGTCGGCATCATCAAGGAGAACATGGAGGTGCGCCGCTTCGGCCTGCTCTCCGCCGGGCCGCAGGAGCTGGTGCTGGACTACATCCACGGCGAGGGGCGGCTGGGCGTGCTGGTCAAGGTCGCCCTGTCCTCCGCCGAGCTCGTCAATAACCCGCGGGTCAAGGAAGTGGCTTTCGAGTTGGCCCTGCACGCCGCGGCCTTCGCCCCCCTGTACCTCTCCCGCGACCGCGTGCCTAAAGAGTACGTGGCGGAGCAGGAAGGGATCTTCCGCAAGCAGGCCGAAAGCACGGGCAAGCCCGAGAAGGTGCTCCAGGGCATTGCCCAGGGCAAGCTCAACAAGCACCTGGCCGAGATCTGCTTCCTGGAGCAGGGCTTCGTGAAGGACCCGAACCTGAAGGTGAGCAAGGTCCTGGAGGAGCTGGGCAAGGAGGTCGGCGGGAAAATGACCATCAGCGACTACCTGTACTTCAAGGTGGGTGAAGCCGCGAGCTGAGCGACGAAGGGGAGGAGAGATGGAAGTTATCAAGAAGAGCGCCGAGGAAAAGATGAAGAAGGCCGTCAAGGCCCTGGAGGACGAGTTCAAGACCATCCGCACGGGCCGGGCCTCCGCCGCCCTTTTCGAGAACATCCGGGTGGACTACTACGAGCAGAAAGTCCCCCTCAACCAGGTGGCCACCATTTCGATTCCCGAGGCCCGCCTGGTGATCATCCAGCCCTGGGACCGCTCGGTGCTGGCCGAGATCGAGAAGGCCATCCAGAAGTCCGAGCTGTCCGTCAACCCGAACAACGACGGCAAGGTCATCCGCATCGCCATCCCCCCTCTCACCGAGGAGAGGCGCAAGGAGCTGGCCAAGGTCGCCAAGAACATCGCCGAGAAAAGCCGGGTCTCCATCCGCAATGTGCGCCGGGACACCAACGAGGACATCAAGAAGAAGGAGAAGGACAGCAGCCTCAGCGAGGACCAGGCCAAGCGGGGCATGGACGAGATACAGAAGCTCACCGACAAGTACATCGAGGAGATCAACGCGGTCCTGGGCAAAAAAGACAAGGAAATAATGGAAATCTGATGGCTGAGGCGCCATCCCAGCCGGCCTCCGGCCTTCCCGTCCACGTGGGGATCATCATGGACGGGAACGGCCGATGGGCCGAAAAGAGGGGAAAACCCCGCCGCGCCGGGCACCTAGAGGGCGTCAAGGCCGCCAAGCGCGTGGTGCGGGCCGCCAGCGGGGCGGGCCTGCGCTTTCTGACCCTCTACACCTTCTCCACTGAGAACTGGAACCGGCCGCAGACCGAGGTCACCTACCTCATGTTCCTGATCCGCCAGCACCTCAAGTCCGAAACCCGCTTTTATCAGGAAAACCGGATCCGGGTGCTGCATTCCGGGTCCGCGGAGCGCCTGCCGCAGGGAGTGCTGCGGGAGCTGGCCCGTGTCACTGCCGATACCGCCGCCAACCGGGGCCTGACCGTGAACCTGGCCATCGACTACGGCGGCCGGGATGAGATCCTGCGCGCGGTGAACCGCCTGCGGGCCGACGGGCGCGACGGTCCGGTCAGCGATGGGCAGTTGCGGGCGGCCCTGGATCATCCGGAGATTCCCGACCCGGACCTCATCATCCGCACCGGCGACGAGCGGCGGCTGTCCAACTTCCTGCTCTGGCA
>MIBK01000210.1:7383-7898 GCA_001829505.1 Spirochaetes bacterium RBG_16_67_19 | reverse complement strand
CGGGCCGTCTGCCCGCTCGAACAGGCTGACCCGGTGCCCGCGCCGGGCCGCGGTCCAGGCGGCCATGAGCCCGGAAGGGCCGGGGCCCGCCACCAGGACCTTCCGCGGCCGGGCGGCCGGCGATAGGAGGCCCTCGCCCTCCCGTCCCAGCTCGGGGTTGACCAGGCAGGTCATGTCCCCGCCCTGCTCGCGGGCGGCCACGCAGCCCAGGCCGCAGCCCACGCAGGGGGCGATCTCCTCGAAGCGGCCTTCGCGCGCCTTGTTGGGCAGCTGCGGGTCGGCCAGCAGGGCGCGGCCCATGACCACCAGGTCAGCCTCCTGCCGGACCAGCACGTCCTCCGCCAGCCGCGCATCGTTGATGCGGCCCACGACCATCACCGGCACGCTCACGGCGCGCTTCAGCGCCGCGGCCAGGCCGGTGTTCAGCGCCAGCGGGGTACCGGTGGGAGGGATGACGCGCCAGGAGAGGGCCGGATAGGAGCCGGCCGACACGTGAAAGGCGTCCACCCCCGCCT
>MIBK01000210.1:7019-7333 GCA_001829505.1 Spirochaetes bacterium RBG_16_67_19 | reverse complement strand
TGCGCCAGCTCGTCGGCGGAGATGCGCAGGACGATCGGGAAGTCCGCCCCCACGCGGGCTCGGAGCGCGGCCAGCAATTCCAGCGTGAAGCACAGGCGGCCTTCCGCGGACCCCCCGTAGCGGTCGGTGCGGCGGTTGCGCAGCGCCGACAGGAAGGAACCCACCAGCAGGTAGGCATGGGCCGCGTGCAGCTCGATGCCGTCGCAGCCGGCCTCCCGGGCCCTGCGGGCGGCTTCCGCGAAAAGCCCCTTGGCCTGCTCGATCTCCTCGAGGCTGATCTCCCGGCAGAGGGTGCGGGTCAGGGTGTTGGGCAC
>MIBK01000210.1:6779-7004 GCA_001829505.1 Spirochaetes bacterium RBG_16_67_19 | reverse complement strand
CACCGCCTCCAGGCCGGTGAGCAGCGGGGCCAGGGAGTCCGGCCCCGGGTGGGCGATCTGGGGCATGAGCCGCGCCCCGTGGGCGTGCACGGCGTCGGCCAGCCGCCGGTAGGCGGGGATCAGCTCGTCGGACCACAGGCCCAGCCCGCGCGGAGTATAGGGGTGCCCGGCGTCCACGCCGGATACCTCCGCCAGGATCAATCCCACCCCGCCCCGCGCCCGCGC
>MIBK01000210.1:6563-6684 GCA_001829505.1 Spirochaetes bacterium RBG_16_67_19 | reverse complement strand
GGGCGCCGATGCGGGCCGGGCTGAACAGGTGGGACAGAGCGGACCCGCTCATGCTTTGCGGTCGGGGGCGCGGCCGGCGTTGTCGGCGCGGTCGGCGCGCAGGGCCAGGGCGGTCCATAGC
>MIBK01000210.1:6189-6556 GCA_001829505.1 Spirochaetes bacterium RBG_16_67_19 | reverse complement strand
GGGCTCCAACCGTGAACAGGATGATCAGGGGGTTGGCGCGCAGCAGCAGCACCATGACCGCGGTCACCGGCAGCGCCGAGGCCCGGGTGTAGACCGTGACCTGGTACAGCGGGCGGAACTCGGGGTGCCGGCCGGCCACGAAGTAATAGATCGCCAGGAAGATCAGCACCATACCCTGGATGCGCAGGATCACATCGTTGGATACCGTGACCCGGGCCACGCCCAGCATCATCCCGGGAAAGAACATCAGGAGAATCCCGCAGGCCAGGACCCAGAACCCGAACCAGAACATCGTGCGACCCGCGCGGCTCATAGCTTTCAGATTATAGGAGAAGGGCATCGGCAGGTAAAGTACTTATGCTGGCGA
>MIBK01000210.1:5398-6140 GCA_001829505.1 Spirochaetes bacterium RBG_16_67_19 | reverse complement strand
AGCGGGTGCCGATTTCCGGGGAGCTCTCGCACCACACCTCCCCGCCGTGCCGCTCCAGGATGCGGCGCACCAGGTACAGGCCCAGGCCGGCCCCATCGCTGGAGCGCACCAGGCGGGAGAACTTGCGGAACAGCAGGGGGATCTTCTCCGCCGGGATGGGCGTGCCCCCGTTGGCCACGCCCAGCAGCCAGCTCTCCCCGTCGCGCCGGGCCGAGAAGCGGATCCAGTCCCTGCCGTACTTGAGGGCGTTGACCACAAAGTTGCTGTAGCAGATGTCCAGCAGGTCCGCGTCGGCGGTCACCTCCACCCGCTCGGGCCAGTCCCAGAGCACCTGGAAGCGGCGGTGCTCCATCCAGCGGCCCATGCGCTCCACCGCCGGCTCGATCACCCGCGCACGCACGTCGAAGCGGTCGGGGTTGAAGCGCAGGGTGCCCTTTTCCAGGCGCGAGAGGTTGAGGTAGTTCTTCACCATGTCCCGGAAGCGCTCCACGTCGCGCAGCACCTGGTCCACCAGCTCGTCCAGCTCCCGCGGGATCTTGCCGCTGGCCTCCTCCTCCAGCAGGGAAACGTTGAGCAGCAGGGAGCCCACGGAGTTGTTCAGCTCGTGGGTCACGAAGCTCAACAGCTCCTGGTAGTCGCGGTTGGCCTTCTCCAGCTCCTGGTTCTGGGTGCGCAGGAGGTTCTCCCGGTCGCGGATGGCCCCCTGCATGACCGTGTAGGCATCGGAGAGCAGCTCGATCTC
>MIBK01000210.1:3912-5225 GCA_001829505.1 Spirochaetes bacterium RBG_16_67_19 | reverse complement strand
GGTGCGGATGTCCTGGTACTTCTGCTCCAGCACCCCGACGTACAGGATGCCGATTCGCTCGCCCCTCGGGTCTCGGATGGGCTCGTAAGCCGACAGGTACCATTCGTCCACCACGAAGGCCCGGCCCAGCCAGGTCTGCCCCTGCTCCAGCACCTGCCGGCGCACCTCCGGGGAAACCTGGGTGCCGGTGGCGATCTTGCCGTCGGGGCCCAGGACCGTGGTGGCCACCCGGGTGTCCCCGCAGAACACGGTCACCGTGCCGAAGGGCTTGGCCCCGTACAGCTCGGAGCTGAACAGATTCTCCTGCATCGAGCGCACCAGACGCTCGTTGCCGTTCAGCATCGAGAGCACCACCGCGTGGCCGGCCTGCCCGCGGCGGGCGGCGAAAAGGCACAGCAGCTCCCCGTCGCCGGAAAGCGGCAGCCTGGCCAGCCGGGTCGTGTCCACCCCCAGGTCGGCCAGCTCCCGCAGGCTGAAGCGCAGGAAGCCCTTCTCTTCGCCCACCCCGAACAGCCCCTTGCGGGCCAGCTCGTCGGGCAGCAGCCCGGGGAACAGCAGGCTGACCTCCGCCGGGTGAGGCGCCGTGATCCGGCCGGCCAGCCCCTTGGCCTGCAGGTCGACGGTCACGGCCAGCAGCTCCAGCTCGCCGGCCAGGCGCACCCTGGCCCCCTTGAGGTTGAGCTGCACGCGGGTCAGCGCTTCGCCGCGCAGGGCCTGGGACAGCAGCAGCGCGCCGGTGAGCGTGCTGGCCAGGGTGGCCACCAGGATCACGGCGAAGAAGCTCAGGAAGATGCGGTTGCCCAGCCTCATGGCTTGAACACCGCCGAAACCCGCCTGCGCCCGTCCATCTTCACCACCAGCGGGCGCTGGAAGCGCAGGTGGGTGAAGTGCTCGGTGCTCTCTTCGGGGCGCAGGGACTGGAGCCAGGACCAGTCAATGAAGCCGGAGCTGGAGTCCCAGGGCACGTCGAAGTAGCCGATGTTCATGGAGGTCACGTTGTGGAAGAAATGCGAGCCCAGCGAAGGATCCACCTTGAAGTCCGGCAGCTCCGCCTCCACGATGACCCGCGCCGCGGAGATGTTGTTCCAGGCCACGGGGATGCCCAGCCAGCGGTCTTTGCTGCCCCAGCGCCCCGGTCCGACCAGGATATAGCGCCGGCCCTCCTGGACCAGGCGGGCGTTGAGGCGGTCCAGCTCCGCGCTCATCTCCATGGTGCGGCCGCGGTCGAAGTTCCGCGGGTCCACGTAGATCAGGTCGTACAGGTCGCCGATGCGGCCGTTGCCCATGGCCCGCTCACTATACAGCAGCAGCTC
>MIBK01000210.1:1383-3747 GCA_001829505.1 Spirochaetes bacterium RBG_16_67_19 | reverse complement strand
CAGGACCAGGCAGAGGGTCTCCGCCAGGGGCACGGCGTCGTACTTGAGGATCGAGGCGAAGTTGGCGATGCGGGGCCCCGGCGCCTGCGGGTCCAGGACCAGGCGCCCATTCTCCGCGTCCCAGATCGACAGGCACTGCCGCAGGGCCGGCTGGGCCTGGGCCTGCTGGATGCTCAGGCGTGACAGGGTGGACTCCTCGCCGCGGGACAGATCCGCCTGCCGGCTCAGGTCCAGGGCGTAGAAGCTGTCCTGGGTCCCGGCCACCTGCTCCTCCGGCGGCAGGAAGTCCAGGCGCGGGTAGCGGGGGCAGAAGCGGAAGGCCTTCTCCCCGTCGATCACGTACCTGCCCAGGCCCAGGGCGATGACCGCGATCCCGTCGTCGGGCTCCAGGTAGGCCACGGGATAATAATTGTAGGACTGGGCCACTCCGGAGAGGTGGGGGTAGAACCAGGGCCCGTCCCGGCGCCCGACCACCTCCTGCAGCAGCACGGCCATCTTCTCCTCTTCCACCTTGTAGCCGATGGCCTCGAAGTAGCTGCGCGCCGAAGGGGATAGGATCGAGGCGTACACCAGCTTGATGGCGTCCTCCAGCTGGGCCTGGCGGGCCAGGAGCTCCGGGTGGTTGTTGGCGATCAGGTAGGTGTCGTAGATGCCGGAGAAGGGCTGGGTCAGCGAATCCTCGAACATGCCCGAGGAGCGCACCGACAGCGGCCGCGGGTTGGCCTGCAGGAAGCCCCGCAGCTTCTCCCGCAGGCCCGGGGAAAGTTCCCCGGCCAGGAAGCGCTGGCGGACCCGGTTGAAGTCCTCTTCGCGCCGGAACAGCTCGGCCAGACCGTTGCGCTCCAGAAAGCCGTCGTACTCCTCGGTCCCGATCACCCAGGTCCTGGGGATGCGCAGGCCCATTTGCGGCTGCTGCCGCTCCAGGCCCCAGTTCTGCAGCAGCAGGTGCAGGAAGGCCATGCCCCGGCCCTTGCCTCCCAGGGAGCCCTCGGCCAGGCGGATGACGTGATGCTGGGCTCCCGGGGCCGGGGACTCGCCGAACTGGATGATACGGCCCCGGGTGCGGCTCTCCTGCACCTGGCGGTAGACCTCCAGCAGGTGCTCGCGCAGCAGGGCCACCGAGGCGAAATCGCTCACCTTCACGGGCTGCAGCTTGCGGGCGATCTGGATTTCCCCCCGGGCCATCAGCCAGCCGGAGAAGTGGTTGCGATCGGCGTGGTACACCAGGGACTTCTCGGGCACGCTGAGCAGCAGCTCCTTGAAGCGCTCCAGGGTCTGGGCCCGGGCGATCGGCCGGCCGGTGCCGTCGCGGAACACGAAGTCGCCGAAGCCCAGGTGGTTGAACACGAACTCGGTGAGCCCCCGCGACAGGTTGGCCGAGCCCTTGTCCAGGAAGCTGACCCCCAGGCTGGCGGCCAGAACCGCATTGGAGGGCTCGGCGGACTGCACCAGGATGGCCAGGTCGGGAACCTGCCGGCGCAAGTAGCGGATCAGGTGGCTGCCGGCCTCCCCCTCGCGCACCCCGCCTTCCGGGAAGCTCACATCAGAAATCAGGGCCAGCAGGCATTCGCGGTAGCGGTCGATGAGCTGCACGGCCTCCTCGTAGCTCTCGGCCATGAGCACCTTGGGCCGGGCCCGCATGCGCAGCAGCTTCTTGGACTCGTTCAGGCCCTCGTCGGCGATCAGGCGCTGGGTCTGGCGCATGATCTCGGAGTACAGGATGGGCAGGTAGCGCGAATAGTAGCGGATGGAATCCTCCACCAGCAGGATGACCCGCACCAGGCCGATGCGGGTGTCCTTGACCACGTTGAGCTTGTCCTCGATGTACTTGATCATGGCCAGGAAGATCTTGGAGTCCCCGTTCCAGACGAAGATCTTGTCGAAGGGCCCGGGCAGGTCCTTGCGCCCCTCCACCAGGCGGATTTCCGTGTTGTCCTTGAGCAGCAGCAGCACGGGAATGCTGGAGTTCTGCTCGCGGATCTTGCGGGCCAGCTCGAAGGGGCTGATCTCGTCGATGCGCATGGTGAGGATGACCATGTCGAAGGCCCGATAGCGCAGCATCTCCAGGGCCTCCTCCCCGAAGCTGACGCTGGTGATGCGCGGGGCGGTGCTCAAGTTGAGCTGGTGGTACTCGCCGAAGATCGTCTCGGTGAGCCGGTCCTCCTCCTCCAGGATGTAGGCGTCGTAGATCGTGGCCACCAGGAGGATCTCCCGGACCCGGAACTGCATCAGGTCGTGGTAGATGTCGCTGTCCGTCTTGTGCTGGCGCACCAGCTCGGATAGATCCTCGCGGTTCAAATCGGCTCCCCGCCTGAGGATAATTCGGCTCGCCGGGCGGAGTCTATCCCTTGTATGGTAGACTCC
>MIBK01000210.1:1022-1256 GCA_001829505.1 Spirochaetes bacterium RBG_16_67_19 | reverse complement strand
CGCCTTTCCCCATCCGTATCGCCCGGAGCACGCCGGCGAGTTCATCCGGCGGGTCAGCGCGGCCGCGCCCCGCACCGTATTCGCCATCGCCACGGAAAGCGAGGCCGTCGGCAGCATCGGCTTGATGCCGGGCCAGGACGTGCACCGCTACACCGCGGAGCTGGGCTACTGGCTGGCCGAGATGTATTGGGGCCGGGGGATCGTCACCGCGGCGGTGCGGGCCATGGTCGAATA
>MIBK01000210.1:775-917 GCA_001829505.1 Spirochaetes bacterium RBG_16_67_19 | reverse complement strand
ACTGCGGGCCAGCGTCTTCAAGGATGGGAAAATCCTGGATCAGCTGCTCTACGCGATCGTCAACACCGGCAGCGCCGCCAGGTAGGCGACGGCCTCCCGGCGGACCGCGGCGGCCGTGGGCAGGCCGAGCAGCCCTTCCGCC
>MIBK01000210.1:639-719 GCA_001829505.1 Spirochaetes bacterium RBG_16_67_19 | reverse complement strand
GCCCGGAGGGTTCAGGCTGAAGCTGCCCACGCCCAGGCCGGCCAGAACGGGGATCGCCGCCGAATCGCCCGCGATCTCCC
>MIBK01000210.1:0-547 GCA_001829505.1 Spirochaetes bacterium RBG_16_67_19 | reverse complement strand
CCGGCCAGGGCCGGGTTGCCGCGCTCGGCCGCCAGGGTGTACTGGGTCAGGTCGTTGGTGCCCAGGCTCACAAAATCCACCCGGTCCAAGAAACTCTCGATCGATAGCGCGGCCGACGGGGTTTCCACCATCATCCCGACCGGAATGGGCCAGCGGTGCGGCAGGCCTTGTGCGGCGAGCGAGGCCCGGGCCCGCTCCAGCTCCGCCAATGCGCCGTCCAGCTCCTCGGAGGTGGTCACCATGGGGAACAGCAGGCGCAGGTCACGCCCTTCCCCCGCCCGCAGCACGGCGCGCAGCTGGCTGTGCAACAGCTCGGGCTGCTTCAATCCCAGGCGGATCCCGCGGACCCCCAGGTAGGGGTTGGCCTCCGCCGCCAGGGCCAGGTAGGGCAGCTCCTTGTCACCGCCGACGTCCAGGGTGCGCACGGTCAGGGGCCGCCCCTGCAGCGCCTCGGCGATCTCCCGCAGGGTCTGCGCCTGCTCCTCCTCCGACGGAGGGGCGGCCCGGCGCAGGTACAGGAACTCTGTGCGCAGCACCCCGACCCCTT
>MIBK01000209.1 GCA_001829505.1 Spirochaetes bacterium RBG_16_67_19 | reverse complement strand
CGGCCGGTTTCGGGGCGAGGCGCCCGGCCTGGCCAACCTGGGCCTGATCCTCTCCCGCCGCTCCTACTGGGTCTTCGCCGCCCTGTTCACCCTGGGGGTCGGCTCCGGGGCCGGGGTGTTCGCGGTCCTGCCGACCTACCTGGTGGCGGAGCGCGGCCTGCCGCCGGCCACGGTCAACTCGCTGGTGGGCCTGTCCCGCATCGCCTGCCTGGCCGCGGTGTTCGCGGTCGGCTGGCTGGCCGACCGCCTGGGGGCCCGCGTCGTGCTGGCCGCGACCCTGCTGGCCGCGGGCCTGGCCACCGCGGCCCTGGGCTTCGGCCGCGGCGGCCTGCTCACCGCCGCCGTGTTCGTGCAGCCGGTCCTGAGCGCCTGCTTCTTTCCCGTGGGCTTCGTGGCCGTGGCCCGCATCACCCCCAGGCGCATCTACAACGTCACGGTTTCCCTGCTGCTGCCCGTCGCCTACGCCCTGGGGGGCGGCGTGGTGCCCTCCCTGCTGGGCGTGCTGGGGGATCGCGGCGCCTTCGGCCTGGGCCTGACCCTCCTGGGCGCCCTCATCGCCGCCGGCAGCGCCCTGGTGCCCCTGGTGAAGCTGGAAACGGACGTGCTATAGATACCCATGCGCACGAGCGTCTTCGAGATCCTGATGCTGGTCTGCTTCGGGGCGGCCTGGCCGTTCTCCATCTACCGCTCGCTCACCTCCCGCTCGATCGCCGGCAAGAGCGTGGTCTTCCTGATCGTGGTGCTGGTCGGCTACGCGGCCGGAGTCCTGCACAAGCTGCTGTACCGCTACGACTACGTCATCTTCCTGTACGCGCTCAACGGCTGCCTGGTCCTGACCGACATCGTGCTGTACTTCCGCAACCGCCTGTATCACCTCCGCGAGAGCCTGAAGGAGGGCCGGCCGTGAAGATCCTGATCGCCTACCGCTCGCGCTACGGCTGCACCCGCAGGTACGCCGAGCTGCTGGCCGGGAAGCTCGCCGGCGAGGTCACCGTGGCTGACCTGCGGCGGGAAGGCCGGCTTTCCCCGGCGGCCTTCGACCTGGTGCTGCTGGGCAGCCCGATCTACGCCGGGGCGGTGCCCGCGGGGGTGACGCGTTTCTGCCAGCGGCACCGCTCCGCGCTGCTGCGCGTGCCCGTGGGGCTGTTCATCTGCTGCCTGTACGAGGGGGAGAAGGCCCGGGCCCAGCTGGACTCCGCCTATCCGGACTGGCTGTCCCTGCACGCCTTCGGCCGCTGGACCCTGGGCGGAGAGATCCGCCCGGACTCCTTGAGATTTTTCGACCGCCTGCTGGTCCGGGCCCTGGTGCAGGGAGTGGGAGAGCTCTCGCGTTTCCGGCCCGAGGATCTTCAGGACATCCTCCGCCGGGTGGGCCAGCTCCCGTCATGAACCTGGACCGGCTCACCGACCGGCGCGGCACCGCCTCCCTGAAGTGGGATTTCCAGAAGCGCCTGGCCGGCCAGGAGGGGCTTCTTCCCCTTTGGGTGGCGGACATGGACTTCCCCGCCCCCCGGGAGGTGCTGGCTGCCCTGCGGCGGCGCGTCCGGCACGGCGTGTTCGGCTACACCCTGGAGCCGGAATCCTGGTACCAGGCCGCTGCCGACTGGACGCGCGCGCGGCACGGCTGGGACCTGCGGCGCGAATGGCTCCTGGCCTGCCCCGGGGTGGTGCCCGCCATCAACCTGGCCATCCAGGCCTTCACCGCGCCGGGGGAAAGCGTGGTGATCCAGCCTCCGGTCTACTACCCCTTCGCGGAATGCATCCGCAGGAACGGGCGCGAGGTTCTGGAGAACCCGCTGCGCCTGCAAGGCGGAGGCTACACCCTGGACCTGGAGCACCTGGAGCGCAGCGTCACGGACCGCACCCGGTTGCTCATCCTCTGCAGCCCGCACAATCCCGTGGCCCGGGTGTGGCGCCGGGAGGAGATGGAGGGGCTGGCGGAGATCTGCCTGCGCCGCGGGCTGATCGTGGTGAGCGACGAGATCCACTGCGACCTGGTGCTGCCCGGTCATTGCCACCTGCCCACCGCCTTGCTGTCCCCGCAGCTGGCCGGCCGGACGGTGACCCTGCTGTCCGCCACCAAGACCTTCAACCTGGCCGGGCTGGGCGGTTCGCTGGCGGTGATCCCCGACCCCGAGCTGCGGCGGAGATTCCGGACCGCGAAGGAAGCGCTGTGGACCAGCGTGGCCAATGCCTGCAGCGTGGTCAGTGCCGAAGCCGCCTGGAGGCACGGCGCTCCCTGGCTGGAGCAGGTGCTGGCCTATGTGGCCGGCAACTACCGGTTCTTGAAGGATTTTCTGAAGGCCAGCCTGCCGGCGGCCGGGGTTTTCCCCCTGGAAGGGACCTACCTGGTCTGGCTGGACTTCCGGGCGCTGGGCCTTTCCGACGCGGAGCTCAAGCGGCGCATCCTGCACCAGGCCCGGGTCTGGCTGGACGACGGCCCCATGTTCGGCAGCGGCGGCCAGGGCTTCCAGCGCCTGAACCTGGCCTGCCCGCGGGCCGTGCTCCGGGAAGCGCTGGAGCGCCTGGCCCGCGTCCTGTCCTGAGGGATTGCGGGCCTCAGGCTTCCCCGCTATGCTGGGACGCATGCGTATCGTACACCTGGCCGATCTGCACCTGCCCGGCTCCCCCAACAAGACGCTCCACGGCGTGAGTCCCTACGCCAACCTGGCTGCGGCGGTGGCGGCGATCCGCAAGCAGGTCCCGGCCCCGGACCTGGTCGTGCTGGGTGGGGATCTGCTGGAGGACGGGGAGCACTCCAGCTACCAGGCGGTATTGGACCTGTTCAAGGACCTGCAGGTTCCGGTCCACGCGGTGTTGGGCAACCACGACTCGCTGGCCGGCTTCCGCAAGGCCGCCCAGCGCGGCCCCGAGTTCCCCGGGTATTACTCCTTCGACCTGAAGAGCGTGCACTTCGTGATGCTGTACTCGGCCTGCGCCGGCAAGGAGTTCGGCCGCCTGGAGGAGAAGCAGCTGCTGTGGCTCAACGAGGACCTGCACCGCAACTCGCAGAAGCAGGTGCTGGTCTTCCTGCACCACCCCCCCTTCGATACGGGCGTCGGCTGGCTGGACAAGCTCAAGCTGGCCAACGCCGACGGCTTCTGGGAGATCATTCCGCCCTATTCCCGCAACATCCTGGGCGTTTTCGCCGCGCACCTGCACCTGCAGCACACCTGCCTGCACCGGGGCGTGATGGCCGCCACCTGCCCGGCGGTGAGCTTCCAGTTCAGCGGCGCCGCCGACTCGCCGCGGGCGGCCCTTTCGGATGAGCCGCCCGGTTTCAACCTGATCGACCTGGCCGGCGGCTCGCTGGCGCTGCGCACGGTGCGCTTCTGCCAGCCCAAGGTCCCCGCCGAAGCTCAAGCCGCCGAGGCCCATCGCGCCGAAACCCACCACCCCGGCCGGCCACCGGCGGATACAGCCCCGCAGGCTTAGCCCCAGAACAAGCCGGCGGCGATGGCCAGGCACAGGGTGCTGTGCAGCAATACGCCCAGGGCCGTGGCCGGCACCGGATCGCGCGTTTCATTGAACAACAGGCGGGCGATCCAGCCGGGAAACACGATGGCCGGAAGCAGCGCGAAGAACCCGGAGCGCGGGTACACCCGGGCCAGCAGGAAAGCCGCCACCAGCACGTCCGCCAGCACGTAGGGCAGGAGCACGGCCAGAGCCCGCGCCCAGTGGGGCGGCGGCTGGCGGCGGTAGGCCACCTTGTAGGTCAGAATGACCCCGGCGGAAACCAGGCTCACCGGCAGGGCACTTAAGAAGGCGGCGGCCGACACCCGGCCCAGCAGGACGAAGGCCACGCCCCCGGCCACCAACGGCGGCACCAGGGCGGTGCCCAGGAAGGCGTAGGGGAACGGCGAGAACAAGTACAGGACGCCCACCGCCGCTGCCGGCAGAAGGAAGGCCAGCACGCCCGGGCCGACGGTCTCCGTGAAGTACAGGAGCGCCGCCAGCCCGGCCGCGGCCAGCCCCAACAGCAGGCGGGGGATCGCCGCCGGCCGCAGACGGGCAGACACGGGATTGCCCGGAAGCTGCGGCCCCAGCTCGCTCCCCCCCTGCCGCTGGTGCCGCTGGTGCCGCAAGTAGTCCGCACCGAACAGGTTCATCAGCTCCACCGCGGCCAGGCCGGCCAGGGCGATCCCCAGGCGCAGAAGCGCCGGCCAGGCCTTCGGACCGCCGGCCGGCCCAAACGCCCCGGCCCGCCAGGCCCAGGCCGCCCCGATGAGCGCCGGCAGGCTCACCGCGCCCAGCAGGCGGCTGCGCAGGAAGGCCAGCGCCCGCGGCAGGGCGCCGCGCCCCGACCGGCGCCCTGACCGGCGCCCCGACCGGCGCCTGAGCAGGCTCACCGGGGCGCTCTCACAACGCCCGGTCCAGCACGAAGCCCAGCCCCAGCAGCAGGGTGGACAGGGCGAACACCTGGACCGTGGTGAGGATGGCCGGGGCGAAGCGGGGGATGTCGTCGTAGTTCCTGCCGGCGATGGCCAGGGCGCGCACCGCCAGCGGCAGCGGCAGCAGGCCGAGCAGCGCCCAGGCCGGGAACAGGCGGAAGGCCACGGAGGCGGCCAGCAGGAGGTAGGACAACCCGTAGTACAGCGGCCCCAGCACGCGCACGGCCCCGCGCCCCAGCAGGGTGCTCAGGGTGGTCTTGCCCACCGCGCGATCCGCCTCGGCGTCCGGCACGTTGCCGATGTACAGAATGGCGTCCACCCACAGTCCCGCGATGACCCCAGCCAGCGCCGCGGTCCAGGACAGGCGGCCGGTGAACAGGAAGTAGGTGCCCAGCACCGGGAATGGCCCGGAGCCCAGGAAGCAGATCAGGTCCCCGAAGCCCCGGTAGCCGAACTTGACCGGCGGGGCGGTGTAAAAATAGCCGGCCGCCAGGCCCGCCGCACCCAGCGGCAGGATGCGCCAGTCCACCCGCGCCGCCAGGTACGCGCCGATCGCGGCCGTCACGGCGAAGCTGGCCGCGGCGGAAGCCAGGATGGCCCGGGGGGAGAAGAAGTAGGCGGCGAAGCCGTCCACCGAGCCGCTCTCCGCCAGCGGATTCTCCATGAGGACCTCCGCCCCCTGCTTGTACACCCTGCCCCGGTCCCGGCGGTCCACGCCGGAACGATAGTCGAAGTAGTCGTTGGTGAAGTTGGTGCCGATGTTGGCGAACATCATGCCCACCAGGATCAATGCCAGCAGCCCGCCCTGGAACGGGACCCCCGCCTGCCAGGCCACCACCGCGCCCAGGCAGCAGGGCAGCAGCACCGTGATGGTGTACAGGGCGCGGGAGGCCTTGATCCACAGGGCGACCTTCTTCCAGAAACCACGCATGGGCAACACCGTAGCACACGGAATTGTGGCAGTAAAGACGGGCGTGGTAGGATGCGCCATGCCCGGAGCCGTCACCAGCTTCCTACGGCGCAACTGGTTCCTGCTGGGCATGCTGGCCGCCATCCTCCTGGGCCTCCTGGCGCCGGAAGCGGGCCAGCGCATCAATCCCGGCTCCGCCACGCGCCTGGCCCTCATCGCGGCCCTGTTCCTGATCGCCGGCCTCACCCTGCCCTCGGAGTCCATCGGGGCGGGCCTGGCCTCCTGGCGGCTGCACCTGTACGTGCAGGCCTTTTTGTTCCTGCTGACCCCCGCGCTGTTCTTCCTGACCTCCCTGCCGCTGCGCAGGCTGTTCGGGCCGGAGCTGTCCGCCGGCATCCTGGCGCTGTCGGTCCTGCCCACGACCATCGCCAGCTGCGTGGTGTTCACCCAGGTAACAGGGGGGAACGTCATGGGCACCCTGTTCAACGCCGCGCTGTCCAACCTGTCCGGGGTGTTCCTCTCCCCGCTGCTCCTGGCGCTGCTGCTGCGCGGCACGGGTCAGAGCCTGCCGGGCGAAGAGCTGCAGGCCATCCTCCGCGACCTGGCCCTGCAGATCCTGCTGCCCCTGGCCGCCGGCCAGCTCCTGCGCCGCTTCCTGAGAGCCCTGGCCGAGCGCGGCCGCGGGCTCCTGGCCCAGCTCAGCAACGCCCTGCTTCTGGGGGTGATCCTCCTGACCATGGCGGACAGCGCCGGGGACCCGGCCTTCCTGGCCCACCTGTCGCGGGCCCCCTGGCCGTTCGCCTACCTGGCGCTTATGCAGCTGCTGATGGTGGCCCTGGCTTACGGCGGGGCCCGGCTCCTGGGCTTCGCGCGCCCGGAGGTGATTTCCGCCTGCTTCGCCGCTCCCCAAAAGACCATGGCCCTGGGCGTGCCGCTGCTCACCGCCTACTTCGCGCGCAGCCCGCTGGCTTTGGGACTGGTGCTGCTGCCGGTCCTGCTGTATCACCCCTGGCAGTTATTGATCGCGGCATTCCTGCGCAACGCCTTTCTCAATCGTAGAGGCTCTCCGGCGGATAGTCGTACCAGCGGTCCTCGAGGCCGGTAAAGAAGAGCTTCTCCAGCCGCACCCCGTCCAGCAGCCGGAAGTACAGGTGCCAGGCCCCGGGCGAGGTGACCCAGCCCGGCCCGAAGCCGCGCAGGTCGATGGGCGGGGAAAAGCCCCGCAGGGTCAGGTCGTTGCGGTCGTGGGTCCAGTCGCTGAAGTAGTCCGGATGGTAGGAGAGCACCAGCTCGCGCAGGGAGGCGAAAGAGGCGGGCTTGCCGCGCAGCTCCTCGTGGCGGGACTGGGACACCGAGCCCCACAGTCCGTCGCGGCGGTACACGATCAGGTTGTG
>MIBK01000208.1:5569-5993 GCA_001829505.1 Spirochaetes bacterium RBG_16_67_19 | reverse complement strand
CGACAATCCCTACTTCAAGGAAGCAGTGGCGGAGACCCGGGTGCCGGTGTTCGAGCTCTCCCGGGGCTGAGCAGGCCGCTTCCAGAGCTTTCCTGCTACCGCCCCCGGGGGCGCGCCTGCAGATACCAGGCGACGCTCTCCTGCACCGTGCGTTGCAGGTCATAGGCGGGGGCAAACCCTAGACACTCACGGATGCGCGTGTCGTCCAGCAGGTCGTTGGAGGCGGCGTAGGCCACGGTGAAGCTGGAGTAGGGACCGTGCAGGCCCAGGAGGCGGCCCAGGTCGCCCAGGCCTCCCACGACCCGGGCCAGCCACAGCGGCGCCTTCCGGCGCACGGGGGCGACCCCAAGGGCGGCCGCGAAGGCATCGACGTACTGCCGGAAGGTGGCGTGGAAGCTCGCGAAGTGGAAGGCCGCTCCGTCGT
>MIBK01000208.1:4022-5544 GCA_001829505.1 Spirochaetes bacterium RBG_16_67_19 | reverse complement strand
CAGGTGGGCCCGGGCAGCGTCCGCGGCATGGGCGAAAGCCACGGTGTTGGCGCCGTCCCCGATCAGCATCATCTGGCCGGACTCGATGGCGCGGACCAGAGAGGGCACGGAGAGCATCTCCCGGGGTCCGATGACCGTGGGCGGCCGCAGGGCGACGAAACGGATGCCTCGCTGCCGGCACAGTGCGCGGGCCAGCTCTTCTTGCATCCACTTGGAGCGCTGGTAATGCCAGAGGGGGCGCTTGGGCTCGTAATCCTCGGTGATGGGCCGGCCGGCGTTCGGGAACCCGTACACTCCGTAGGTGGAGGTCAGCACCAGGCTGCTGCCGGCCTTCATCCCGCTGACCAGAGCCCGGGTCGCCTCCACGTTCGAGCGGTAGAAGGCGCGCCACGGGGAGGTAGTGTCATACAAGGCGGCCACGTGCAGGACGGCATCCGCGCCTTGCGACCCCGAGCGCACGCTCTCGGGGTCCAGCAGATCCCCCTGCCGCACCTCCAGGTGCGTCCCGGGCAGGGCCATCCCTGCCATACGCTCCGGGCGCCGGACCAGCAGGCGCAGGGTGTCGAAACCCAGCTTCCGGCAGGTGTCTTCCTGCCGCATCTGCTCCAGAATCCAGGATCCCAGAAAGCCGGTTGCGCCCGTCAGAAGCAGCACTGCCATAATAGAAGCAATGATAGCGAATGGCGGGTGCGACCGGCAAACCCGCCCAGACGCCCGGGCTGTCGATTCCCATGCTTCCCGGACGCGGGGCACCAGCACCACATCGGATTCTACCCGGTGCCTTCCGGCGTTGTGGCCTTCAGAAAGGTGAAGAAAATTGTCGCTTTTCGCGTCAAGGATGTGAGCTCGCGCAGAAGTACTTGATTTTCGGGTGCAAATTCGCTCCTCTTTCAGCGTTGAAGTAACCAAACGCTCTCTTGGAGGAATCTCGTGATCGGTCGTATCGTGTTGATAGTGCTGGCCGTCCTGGTGGGTGCCATTCTCCTGCTTGTGGTTGCGCTGTTCGCCGTGAGCCCCGGAAAGTCGAAGGTTTCCGAAAAGATCCGGGTCGACATCAACGGCCTGTCGCAGGGCATGTTCATCCAGAGCGATGATGAAACCAAGCCGGTGCTGCTGTTCCTTCATGGCGGGCCGGGCATGCCCTCCTACTTCCTGAACCGGAAGTACCCGGCGAGCCTGGAGGACCTGTTCACCGTGTGCTGGTGGGAGCAGCGCGGCGCGGGGATGTCCTACAGCGCCGACGTTCCGCCGGAAACGATGAGCCTGGAGCAGCTGATCGCGGACACCATCGAGGTGACCAACTACCTGCGGAAGCGCTTCGGCCAGGAGAAGATCTATCTGCTGGGGCATTCCTGGGGCAGCTATCTGGGCATCCAGGTGGCGGCGCGGGCTCCGGAGCTGTACCACGCCTACATCGGCATGGCGCAGATGAGCTATCAGATCCGCTCGGAAAACGTGGCCTACCAATACATGCTGGAGCGGTATCGGGAGCTCGGCAACCAGGGCATGGTGCGGAAGATGG
>MIBK01000208.1:3652-3953 GCA_001829505.1 Spirochaetes bacterium RBG_16_67_19 | reverse complement strand
ACGGCCTGGGGGTCGGAACGACGCGCGACATGAAATCGGTGATCACCGGCATCTTCCTTCCCGTGATGGGGTTTCCGGAGTACACGGTCCGCGAAAAGATCAACATCTGGCCCGGCAAGGCCTTTTCTCGCCGCCACCTGTGGGACCGGATGCTGATGACGGACCTGTCGGTAACGGTGCCAGAGCTGCGCCTGCCGGTCTATTTCTGTCACGGGATCTACGATTACACGATCACCTACAACGAAACCCGGGACTATTTCGGGAAGCTGCGCGCGCCGCTGAAGGGCTTCTATACCTTCGA
>MIBK01000208.1:3527-3612 GCA_001829505.1 Spirochaetes bacterium RBG_16_67_19 | reverse complement strand
ACGTGCTGGCTAGTACGCTGGCCACACGGGGTCTTTGCGCTGATGTACTGCGCGAAGTCCTGGCAAAGCATGTATTGCTGACCAG
>MIBK01000208.1:0-3359 GCA_001829505.1 Spirochaetes bacterium RBG_16_67_19 | reverse complement strand
AAATGAGAAAGGCTCTCTATTTCGGAACCCTGCTAATCCTGGTCCGTGTCCCAGCCCAGCAGGGCCGCTTCCTCCGCCTCGGTAATGCTATCGGAAGTCGGCGTGGCACTGAACTGCCGCACGAGCATTCCGCTTGCCCGCAGCTCGTCGGGGGTGACCAGCTCGGCCAGCACGCCCTGCAGGGCCAGGTCGGCTTTGTAGGCGCACCAGAACAGCGGCCACCAGGGTTTCATCAGCTTCAGGTAGACCACGTACACCCTGTACAGCAGCGACTGCCGCACCACCCACCAGCGCGGTCCGGACCCGTGGTTTTCCCTGTGGAAGTCCAGATCCTCGAGCGGAACGCCATAGGCCAGGTCGTACACGCGCGCTGGTTGACCGGCCTCGAAACGACGATCCAGTAGGTCAGAATGCCGGCGCGCAGGCCTAGCACACGGGCCATGTCACGCACCTCCACCCGGCCGAAGGCGGTGGAGCCGACCGAGCTGGCCGCGTCCCTGGCGGGAAGCCAGCCGAGGTACAGCCGCTCGCCGGCCGCGGCCAGTTTCCAATAGAAGCCCTTGTCCGTACTGTGGAGCGCCTCACGGATCCGGTCGGTGGCTTCGTCGATCTGGTAGAGGTAGCAGTGCCGGCTGTTCTCCTTGCCCACCCCTGCCACGGCCAAGTATACGAACCCCGCGGCCTGGACCAGGTCGGTGCGCAGCCCCGCGATACCGGTGAGCTCCCGCAGCATCACGCTGCGGCGCGTGTCGACCACGGACAGGGTGAAGCCCTCTTTGGTCAGGGCGCTGTGCGTGACGTAGGCCTTTCCGGAGGTCGTGATAAGGTGGTTGTAGGGCTTGCACGGCAGCTCGATCCGCGTGCACGGCTGGCCGCTGGCCGGGTCCAGCGCGGCCAGGTACCGCGGCTCTAGCCTGCCCCAGAACCTTCCCTCCGGGTCTGCGGCCACGCTCGGGGCGGCGGGGGTCAGCCAGAAAGACCTGGCCGAAATGAATCAGAGGCTATACGGACGGATCCTCGGCAGCTTCTCCGAAGCAGGACAAGGCGCAGAGCAGCAGCAGGAGAAGCGCGGCAAAGCTTCTCACTTCTACCTGCTAGCATAGGCCAAGCCGGGAGCACCTGCAAGGAGTGTCGATTTCGGGTTTCTGCAGTCGACTATTTGCAGGAGGCACCTCATGACCAAAGCACTTCTTACCTGCGGGACCCTCACCGGGCCACTGTTTTTCGCGGTGGCCATCATCCAGGCCGTCACGCGTCCGGGATTCAACATTCGACTGAACGCCATCAGCCAGCTCAGCCTCGGGGAGCTGGGGTGGATCCAGATCGCCAGCTTCCTTCTCACCGGATCGCTCGCCGTGGCCTGCGCCGTCGGCGTACGGCGCTTGCTCAAAGGGCAGAAGGGCGGGACCTGGGGGGCGCTGCTCATCGGCACCTTCGGACTGGGCCTGCTCGTGGCCGGCATCTTCCGGGCGGACCCAGGTTTCGGCTTCCCTCCCGGCGCCCCGGAGGGTCCAGCAATGGCCATGAGCGGCCACGCGACGCTGCACGCCGTGGGCTTCTTCCTCTCGATGCTCTCCCTGGTCGTCAACTGCTTCGTGTTCGTCCGCCGGTTCGGCTCCACGGGACAGCGCGGCTGGCTGGTCTACTCCGTGGTGTCGGCGGTGGCGACCGTGGCCCTCATCGCGCTTCCCAATGTCTTCATGAGCTGGGCGGGGGTGATCGTGGCTCTGGCCGGGGCGGTGGCGTTCGGGTGGGTTTCGGCGGTCGCAACGGGGCTGCGGTTGCGCGCCTAATCCACGAACAGGTCCTTGGTTGCATCATTTCCCCGACGCCGGCGGGAACGTCGCAGTCGATTTCCTGCTCGCCCGGGGAGGCAGGTATGTGGCCATCGAGGCCAAGAGTTCCCCGAAACTCCAGGATGCGCATCTGAAGGGGCTGCGCGCCATTGCTCCGCTCCCGGGGCTGCACCGCCGGCTGGTGGTCTATGCCGGCTCACCGAGCGAGCGCAGCCGTCGCACCGAGGACGGAATCGACGTATGGCCTGTGCCAGTTTTCCTGAAGCACTTGCAGGACAGCTCTTTTTGGTACTGAGCGGCGGCTATTCGGCGTAGTGCAGGCTCACAGGCAGCCCGAGAAACTCGCCATACGCGGAAGCGGCGGCCCGGATTGCTTCCTTCTCCGCCTTCCGTAAGGTGTGAAATGGGCTGACCGCGAGCTCAACCCCGGCCCTGGCAAGAACCCTCTTCCAGGTGCCGGCGATGATTCCGCCCAGGATCAGCACCGAGGTCAGCGCGTTGCCCATGGAAATCAGGCGCTCCAGGTGGCGCTCGGGGCCCAGCGCGCCGCGGTCCCGGTAGGCGATGTTGTACTCGTCGTAAATCGACAGCAGAAGAGCTCCGCCGCCTCCACCCGGCTTTCCCGCGTCCGGCTCCGGCCCGTCCCCGCCTGGGGAGCGCCAGTAGGTGTTGCCGCTGATGGTTTCGCGCAGCAGGCTGCCTTTGGACAGCTCGATGGCGCGCTGCGCCTCCCGCAGCGTCAGCCCCGACCACCAGGCGAAGTCCTTGGCCTGGGCGGGCCCGTGGCCGAGAAAGTAGCGCCGCGCCCACCGGCCCAGGGCCTCCTCGGGGGACAGGGGGCGCGCCTTGGGCACGCGCTCTTCCAGCAGGGCATAGGTGAATTGCTTGCCTTTCCGGGGGCCGCTGCAGATCAGGGCTTCCAGCTCGGCGTCCATCAGGATGTAGGCCAGCCGCTGTCCCCTGGCCTGGATGCGTGCAGCCTCCAGGCGGGAGGACAGCTCGGTGCGGGTCAGGTGCTGTCCGTCGCGCAGCGCCGCGGTGAGGGCGCGGCGGCAGCGCGACAGGAGCCGGCCGTCCAACTCCAGCTTGCGGAGCATGGAAGCGTTGCCCGCCCGGACCCTGCGGGCGGTGAGGGCCTGTACCGCGCGGATGTCCTGCGGAGACAGAAAATGCCAGGTGGGACGCATGACATGCGTGCGCAGAATTTGGCCGGCATTGTAGGCCTTCTCCACCTCGGCGTCCGTGGCCTGATGCAGGCGCATCCCGATGGCCCATTTGGCGGCGGCGAAGTCCTGGGCCTGGACGGCGCCCAGCCAGTCCACCACCTCGCCGGGCGTGCTCTTTTTGTCCCTTCCCAGAAGCTGGTTGGCCAGGCGGGCTTGGGCGATATTCGCAGAATCCAAGGGAGCAAGTTACTCAAGGCCCGGGCGCGCCGGCAAGATTGTCCTGACTCCTGGCGTGAGAGTCCTCGACCTTCGCCTACAAGGGGAACATCGCCAGCTTCAATCCGCGCACGAAGAGCCAAGCCAGCCTGTGTTACACACCGGGGCGAGCATCCCCGGC
>MIBK01000207.1:16515-17133 GCA_001829505.1 Spirochaetes bacterium RBG_16_67_19 | reverse complement strand
ATGCCGAACACCGGGATCAGCAGCTTGAAGCCCACCGAGCGCACCACCCCGTAGCCGCGCAGGGCGGCGTTGAACAGGGGATAGACCAGGGCGGTCCCCGCCAGGCCGATATAGACGGCCAGCAGCCAGCCCGCGGGTCTCAAGGCTCCCAGCTCGCGCCAGCCGCCGGTGGCCAGGACGGCCGCGGCCAGGAACAGGCTGCCGGCGAGCATGGTGAGAAAGGTGGGCAGAAGGCCTCCGAAACGGATGACGAACCTCTTCAATAGTATGGTCTGCACGCTGATCGCCACCGCCCCGCCGGTCAGCACCAGGTTGCCCAGGAAATACTCCTGCCGCAGCAACGCCGCGCTCAACCTGCCTCCGGTGACGATCAAGGCCACCCCGCCCAGGCCCAGCAGCGCTCCTGCCAGCCGGCGAGGCGTAAGCTTTTCGTCGATTATAAGGGGTGCCAGCAGAGTTGTAAAGATCGGCTGGCTGTTGGTGAGCAGGGAGGCGCTGGAGGCCGAGGACATGGCCACCCCGGCAGTCAGGCAGAAGGAGAACAAGGCCACCCCCAGCAGGCCCAGGAGCGCCAGGGCCGCCGCGTCGCCAGCCTTCAACCGGGGGTTCCGGGGGGTC
>MIBK01000207.1:15217-16461 GCA_001829505.1 Spirochaetes bacterium RBG_16_67_19 | reverse complement strand
CCGTAACGCAGCAGGGAGATGGTGAGGGGGGATAGCTCGGTGGACAGGCGCTTGGTGGCCGGGAAGACCGTGGCCAGGAAGAACATCACGGCGGTAAGCAGCAGGGGCCAGGCCCACGGGCGGACGGGATTCATGGCGGTGAGAGCCCCAGTGTACACCGGGGCGCAGAAAGGTCAACCCTTGCGCCGGGCTTCCCGTTTATGGTCTAATTCGGCATGTCTGATCCGGACGTCGAGGGCCGCGAGCGGGAGCTGGCCGGGGAGGCCACGCGGCTGCACGCCTTTTACCGCGGCAAGATGGAGACCGTGCCCAGATGCAGGGTGCGCGACCTGCGGGACTTCGCCCTCTGGTATACCCCCGGGGTGGCCGCCCCTTGCCTGGCCATCCAGGCGGACCCCGGGCTCGTCTACGAATACACGAGCAAGGGCAACACGGTGGCCGTCGTAAGCGACGGGACCCGGGTGCTGGGCCTGGGGGACATCGGCCCGGCGGCGGGGCTGCCCGTGATGGAGGGCAAGGCCCTGCTGTACAAGTACCTGGGCGGGGTGGACGCGGTGCCGATCGTGCTGGACACCCGCGACCCGGACGAGCTGATCCGCACGGTGCTGCTGCTCAGCCCTTCCTTCGGCGGCATCAACCTGGAGGACATCGCCCAGCCCAAGTGCTTCCGCATCCTGGAGCGCCTGCGCGCCGAGGCCCCGATCCCGGTCTGGCACGACGACCAGCAGGGCACGGCCACGGTGACCCTGGCCGGCCTGCTCAACGCCCTGCGCGTGACGGAGCGCGACATCGCCCGTACGCGCATCGTGTTCGTGGGCAGCGGCGCGGCCAATGTGGCCTGCGCCAGATTGGCTTTTGGCCGGGGCGCGGACCCGGCCCGCTGCCTGATGGTGGACAGCCGCGGCATCCTGGGCCGCCACCGGGAGGACGTGGAAAGGCGCAAGGACGAGTTCATCGAGAAGTGGCGGCTGTGCGAGGCCACCAACGCCGAGGGGCGCCGGGGCGGGATCGCGGAAGCCCTGCAGGGCGCGGACGTGCTGGTGGCCCTGGCCCGGCCTGGCCCGGGGGTCATCCGGCCGGAATGGGTGGCGGGGATGAGCCCCCGGGCGGTGGTTTTCGCCTGCGCCAACCCCGTGCCGGAGATCTGGCCCTGGGAGGCCCGCCAGGCGGGGGCCGCGGTGGTGGCCAGCGGACGCTCGGACTTCCCCAACCAGGTGAACAACTCCCTGGTCTTCCCGGGGATC
>MIBK01000207.1:6556-15159 GCA_001829505.1 Spirochaetes bacterium RBG_16_67_19 | reverse complement strand
CGGCCGAGGCGCTGGCTTCGGCCGTGGGTGAAAGGCTGGACCCGGAGCACATCCTGCCCACTATGGCTGATTGGGAGGTGGTTCCCCAGGTGGCCGCGGCCGTGGGCCTGGAGGCCCAGGCCGAGGGGCTGGCCCGCCTCAGCCTCTCGCGGGAGGACCTGCTCGCGCGCGCCCGCGGGTTGATCACCCGCTCCCGCGAGCTCACCCGGGCGATGATGGAGCAGGGCTTCATCCCGAAGGCACCGGGGGACCTTCAGGACCCCGGTGGCGAGCCAAACCCGCAAGGCCGTTGGGCCCCTTCCGGATCGGGGGCCCCCCATGTCTAAGCTGATCGTCGTAGGCGGGGGTCCCGCCGGGCTTACCGCCGCCTTCTACGCCGTGCGCCGGCGTCTGGAGGTGCTGCTGGTCAGCCCGGAGCTGGGCGGTCAGGCCCGCCATCAATCGACCCTGCCGGGTTTCGAAGAGCATCGCGTCATCCGCGGGGGCGATCTGGTGGCCCGCTTCGCCCGCGAGCTGGAATACCTGGGCTACCCTGTGCGCACCGGCGCGGTGGCCCAGGTGCGCGCTGCGGTGGACGGCTTCCGGGTGCGTCTGGCCGCTGGCCAGGAACTGGATGCCCGGGCCGTGATCCTGGCTACCGGCAGCCGGGCCTCCCGCCTGGGGGTCCCGGGGGAGGCGGAGCTGTTCCAGAAGGGGCTGTACGGCTCGGCCGCCAGCTACGCCCACCTGTTTTTGGACAAGAGCGTGCTGGTGGCGGGGCTCGGGGCGCGCGCCCGTGCCGCCGCCGCGGAGCTCTCCGCCGCCGGGGCGCAGGCGCGCCTATTGGAGGAGGGGGAGCGCCTGGTCTCCCTGAGCGGGGGTCCGGGCGCGGTGCAGGCCGTGGTGGAGGGGCCCGCGGGCCGGAAGCTGCTCGACGTGGATGGGGTGTTCAACGCCCTGGAGCCTTCCCCCAACTCCGGGCCGGTGTCCGGACTGGCCGAGCTGGACGGCGCCGGCTGGGTGCGGGTGGATTCCCGCTGCCGTACGAGCTGCCCGGGGCTGTTCGCGGCCGGGGACGTGACCGACGTGCACCGGGAGCAGGTTCTGGTGGCGATGGGCGAGGGGGCCAAGGCCTTCCTGAGCGCGGTGGAGTACCTGGAGGGCAGATGAACCGGAAGCACGTGGAATCCAGCTATCGCCTGGCCCGCGAGGCCTATGCCGAGCAGGGGGTGGACACGGAGCAGGCCCTGCAGGCCCTGCGCGGTCTCGCCCTTTCCATCCATTGCTGGCAGGGGGATGATGTCGGGGGCTTTGAGGGCTCGGCGGAGGGAACCCTGAGCGGGGGCATCGCCGCCACCGGCAACTACCCGGGCAAGGCCCGCAACCTCGACGAGCTGCGCCAGGACCTGGATAAGCTGTACACCCTGCTGCCGGGCCGCCACCGGCTTTCGCTGCATATGATCTACGGCGACTTCGCCGGTCAGCGGGTGGAGCGCGACCAGGTGCGGCCCGAGCACTTCGCCAGCTGGCTGGACTGGGGCCGGGAGCGCGGCGTCGCGCTGGACATCAACGGCACCTTCTTTTCCCACCCCAGGGCGGCTGCGGGCTTCACCCTGGCCAGCAAGGACCCGGGGATCCGGGCCTTCTGGATCGAGCACGCCAAGCGCACCCGCGAGGTGGGCGCGCACCTGGGCCGGACCCAGGGCTCGGCCTGCATCAATAATCTCTGGGTCCCGGACGGCCTCAAGGACCGTCCCGCCGACCGGCTGGGCTACCGGGAGCTCCTGGCCCGCTCGCTGGACGAGATCTTCGCCCCGCCCTTTCCGAAAGCGGACCTGAAGGACGCGCTGGAGGGCAAGCTGTTCGGCATCGGCAGCGAGTCTTTCGTGGTCGGCTCGCACGAGTTCTATCTATTGTACGCGTCGCGCCACGGCCAGCTCATCACCCTGGACTCCGGCCACTTCCACCCCACCGAGTCGGTGGCCGACAAGATCTCCGCGGTGCTGCTGTTCTGCGGGGAGCTGCTGCTGCACATCTCGCGGGGGGTGCGCTGGGACAGCGATCACGTGGTGCTCCTGGACGACGCGGCCGGCGAGCTGCTGGCCGAAGTGGTGCGCTCCGGCGGCCTGGGCCGCGTGGCCCTGGGACTGGACTTCTTCGACGCCAGCATCAACCGCCTGGGGGCCTGGACCGTGGGGGCCCGGGCCGTGCTCAAGGCCCTGCTGGCCGGCCTGCTGGAGCCGCGCTCCACTCTGGTGTCCTGCGAGGCGGCGGGGGACTACCTGGGCCGGATGCAGACCTTCGAGCTGGCCCGCACCCTGCCGCTGGGCGCGGTGTGGGACTGGTATTGCCTGGAAGCGGGCGTGCCGGCGGAAGCCGAGGTGCTCGGCCTGATCCGGGAGTACGACCAGGCGGTGAGCAGGTGCCGGGGGTAGGATGCTCTTGCGTCGGATCTGCGCCTGGTGCGGAGCCATGCTGGATTCACGGTCGGCCTCGCTGGCCGCGGATGCCTCGGTATTGCACGCTAGAGCGCGCCTACTCCCTGGACGACTTCCTGGAGCGACTGCAAGGGCCGGTCGTGCTGGTCGATGGGACGGGGTGTTCCAGGCCGCCAACCCGCGTGCCCAGGCGGCTTTGGGCCAGGACCGCCCGCAGTTGTTGGGCCGTCGGGGTGGGGAGGTCATCGACTGCCTGTACGCGAAACTTCCGGGAGGCTGCGGTGCTTCGGTCAAGCACCGGCTGCGTCATCCGCCGCTCGGTAACCGCAACCCTGACAACGGGGCGGGCGGTGGCGCGGGCGGAGGCGGAGCAGCGGGTCCTCTCCGCGGAAGGCGAGCGGACGAAGCGCTTCGTGATTTCCACAGAGCGCGCCGGGGAGCTGGTTCTGCTGCGCATCGACGAAACCTCTTGACTTTCTAATATTACCCGGGTATAATTCCGGCATGGAAACGACATCCACCGAGCTCTTCACGGCTTTTTCGGGATTTGCGCATGTTCTGACCGGAGACCTACCCGCGGTCCTTACCCGGGTCCGCGAGCACCTGCTGCGCGAAAAATCGGCACAGGTCCTGATCTTCGACGACCAGACGGGAAAGCAAGTGGATTTCGACCTGCGCGGGACCCTGGAGGAGGTGCTGGCCCGAGTGGCGCCTCCGACCCCCAAACGCGGCCCCGGCAGGCCGAGCCTGGGCGTGGTCTGCCGAGAGGTTTCGCTGCTGCCGAAGCACTGGGAATGGCTGGAGAGCCAGCCCGCCCGGGCCTCGGGCACGCTCCGGCGCCTGGTGGACGCTGCGGTCAAGAACGAGTCCGCGGCCAGCGGTTCCCGGCGCAGGCTGGAGGCGGCCGGCCGCATCATGTGGTCCCTGGCCGGAAACCTGGAGGGATTCGAGGAGGCTTCCCGGGCCCTGTACTCCCGAAAGTGGCCGGATTTCTCGGCCCGCATCGCCTCCTGGCCGGAAGACCTGCGCAAGCACCTGGAGTGGATGGTCTCACCGGCCTCGCCGGTCTCACCGGCCCAGGGTTGACCGCCAGGCGCGCTTAGAAGACCTGTTCCAGCACGTAGAAGAAGTTGCGGTCCGTGCCGAACACCATCCACTTGCCGGCAATGACCGGCGCGGACAGCAGCGCCCCTTCCACGTCCATCTGCCAGAGCAGGCGGCCGTTGCGCGCCGACAGGCACACCAGGCGCGCCGGCCGGCCGTAGGGGCCCTCGTCGCCGCGCAGCCCGAAGTACAGGCGGTTGCCCGCCACGGTGACCGAGCTGGAGGTCACCTGGTCGAAGCGCCTCTTCCAGGCCAGCTGGCCGCTGCCGGCCCGGAAGGCCCGCACCGCCGCATCGCCGCTGGCGTAGATGACCAGGTTGCGCCACACCGCCGGGGCCATGAAGTCCAGCAGGCGCATGTTGCGGGCGAACAGGGCCTCGGCGTCCACCGGCAGGTCCCCCCAGTCCGACTCCTCCTCGTAGGACCACACCCGCTGGCCGGTGCGCCGGCGGAAGGCGTAGTAGTCCAGGCGCCAGTAGTCACCCCCCAGGTCGGCGGTGGCGAAGAACAGGTTGTCGCCGCGCAGCGCGGGGAAGGAGTACCAGATGGATTGGAACTGGTCGGTGTCCAGGACCCAGAGGTACTCGCGCTGCCGCACGTCGAAGGCCCCGAAGGCGTGCGGGCGGCTGGGCGGGGCCGGGGCGAAGTACACCACGTCGTCGTAGACCTGGAAGGCGTTGTAGTGCCAGACCGGGTTGGGCAGGGTGAAGCGCTGCCGGCCGTCGCGGCCCAGGAAGTAGGCGGTGCCCCCGTCGCTGGCGAAAAGGACGAAGTCCTTGTAGCCCACGATCGTGGACTGCACGGTGCTGTCGGTCTGGAAGGACCAGGCCTCCTCGCCCCCCTTCTGGCCGACCGCGTACACCTTGCCGGCGTTGTTGCCGAAGTAGACGTTGCTGCCGTCCGCGTAGGGCACCGAGTTGATGGCCCCGCTGGTCTTGAACACCCAGCGCATGTAGCCGCTCTGGATGTCCAGCGCGTAGAAGTTGCCGTCCGTGGAGCCGAAGTACAGGGTGTCGCCCTGGACCACCGGGTTGTTGAAGGCGTAGGTGGGCTCGGCTCCGACCTGCAGCTCCAGCTTCCACTTCACCGCCAGCGGCGGGTTCACGGCGTTGGAGGTGGCCCCCCGTCCCTGCTGGCCGCGGAAGCTGATCCAGTCGGAGCGCACCCGGCAGCCGGTCAGGGCAGCCAGCGCGCCCAGCGCGAGCAGGACCACGCGCGGCCCCGTCTTCATAGGTAGTACAGCCCGCGCAGGCTGAAGGCCCGCCTCAGGAGCTGACCTGCCCCGGGGCGGAGCGTGGATTCCAGCAGGCCGCTGTAGCTGGCGCGCAGCTCGGTCCAGGCCCGGGCGCGCTCCTGCGGGCTCATGCGCTCCCGGTAGCGCAGGGTGGTGTACAGCCCGGCGAAGCGGGCCAGCTCCGGGTGCTCCTTGGCGTACTCCGCCGGAGTCAGGGAGGGCTTCTTCAGCTCGTAGCCCCGTGCCGACAGGCGCACCAGCAGGAGCTGCCAGAGAGCACGCAGCGCCCGGGTGCCGCTGCCGCGGGAAAGGGCGGCCAGCCAGGCCTGGCGCAGCCCGCTGTACAGGTACAGGCCGGCGGCGGCCAGCACGGCCAGCCCGGCCAGGGCCTGCAGGGCCAGCAGCCAGGGGAAGCGGAAGCTCGGGGTCTCCTGGGGCCTGGGCTCGATCAGCGGGATCACCACGTCCAGGTCGCCGGGATTCTGGCCCGGGGGAGGGGGAAGGGCGAAGGCGGTGCTTTCCAGGTCCAGCCAGCCGTAGCCGGGCAGCCAGGCCTGGGTCCAGGAGTGGCGCTGGGCGGTGGTGACCAGGTACAGCTGGTCGGAGGGGAACTCCTGCAGCGAAGGGATGGCCCGGCGCAGCACGCGCACCGCCTGCCAGTGGGCCGGGCTCTGCAGGTCGCGGGAGGCCAGGTAGCCGGTGACCACGCGGGCGGGCACGCCGGCCAGGCGCAGCAGCATGGCCGCGCTGTGGGAGAACTCCGTGCAGTCCCCGGTGCGGGTCCGCGCCAGGAAGTCTCGGATGCGGTCCACGGAGGTGTCCTCGGTGTAGCCCAGCTCGTATTGGAAAGTGGAGAAGCCGCGCAGCACGGCCAGGATCCGCCCGCCCGGGCCGCTGTCCCGCGCGCCGGCCTGGGCCAAGGAGCTGTCCAGCTGCCCGCGCAGGGTGGCCAGGGCTTCCGGCCCCACTGGCAGGCGCAGGTACGGCTCCATGACCGCCCTCTCGGCGGGGCTCAGGTCAGGGAGCGCCGCCCAATCCTGGGGCCCAGCCTGGCTCAGCGCGGAGGCCGCCCGGTAGGAGTACTCGAACGGGTAGTACTCGCCGTTCAGCACGGTGGGCTCGATGGTGGCCGGGCGGTAGGCCAGATAGCGTCCGGGCAGCGTAGACAGGTAGAAGATGTCCACCGGCTCGCGCCCGGCGTCCGGGGGAGGGGAGGGGTCGCGCCAGGTCTCCAGGAAGCGCAGCCAGGCCAGCTCGTTGAGCGGCTCGTCCCGCGAGAACAGGAAACCGCGCTCCTCGTCGAAGTCCCCCCGGTAGGCATCCGCGGCGTACACCGGCTCCTGCGGGCTGGCCACGACCATCACCGCGTACTGCTTCTGCTCCCCGCCTTCCCCATCGCCCATGGCGCTACCCCACTGGTCGGCGGGCAGGCCCTCCAGCGAATTGCGCCCGTCCTCCCCGCCCTCCCCGGGGCGAAGTCCCCGGCCGTTCTCCCCCTCGCCGGGCCGCTCACGCCGGGAGCGCAGGTTCCCGCCCTCCCAGCCCTGGTCCTCGTCCAAGGGCAGTCGCCGGGGCTGCAGGTCCCTATCCGGGCGGTTGAGCACGATGTTGTGGCTCACGAAGTCCGGCGGCAGGAGGAAAGAGACGGCCAGGAAGGCCGGCACGGCCACCAGCAGGAACAGGCCCAGTTCGGCCAGTCCCCGGCGGTCCTTTCCCCGGCGCGGCCGGAAGGCGGACAGGAACAGCAGCGCGCCGTGCAGGAGGAAGGCGCAGGGCACCAGCACCAGGAGCATCTGGGTCACCCCGCTGGCCTGCCGGGCGATGGCCTCCGACCCCCGGGAGTAGCTCAACAGGCGGTAGGCCACGAAGGCCAGGGCGAAGGGCTCCAGGGCGGCCACGCCCTGGCCCCAGCCGCCCGTGCGGAAGACCAGCACGGTCAGCAGGAAGGCGGCGGCGGCCGCGCCGACGTACGCCAGGGTGGACAGCTCCAGGCCGGCCAGCAGCAGCACGAACAGGACCGGCGGCACGGCAGCCAGCAGCAGCCAGGTGCGGGTCCTCGTGCGCGGCGGGGCCAGGTAGAAGGCGATGAGCATCTCCACGGGCAACAGCACGAACCAGGCGGTGAGCCCGACCCGGTCATAGGGCACCGAAACGGCGGGATGCAGAGCGGGCAGGGCGGCCACCAGCAAGTACAGGGCCAGTCGGCTGAAAAACAGCATATGGATCATGGGCGGAACCTCACGGCAACATCCTCACGGCCAGCGGGACTTCCTCCAGCCCCTCGGCCCGCAGCGGCACGGCCGGGGGGCTGACGCGGCGCAGGGCCCAAGGCCCGGGCAGGAAGGCATCGACGAGCTCCGGCGCGAACAGGACGCGTTCCACGGGCGCCGCCGTCTTGCCGGGCCGCCGGCCGTCGCTCCCGGCGGGCGTGGCCCCGGTTTGGGTCCGTGCCGGCATCCCTGCCGGGCTTCGCCCCCGGACGGTGCGGAAGACCTGGGCCCGGGCCAGCGGGCGCGCCGCCAGGAAAAGGGGCAGGCCGCGGTCGAAGGACGTGCTGAACACGAACAGCTCCCCCGCCTCCTCGCTTCCCGGGCCGGGATCGCTCTGATAGCCGAGGCCGGCGAGCTCCTCGGCGAAGCTCTCGATGTCCTCCGCCGTGGCCAGGAGGCGTGAGCCCGCGCCGGTGTGCACGCGGAACTGCAGCCGCTCGTTGGAAGCCTTCAGGCCGCGCAGGAAGGCCAGCAGCCAGCTTTTCAGGTAGTCCAGGTGCATCACGGATTCCAGGCTCTCCGCGCCCTCGTCGCGGTAGTGGCGGAGCTCCACGGCCAGCAGGCGGGTCTTCTCCTGGGTCACCGGGGAGATGCGCGTGATCAGCTCCTGCAGCCGGCTGGAGACCTTCCAGTTGATGTCGCGAAAACGGTCCCCGGGCTGGTACTCGCGCATGAAGTACTTCTCCTCCTCGGAGGCCTTGCGCAGGCTCTTGTCCTCGAATCCGCCCGCCGGCTCCACCAGGCGCGGCGGCCCCGCGGCCAGCCAGGCGGGGAGCACGGTCAGTGAGCGCTCGGGCTCCTCGCCGAAGGGGGAGCGGGTCAGGCCGAACAGGTCGCGCACGAGGAACCGCCCGCGGGCGGCGAGCTGCCCGCACAGCGGCAGGTACAGGGGCAGGGGATGGGTCCCCGCCGCGGAGAAGCTCAGGCTGCGGGCCAGGAGCACCTCGGCGCCTCGGCCCACGGCCAGCAGCCCGCGGAAGCGGAACTGCACGCGGAAGAAGGGCAGCAGGCGGAGCTCGGGGGCCAGGATGGCCTGCTCGGTGCCGGGGCGCCGGGCGAACAGCGGCCCGGAGCTGTCCCACTGCAGCTGCCGGCGGGCGCAGGCGGCGGCCTGCAGGCGCCCGGCCAGGACCAGGACCGCCAGCACCGCCGCGGCCAGCAGGGCCAGAAACACGGCGTAGGGATTGGCCTGGGCCAGTCCCCGGCCCAGGAGGAAGAAGGCGGCGGCGGCCACCAGCGTGCCGGCCAGGGTGAGCGGGTACAGGCGCCGGGCCCGCGTGCCGGAAGGTAGGTATGCGGGCGAGCGACGTGCCGGGGCCTGCATGGCGGCTACGAGGAGGCCCTCCGGCGGGAGGGTTCCACGGGCACGGAGCCCAGGATATCCTGCAGCACCGGGCCGGCGTTCCGGGAGGCGTCGTTCAGCACCAGGCGGTGGGCCACCGTCGACGGGAAGATCTCCTTGACCAGGTCCACGGTCACGAAGTCCTGACCTCGCACCAGGGCCAGGGCCCGGGCCAGGCGGGAGAGCTTCACGCCCGTGCGCGGGCTGGCGCCCATGGCCACGTCGGGGTGCAGGCG
>MIBK01000207.1:0-6539 GCA_001829505.1 Spirochaetes bacterium RBG_16_67_19 | reverse complement strand
CCACGATGTAGTTCACGATCTCCGGGTGGATCTCCACCTGGTCCACCTGGGCCTGCCACTCCACCAGCTCGGCGGAGCTCACCGCCGGGGCGAAGCTCGACCAGGCGTCGTCGCGGCCGTGCTGGCGGACGATGGCCGCCTCGTCGGCCGGCTCCGGGTAGCCCATAGAGAGCTCGATCATGAAGCGGTCCAGCTGCGGGGCGGGCAGGGGAAACAGGTGCACCCCCTTCAGGTTCATGGTGGCGATGATGAAGAAGGGGTCCGGCAGCTCGTAGGTGTGCCCCTCCACGGTGACCGCCTGCTCCTCCATGGCCTGGAAGAAGGAGCCCTGGGTCTTGGGAGTGAGCAGGTTGATCTCGTCGCACAGCACGTAGTGGGCGAAGATCGGCCCCCGCACGAAGGCGATGCGGCTGGAGGAGTCCAGGAAGCGGCTGTAGCCCAGGATGTCCTGGGGCAGCAGGTCCACGGTGCATTGGATGCGGTTGAAGGACTTCAGGCCCTTGTCCTCCTGGGGCTCCGTCCAGCGGATGGAGCCGGCCAGGGCCTTGGCTAGCGAAGTCTTGCCCACGCCGTGGGCGTCGGCCAGCATCACGTGCCCGCCGGCGATCTGCGCGGCGATCAGGTACTCCAGTTTGCGCGAGTCGATGTAGATGACGGACTTGATGTTGTTGATGAGCCGGGCCACGCCCTGGCTTACCATCTGGGCCGGATTTCCCACCGGCAGGTTGGGCTCACGGGCCCGGGTGCGCGCCTCAGCCATGCCTAGTGAACATATGGAAATCGGCGGCCCAAGTCAATCGCGGTGGGGGTCCGAGGGGTCCGGGTCGCGCGGGCCCCCTTTTACACAGGAGGCGCGTATGATCCTTGGCGGCTGCGACTACCTGCGTTTGAAGGGCATCCAGGAGAGGCTGCAGGAATCCCCGCGAGCCGATCACCGCCAGTTCGCCGTTTTGGGAGCCAAGCTGGAGGAGGCCGAGGTGGTGACCCCCGAGGAGGTGTTGTTCCAGCCGGAAGCCGTCCGGGAATGCCTGGAGGGCGTCGCTCAGGCCGGATCGCCGGAGGCCCGGCTTGAGAGGCCGGGGCTTTTGCTTTACCCTGCGCCTTACAGGCAACGCGTGCATGGCCAATCCGGAGCACCCCTACCTGCAGGACCAGCTCATCGCCTACATCGGCAACAAGCGCGCCTTGCAGCCCTTCCTGGCCGGGATCTTTTCCCGCCTGGTCCGGCCGGGCGCGGTGTTCCTGGACCCCTTCGCCGGCTCCGGGGCCGTATCCCGCCTGGCCCGCTGGCTGGGCTGCCGGGTGCTGGCCAATGACTGGGAGCCGTACGCCTACGTGCTGAACTTCGCCAGCCTGTGCGTCGGGTCCTCGGAAGTGGAGGGACTTTTCCGGGGCGCAGCGCGGGCGCTGCTGGCCGAGCTGAACTCGCTGGGCGCCCCGCGCCGGGAGTACGTGGCCCGGCACTACGCCCCGCGGAGCACGGCGGCGGCCGACTACCGCACGGAGCGCCTCTTCTACACCCGCGAAAACGCGCTGGCCATCGACGCCATGCGGGAGCGCCTGGAGGAACTGTACCCCGGGTTCCAGCCCGCCGATCCGGAAGACCGCAAGCGCAAATACCTGCTGCTGGCCTCGCTGCTGTACGGGGCCTCCACGCACGTGAACACCTCCGGCGTGTTCAAGGCCTGCCACAAGGGCTTCGGCGGGCACGGCCGGGACGCCCTGGGCCGCATCCTGGCCCCCATCCGCCTGCGCCTGCCGGAGCTGCTGGACGGCCCGCCGGCGGAGGCCGGCTGCCAGGAGGCGGCGGACTTCGCCCGCGGCCGCCCGGCGGACCTGTGTTACCTGGACCCGCCCTACAACCAGCACCAGTACGGCTCCAACTATCACCTGCTGAACACCATCGCCCTGTGGGACCGCCCGGCGGTGAGTGAGGAGCGCCGGGCCGACGGCAGCCTGCGGCGCAAGGCCGGGATCCGCGAGGACTGGGTGCGGACCCGCTCGGCGTACTGCTACCGGGCCAGCGCGGCCGCGGCGCTGGCCGGACTGCTGGAAGCCGTGGACGCCCGCTACCTGGTCCTGAGCTACAGCACCGAGGGGCTGGTCCCCTTCGAGGAACTGGAGGCGCTGCTGGAGGCGCAGGGGGAGCTGGAGCTGTACGGCAGCGGGTACGTGAAGTACCGGGGCGGCCGGCAGAGCATCAGCCGGCAGGTGCACAACGTGGAGCTGGCCCTGGTGCTGGACCGCGGCCGCTCAGGCTCCGCGGCCCAGCGCGAGCGCCGGCGCCGTTTCCACCTGGAAAGCCGCCTGGGTCTGCTCCTCCGCGGGGCTTTCCAGCCGCGGCGCGTCGCGGAGGCCTTCCCCGTCTCCCCCGCGGGCATCGCGGTTCACCTGGGCGGGGCCGAGGTGCATCTGCCCATGCGGCGCCTGCACCACTTCGCCCCGGAAGCGCTGCTGGTCCTGGCTGCCGCCGCCTCCGGCACGCAGGAGCTGGAAGAGCTCTTCCGCAGGCTCTCGGACTGCGCCTGCCGGGACCGGGCCGAGGAGCTGGAAGTGCTGGTCGGGGAGTTGACCGGGGAGGACGCCGATCTGCAGGCGCAGCGCAGAGCCCTGTGGCTGCTGCGCAAGCTGGCCCACCCCAAGCACCGGGGCCGCTACGAGGAGTATGCGGACCTGCTGGCCAGGCTGGCCGAAACGGGCCGGCACGAGGTGCTGGCCCGCGGCCTGGAGGCGGTCCGCCGTCAGGCGGCCGCGCGCTTTGCCGGATGATGGGAGGGCGGCGTCCGTCGGCCGCCGGCGACCGCACCGGATCGGCCCTCCAAGCTACTCGTTCACCCCCCGCAGCTCGTCGAGCATGGGCAGAACCACAGGCTCGAATCCGCCGTCGTAGGCCGGGGCCGTGGTCCAAACCGGCGCGGCCCCGAGGGTGTGCAGCATGCTCCCGCCGCGGACCCTGGTGGCCATGGTGTAGGAGACCAGGGCCCCCTCGGGCAATCTCAGGGCTTGGTCGAAGGAAAAGATCCGGCCGGAACCCGGCTTGACCAGCGCCGTGACCTGGCCCAGCCGGCCGCCGGTCTTGGAATCGGTGACCACGATGATCAGCTGCACCTCGCCTCTGGTGTTCTTCTCCAGATCGGCGCCCCCGCCCAAGATCTTCCCGGGGGCCAGAAGCGAGCGGTAGCCGGTCACGTTGACCAGCGTGCCGGTAGCCGGCCAGTTCAGCCGCGGGTTGTCGGCCAGCAGCAGGAAGGGGATCTCCAGGCGAGCGCCTTCCTCCGGCGAAAGGGCTCCCGTGTAGCACAGCAAACGGCCGCCGCTGGTGGGGATGGCCGTTTCTACTTCCACCATCTTGCCGGAGGCCGCCTGCAGCTTGTCCACGCGCTGCTCCAGGGAGATCGCCAGATTGGGGCCTTCCATTTTGATTCCGACGGCGACCGGCAGCTGGGCCAGCACCTGGTTGCTGCGGTAGACCCGCACGGTGAGCAGGCCCTGGGGGGCGACGGTCTCATTGCCTGCGGCGAGGGCGGCCAGCTCCCTGCGGCCGAGGCGGAGGTTCTTCGCCGTCACCAGCAGCTCACTGGTTGGAGCCGCGGCGGGCGGCGCCGCGGCGGCCTCCCGGGTCAGGCGCACGGTATATCGGGCCGCGGCCCCGTTCTCGGCCTTCACCTCCAGGGCCAGGTTGAAGCCCGCCCCGGCGCCGATGGCGATCTGGCGGCCGGCCGCGGGCAAGGGCTGCCCGTCCAGGGTGACCACGGCGGTGGGGCTTTCCGCCCGGGCCGTGAGCAGCAGCGTGGCGGCTCCCGCCGGGATTTTCGCTTCGTAGGCGCTCACCGCCGGATTGAAGACGGGGGTCAGCGGCACGGCGGCTGCCCCTGGCTGGGCGCCGGCCAGCTCGAGCAGAGCCAGCCGGGTGTTGCCGGGCTGGGCCGGGGGCGGCGTGCCGGTCTGGGCCTCGCGCGTGATCCCGACCCGGTACAGGCGCTGCGTGCCGTCCTCGGCCACGACCAGGATGTTCAGCTCCAGCGTCTGGCCTGAGGCCACCGGCAGGCTCAACGTGGTCCCGGACAGGACGGCCGGGGCCTCTACGCGCACCGTGGCCGCCTTCCCGGCGGTGGCCAGGTTGAAGACGGCGGTCTCCACCGCGGCCGGCAGGCGCAGGGTGTAAGACACGATCCGGGCGTTGAAGGCCGGCACCAGGGCACCGGCGGAAGGGACCAGAGAGCTCAAGTCCGCGTTGCGCTCCGGAGGCTGGCGCCGGATCTCGATCAGGTAGCGCAGGGTGCGGCCGTCCTGGGCGGTCACCGCCACCGCCAGGCCCATCCGTTCCCCGGAGGGGAAGGCCACCAGCGCGCCTTGAGGTCCGCCCGGCTCTCCCTGGGCCGCCGGCGTGCCCTGGGGCACTGCCACCAGCTCCAGGGCCGCCCGCGCCAGCGGGCTTTGCGGACTGGCCGTGACGGTGATCTGCCGGGTGGCAAAGGGCACCCTAGCCACGTAGGACAGGTTGCCCGGCGAGAAGGCGGGGGACAGTCCGGCTCCGGCCACCGCCAGGGAGGTCAGGGAGTTGTTGTGGTCCGGCTCGGCGCGGGCCACCTCGACCAGATACTCGCGCTTGCCGCCGTCCTCGGCGGTCACCGTGACGATCAGCGGCAGCCAGTCCAGGCCCACGAAATCCACGGAGACCCCCGCCGCCTCTTCCAGGCGCCCGCGGGTCTGCAGGGCGGCCCGCTCCTGGGCGTCCCCCGCGGCGGAGATGGTCGAAAGGGAGAGCGCGGCCAGCCCGCTCTGGCTGCGGGCCCGCAGGCCCACGCGGGTGGCGGCGAACGGCACCTGCAGGCTGTACTCCGTGCGCTGCGGCGAGAAGGCGGGGGCCAGGGTGCCCTCCACGGCCTCCAGGGAGCCCAGCAGGGAGTTGCGGTCCGGCTGGCCCCGGCGGATCAGCAGCGTGTAGCGGTCCCGGCTCACTCCGTCCTCGGCCAGGGTCTCGATGAGCACGGTGCGCTCCTGCCCCGTGGAGAAGTCCACGTTGCCCCCGGCCGCGCCCGCGGCGGCGCCGTCGAAGGTGACGCTCTTCAGGAACTGGCTCTCCGCCCTGGCCCCAATGCGCAGCTGGCGGGTGGCGAAGGGCACCACCACCGTGTAGCTCTTGAGCTGGGGATTGAAAGCCGGGGTGAGCACGGAGCCTTCGGGGAAGCTCAACTGGGCCAGGCGGGCGTTGGTCTCCGCCTCCCGGACCGTGACCCGGTAGCGCCAGGGCTTCTTCTCCTTGGGCAGCTCCATGGCGTACAGCACCGGGGCGCTGAAGTCGTTGGGCGTGGCGCCGTTTTCCTGCACCACCCGCTGGCCGGTGGAGATGACCGTGACCACGGCTTCCGCGTTCAGGCTGAAGGTGGCCACCAGGCGCCGCTTGTCGGTCCCGGGGGGCACCACCACGGTGATTTCCATCGGATCGGTGCGCATGTTCACGACGCCGGGTGCGTCCTGCCCCAGCCGGGGGTTGGCCCCGGCGCTGAAGACGAACGCGTCGACCGGCCCGCGGGGCTTGCCCGTGCTCATGCAGCCGGCCAGGGCGGCCAGCACGGCAATAGAAACGACCATCACACGCAGAGTCTTGTTCATAGTTCAATGGTAGGCACGTCGGGCGTTAAAAAACAGCAGAATTTCAGGCTTTTTCCTGCAAGAAGGAAAGGAACTGCCGCTCGGAGACGTAGTTGCTTTGCCCGACCAGCGATCCGTCCCGGTAGTAGCGCACGTAGGGGATGACCCGGTTGCCCAGCACCTGCTCCTTGAAGTTCAGGAACTCCTGGAAGTAGTCGACGCGGTTGTATTCCAGAAGGAAAACGGTCAAGTCCAATTCCGGGCGGCGGCTGCCCATCTCCGCCAGGTACCCGTCCATGGCCGCCCATTGCCCGCACCAGTCCTGGGTGAGCACCACGGCCACCAGCCGGGAGGCGCCGCGCACGCCCTGATCGAACTCCCCCTGGCGCATGGCGAATGCGGCCTGTTCGCCGGTGAGCTCCAGCCGGCGGATCATCGGCTGAAGCCGATCCGGTACACGACGTCGGCCGCGTCGTCCGCCACATACAGCGCGCCGTCCGGGCCGACCTCCACGTCGGCGGGGCGGCCCCAGGCCCTCTCCCCCTGCAGCCAGCCCTGGGCGAAGGGGCGGTACTCGGCCACCCGGCCGTTCTGCAGGCGCACGAAGCTCACCCGGTAGCCGATCTTCTTCGAGCGGTTCCAGGAACCGTGCTCGGCGATGAAGATCCCTCCGCGGTATTCCTCGGGAAACAGCCTGCCCGTGTAGAAGCGCATGCCCAGGGCGGCCACGTGCGCGGGCAGCTCCAGCTCCGGAGGCTGGAAGTCCCGGGCCGGCCGGGAGGCCCAGAAGCGGGGGTCCCGCACGGCGCGGCCGTGCAGGTAGGGAAAGCCGAAGTGCAGCCCCGCTCTCGGGGCCCGGTTCAGCTCGTCGGGCGGCAGGTCGTCGCCCAGCAGGTCCCGGCCGTTGTCGGTGAACCACAGCTCCCCGGTTTCGGGATGCCAGT
>MIBK01000206.1:5387-7095 GCA_001829505.1 Spirochaetes bacterium RBG_16_67_19 | reverse complement strand
TGCACCCGGATTTCCCCCGCGCGCACCTCCACCCGCGGCACCAGGCGTTCCAGCTCCGCCAGGCCGACGGCCGGAAGCTGGAGGGACTGTTCGGCGGACTCCCCGCCCAGGTCCCGCAGCAGCAGGCGGTATTCCCCGGCCGGCAGCGGGGCGCCGTCGGGCAGCACCAGGCCGTTGCTGCCGATCCAGGAGTCGCCGGACCCGCTCTTCTGCCAGGTGTCCGGGTCCAGCCTCCAGAGCAGCTCCTCCGCGTCGTTGATCAGGTACAGCTCGGCCAGGTCGTCGAAGCCGTCCGGGTCGTTGGGCCTGATGAACAGGCTCACCGCGGTATAGTGGGCGTCCAGCTCCCGGTCGTCGACCAGGGTCACCTGCCAGAGCACGCGCAGGATTTCCGGGGGCTTGCCGGCGCAGGCGGCCAGGAGCCAGGCGGCTAAGACCGGCAGTAGCAAGGCGCGGGCGGCGGGCCTGCTCACAGCACGCGCCCGTTGTCCTGGATGCGCTTCGAAAGGTAGGCGGCGTCCAGGCCCAGCTCCGCGACCAGGTCCAGCACCTGCTGGCGCGAGAGCAGATTGCGCTCGCAGTACAGGAAGGCGATGGCCTTCTCGGCGATGCAGGGCACCTTCAGGGCGTCGCGCTGGATATCCTGGACCCCGCGGCTGTCCAGGTGGCGGGCCAGTCGGAGCGCTCCTTGTCCCCGGAAAGGCAGGCCAGCTCCCGCCGCAGGGGGGCCAGGTCGCCGCCCGCGGCCTTCTCCCCCAGGGGCTTCAGGATCAGGAAGGTGTACTCCTTGCCCGGCAGGTAGTGGTGGGCGTCGCAGCGGGTGCAGTAGTTGGGCTCCCGGGGATCGGTCTTGGTCTGGTCCCCGCCCACGATGATCAGCGGATCGAAGTACAGCGCCGGGCACTCCTCGCCGTCCACCAGGTAGTAGCGGTAGGTGTACAGGGAATCCTCCAGGCAGTCGGGGTGCTCGCAGAAGGCGGTGAGCGGGAACAGGTCCGTGGCGGTGTCCAGCAGCAGGCGCGAGGTGGCGTTGAACAGCTCGCGGCGGAAGTTGAGGATCAGGGTGGGGAAGATGAACACGGTGCCCCGGGCCTGGGAGTCGTTGGCCACCACGTAGGCCAGGCGCTCCTCGTAGAAGGAGGCCTCGTCGATGATCCAGGTGCCCACCTCGGGGCGCCGGGCCAGGATGGCCTCCAGCTCGAAGGAGTCGCGGATGTCGGCGATGTTCCGCCCGCAGCGCTCGAAGCCATTGCGGTAGGGCAGGGCGTCGGGCGGGTACTGGGGGAAGCGCGCCCGGTCCAGCAGGGAGCGGATGAAGAACACTTGGCGGCGGTCGGCGCCCGCGGTGCTGGTGAGCGCGGCCACCCCGCCGGACTTGCGCAGCGCCACCAGGGAGTCGCGCCACACGCGCGCCGAGTACTCGGTCTTGCCCGAGCCCATGGGTCCGATCACCAGGATGCGCCGCCCGCCGCGCCGGAAGTCGAAGTGGTTGAAGGCGGCGTGGAAGCGCAGGTCCGGGAAGCCCAGGTTCTTCAACAGCTGTGTTTCCGGCTGCATGGCAAATCATAGTAGCGGCCGACCGCCGCCCGCGTCAACGGAAGGCGTACGGTTGCGGGCACCGGCTGGGCGTGCTATTTTCCCTTATGCAGCGCATAATAGTCAGCAATGCCTCGGCCCCGGGGGGTCCCGCAGGAGGCCATCTGCCGCC
>MIBK01000206.1:3889-5372 GCA_001829505.1 Spirochaetes bacterium RBG_16_67_19 | reverse complement strand
CGTCGTGGGACTGGCGCTGGCCGCCTTGGTGGGCGGTGGCATCTGGTTTCTCCGGTCCCAGGAGCGGCAGCTAAAACAGGGCGCGGAGGACGAGCTGCTCTCCATTGCCAGCCTGAAAGTGGACCAGATTGTCCAGTGGCGGAACCAAAGGCTGGGGGATGCCGCGGTGCTGGCCCGGAATCCCTTCTTCCTCGACGGAGTGCGCCGCTGGCTGGTTGCGCCGCGTCCGGCAGATGCCGTGCCGATCCTAAGCTGGTTTCGCTCCCTGCAGGCTCACTACCTGTATAGCGACGTGCTGCTGGTGGACGCCGGGGGGCAGGTGCGGTTGAGCCTGGGGGGCAGGCGCGGAGTCCTGCACGCCGAGGCGGCCGGAGCCCTGGCTTCCGCCCTCCGGGATGGGCAGGCCCTGCTCGCGGATCTGCACGAGGGACCGGAGGGACTGCCACCTCACCTGGACGCGATCGCCCCGGTTTTCACCGAGGGGGGGCAGCCCCTGGGTGGCCTGCTCCTGCGCAGCGATGCGAGCATATTCCTCTATCCCATGATCCAGTCCTGGCCCGTTCCCAGCCGCACCGCAGAGTCGTTGCTGGTACGCCGGGACGGCCAGGAGGTGCTGTACCTGAACCAGCTGCGCCACCGAACCGGTGCCGCCTTCCAACTGCGGTTCCCCCTGAGCCGCACGGACGTGCCCGCGGTAATGGCGGTACTGGGCAAGGAAGGCCTGGTTCGAGGCGCGGATTACCGGGAGGTGCCGGTGCTGGCGGCCCTGCGGGCCATACCGGGGTCGTCCTGGTTCCTGGTGGCCAAGGTGGACATGGCGGAGATTGCCGCCGGCTGGCGCAGGAACGCCTGGATCATCGTGGCATTGATCTTCGGCTTGTCCGGTGCTGCGATCACCAGCGCAGGAGCGCTGTGGCTGCGCCGAGGGCGTGCCCACTACCAGGCCCTGTATCATTCAGAGGCCGCCCGCCGGTCCAGCGAGGAGCGCTACCGCACCACGCTGCTCAGCGTCGGGGATGGGGTGATCGCCACGGACGCCGAGGGCCGGGTAGAGCTGATGAATTCCACGGCCGAAGCCCTGACCGGCTGGAGCGCGGCGGAGGCGCGGCAGCGCCCCCTGGAGGAGGTGTTCCCGATCCGCAACGAACAGACCGGCCAGGCGGTGGAGAACCCGGTGCGCCGGGTGCTGCGGGAGGGCAAGGTGGTGGGGCTGGCCAACCATACGGTCCTGCTCTCCCGGGACGGCACGCCGCGTCCCATCGCCGACAGCGGGGCGCCCATCCGCGAGGAGGGAGGGCGGACCAGCGGCGTGGTGCTGGTGTTCCGCGATCAGACCATGGAGCGCGCCGCGCAGAGGAAGCTGCTGGACAGCGAGGCCCGTTTCCGTTCCCTTTTCGAGCACATGCTCAACGGCTTCGCCTATTGCCGCATGCTGTACGAGGAGGGGCGTCCGGTGGACTTCATCTACCTGGACGTCAACGAT
>MIBK01000206.1:1110-3757 GCA_001829505.1 Spirochaetes bacterium RBG_16_67_19 | reverse complement strand
GGAAGGCCCGAGAGCTTTGAGACCTACGTGCACGCGCTGGAAATGTGGTTCTCGATCTCGGTCTACAGCCCGGGGAAAGAGCATTTCGTGGCTGTGTTCGACGTGATCACGGAGCGCAAGCGGGCCGAGGAAACCCTGCGCAAGTCCGAGGAGCGGTTCCGCTCCACCCTGGAGAACATGATGGAGGGCTGCCAGATCCTCGGACCGGACTGGCGCTACCTGTACCTGAACCGGGTCGCGGCCCAGCAGGCCCGGCGGCCGAGGGAGGAGCTGCTCGGCAGGACGATGCAGGAGTGCTTTCCGGGGATCGAGGACACCGCCCTGTTCGCCGTGCTCGGACGGTGCCTGGCGGAGAAGACCTCGGAAGTGCTGGAGAACGAGTTCGCCTACCCGGGCGGCTCCAGTTCCTGGTTCCAGCTCGCCATCCAGCCCGTCCCGGAAGGGCTGTTCATCCTGTCCATCGACATCAGCGAGCACAAGCGGGCCGAAGAAGAAAAGGAGCGACTGCAGACCCAGCTGGCCCAGTCCCAGAAGCTGGAGTCGGTGGGGCGCCTGGCCGGCGGGGTGGCGCACGACTTCAACAACATGCTGACCGTGATCCTGGGTTTCGCCGAGCATGCATTGGGCAAGCTCCAGTCCCAGGATCCGCTGCACCGCGACCTGACCGAGATCCGGGCGGCGGCCCGTCGCAGCGCCGAGGTGGTGAGCCAGCTGCTGGCCTTTTCCCGGCGCCAGACCATCGCCCCGAAAGTCCTGAGCCTGCACGACTACCTGAAGGGGCTGGAGACGCTGCTGCGCAGGATCCTCGGCGAGGACATCGACCTGAGGGTCGTTCTGGCCGCGGACCCGTGGCCGGTGAGCCTGGATCCCTCCCAGCTGGAGCAGGCCGTGGCTAACCTGGCCATCAATTCCCGGGATGCCATGCCCGAAGGGGGTTCGCTGACGATTGAAACGGCGAACGTGTCCTTCGACCCGGCGTATTGCGACCAGCACCCCGGGTTCCTGCCCGGCGACTACGTGCTCCTGGCGGTGAGCGACAACGGCAGCGGCATGGACAAGGAGACCCTGGCGCGCGCTTTCGAGCCGTTTTTCACCACCAAGCCGGAAGGCAGGGGCACCGGCCTGGGCCTGTCCACCGTATATGGCATCGTCAAGCAGAACGGCGGCTTCATCAACATGTACAGCGAGCCGGGCAGCGGCACCACGGCCAAGCTCTACTTCCGCCGCTACCTGGGCAAGCCGGAGAGCGAGGTGGAGGGGACCCCGGCGGCCGCCCCCGCCGGCGGCTGGGAAACCATCCTGCTGGTGGAGGACGAGGACCAGGTGCGCGAGCTGGCGGTGCTGGCCCTGGAACCGCTGGGCTATACCGTGCTGGCGGCACGCGGCCCGCAGGAGGCTCTGGCATTCTGCGACAGCCACCAGGGAGACATCCACCTGCTGCTCAGCGACGTAGTGCTTCCGGGCCTGAACGGAAAGGAATTGCAGGCCAGGATCAGCGAGCGCAAACCCGGCATCAAGGTGCTGTTCATGTCCGGCTATACCGCCAATGCCATCGCCCACCGCGGCGTGCTGGACAAGGGGATCCAGTTCCTGCAGAAGCCCTTCTCCCTGGAGGCGCTGGCCCGAAAGGTGCGGGAGGTCCTGGACCGCTGAGGAGCGGGATCTCGGTCCTCCCCCCTTGCCCTTTCCGGTGCCCTATTGTATAAAATTGCAGGTAGATTCGATGAATATGCAAACTGCCGGCGCGGGGGCCGGCCGGCGCGGGCGCTCCGTGCGACTGTCCCACCTGCGCCAGTTGGTGGCCAGGGGCGGGGCCCACAGCCAGGAGGAGCTGCTGGGCCTGCTGCATCGGGAGGGCTTCGCGGTGACCCAGGCCACGCTTTCGCGCGATTTGAAATACCTGCGGGTGGGCAAGCTTCCCGACGGGCAGGGAGGCTATCGCTACGGGCTGGCGGAAACCGGAGCGCCCGCATCGGAGGCCAGCCTGGTCGAGGATTTCCGCCGGGGGTTCCTGGCCATCGAGTTCTCGGGAAACCAGGGGGTGATCAAGACCCTGCCCGGGCACGCCAGCTCCGTGGCCTTCGCCCTGGACAACCTGCGCGTGCGGGGGGTGCTGGGCACCATCGCGGGGGACGACACGATCCTGGTCATTCCGCGCGACGGGGTCCGGCGCTCCGCGCTGGTGGCCGCGCTGCGGGCTCGCGTCCCGGGCCTGGGGGAGGGTGGGGAATGATCGCCGCGGTGCTGGGGATCACCGGGTACACCGGGCAGCTGCTGGCCCGCCTGCTCGCCGCGCACCCCGAGGTGAGCCGCATCCTGCCCTGCTCCTCCTCGCGCGCCGGGGACAGCCTCACCAACGTGGACCCGGGGCTGGCGGGGGCGGCGGCCAAGGCGGGCGAACGCCTGCTCACCCTGGAGCAGACCGTGGCCGGCAAGCCGGAGGTGGTCTTCTCGGCCCTGCCCCATCTGGAAAGCGCCAAGCTCTGCGCCCCGTTCTTCGGCAGGGCGGTGGTGATCGACCTTTCGGCGGACTTTCGCCTGCGCGATCCGGAGACCTTCCGGAAGGCCTACGGGGAGCCGCCGGGACGCCCGGACCTGCTGGCCGGGGCGGTCTACGGGCTGGCCGAATGGCACACCCAGGCCATCC
>MIBK01000206.1:808-1049 GCA_001829505.1 Spirochaetes bacterium RBG_16_67_19 | reverse complement strand
GCCGCTGCTGAAGGAAGGCCTGATCCAGGGGGAGTTCCACGTGGCCGCCCTGTCCGGAATTTCGGGGGCGGGGCGCAAGGTGAAGGCCGAATACCTGTACTGCGAACGGGCCGAGAACGCCGGGCCCTACAGCCCCGGCAAGAGCCACCGCCACGTGGCGGAAATCGAGGAGCAGTTGAGCCTGGTGGACCGCGGCGCCTCGGTGCTGTTCATCCCGCACCTGACTCCCATGCGCAAGGGC
>MIBK01000206.1:0-554 GCA_001829505.1 Spirochaetes bacterium RBG_16_67_19 | reverse complement strand
CCTCCGGACAGGCCGTGCAGAACATGAACCTGCGCTTCGGCCTGGAAGAAACCGCCGGGCTGCCCCTGGCCAGCGAGATCTAGGCATGGGAGCGCACAAACTGGACAGACCGGTCGTGCTGCTGAAGATCGGCGGCAAGATGGCCGAGGAGGAGGCCGCCCTGCGCGAGCTGGCCCTGGATCTCAAGGACCTGCTGCGGGCCGGGAGGTACGCGGTGCTGGTCCACGGGGGCGGGGCGGAGGTGTCCCGCATCAGCCGGGAGCTGGGCATCGAGCCGCTGTTCCATGAAGGGGTGCGGGTCACCTCCCCGGAGGAGATGGACATCGTGGAGATGATCCTCTGCGGCAGGGTGGGCAAGCGCCTGGTGCGGCTGTTCCAGTCCTGCGGCCTGCCGGCGGTGGGCCTGAGCGGCGCGGACGGAAGGATCTTCACCGGCCGGTCCCTGGGCCGGATCCTGGAGCGCGAGACCCGCACCGGCAATGTCGAGCGGGTGGAGCCGGGCCTGCTGGAGGTGCTAATGTCGAGCGGGTGGAGCCGGGCCTGCTGGAGGTGCT
>MIBK01000205.1:8353-8604 GCA_001829505.1 Spirochaetes bacterium RBG_16_67_19 | reverse complement strand
GCGATCCAGGAGTACAAGGAGGCCTCGCGCCTCAAGCCCGACGACTACTACCTGCTGTACTCCCTGGGCAAGGTGCAGTACTACGCGCGCAGGTACTCCGACGCGCTGCAGTCCTTCGACTCCTCCATCCACCTGCGCTCCGACTTCCCGCAGGCCCATTTCCGCCGCGGGCAGACCCTGATCCGCCTGGGCGAAACGCCCAAGGCCATCGGGGCCTTCAGCCAGGCGGTCAAGATCAAGAGGGACTACGC
>MIBK01000205.1:6669-8287 GCA_001829505.1 Spirochaetes bacterium RBG_16_67_19 | reverse complement strand
CGTGGAGGCCTTCCGCCAGGCGGTGAGCTACGACTCCTCCAACCCCGTGTTCCTGCGGGGGCTGGGCACCGCCCTTTCGGCGCGCGGGGACTACGCCCAGGCGGAGCGCTACCTGGACAACGCCCTGCGCCTGGACCCCGCCAACGCGGTGACCAACTACAACCTGGCCATCGTCAAGATCAATCTGAAGAAGTACGAGGAGGCGCTGCCCTTCGCCCAGAAGGCGGTGGAGCGCCAGCCGGACTCAGGCCCTTACGTGTACACCCTGGGGGAGGCCTACGACAAGCAGGGCAGGAACGACGACGCCATCCGCCGCTACAAGGAGGCGGCGGCGCTGGACGCCAGGTACGTCCCTCCCCTGATCAACCTGGGCCGGATCTACGACGACAGCGGCCTGTACGACGAGGCCCTGGGCTACCTGACCCAGGCCGTGAAGCAGGCCCCCGATTCCTTCGAGGTGAACAACAACCTGGGCAACGTCTATTTGCACAAGAGCCTGTACCAGGACGCGGTGCGCCATTACCGCAAGGCCATCAACCTCAAGCTGGACGCCGCGGCCACCCGCTACAACCTGGGTCTGGCCTACCAGGAGCTGGGGCAGGCCGACGAGGCCCAGGTCACCTTCACCGAGCTGATCAAGATCTCCAGCACCTACTGGGACGCCTACCACCAGCTGGCCCTGATCCTGATCAAGAAGGGCGACAAGCCGGGCGCCAAGGCTCTGCTGGAGAACCTGCTGGCCAAGAACCCGAACTATGCCAAGAAGGACGAGGTGAAGAGCCTGCTGGCCAAGCTGTAGGGCTTCAGGTTTCGGCCGGGCGCGCCACGGCGCGCAGCAGCTCGGCGCGGCGGACCTGCATCCAGATCGGCCGCCCGTGCGGGCAGCGGGCGTTGTCCAGGGCCAGGGCCCTGCGGGCCAGCTCCGCGGCCGTCCGCGGGTCCAGCTCCTGGCCGTCCTTGACCGCCGTGCGGCAGGCCGCCAGGCTCAAGACCCTGTGCTCCAGCTCTTCGGGGCTGAGCGCTCCGGCGCGCAGGCTTTCGCCCAGCTCCTCCTCCACGCAGAGCAGCTCCTCCGGCAGGGCGGTGAGCGAGTAAACCCCGTCCTCCCCCCGCTCTACGCGGATGCCGAGGCGGACCCAGGAAGGCCCTTCGCCCCGAACCCGCTCCTCCCCGACCCCTTCCAGCCGCACCGGGAGGAGCAGCTCCTGGGAAGCCAGCCGGTGGTTCTTCAGTTCCTCGAACAGCAGCCGCTCGTGGGCGGCGTGCTGGTCCACAATGAACAGGCTGTCCCCCCGCTCCACCAGCAGGAAAAGCCGGAAGAGCTGGCCCCGGTAGTGGACGGAAGCGCCGTCTTCGGCCGCCCCGACGGGCTGCTCCGCCGGGTAGGACATCGCCGCCGCCGGAAGGCCGGCAGCCCCTGCCCGGCTCGCGCCCGCCTCGAAGGTCCAGGCTTCCTGGCCCGCAGGCTGCACCCCAGGCGCTCCTTGTGGAGCTTGCGGGACGGGCGCGCCGGCGCCCGGGGGGCCCGCCCGCAGGCCGAAACCGACCAGCAGGCCGTGCAGCGTCCCGATGATCAACTGGCGCAGCTCCGCCAGGTTGCGGAAGCGGGCCTCCTTCT
>MIBK01000205.1:6202-6585 GCA_001829505.1 Spirochaetes bacterium RBG_16_67_19 | reverse complement strand
ACTGGCTGAAGGCGTATTCCGCGGCCTGCAGGAGCGACCAATCCGCAATGCGCCGGCGGTTGACGTACAGGTGCAGGTATTTGCGGTCCCGGCGGGCCAGCTCCGGCCTGCCGGCCACGATGAGAGCCCGCGCCCCGGTGGTCTTGCCCTCGCTCATGTGCAGGTGCTGCAGCTCCAGGCCCATGGCCGCGGCCACCCGCTCCCGCGGCTCCTGGGCCGGCAGGAACAGGCGCAGCTCGCCGTCGACGAACAGGCGGAAGCCTACGGATGGATGCGGGAGGGCTTTTTCCAGGAAGGCCTGCCGGCAGCCCAGGCCCTCCGACGCGGCGCTTTTCATGAAACGCTTGCGCGCCGGCAGGTTGAAGAACAGCTGGGCCACGTCC
>MIBK01000205.1:4966-6162 GCA_001829505.1 Spirochaetes bacterium RBG_16_67_19 | reverse complement strand
GGCGACGCCCGCCCTCGACGACCAGGCGAAGGGCGCCGGAGCTGGGGGAGCCGGCGGGGTCAGCGGGTGCGCTGATCAGCGTGAGCCGGGCGCAGGCCGCCATGCTGGCCAGCGCCTCCCCGCGGAAGCCCAGGGTGGTCACGCGGGCCAGGTCATCCTCGTGCTCGATCTTGGAAGTGGCGTGCCGCTGGGCGGCCAGCTCCAGGTCCTGCCGGCTCATGCCCTGCCCATCGTCCACCACCCGGATTCGCTCCAGGCCCCCGCCTTCCAGGTAGAGCTCCACGCTGCGGGCTCCGGCGTCCAGGGCGTTGTCCAGCAGCTCCCTTACAACGGCAAGCGGCCGGTCGATCACCTCGCCGGCCGCGATCTTGCGGGAAACCTCCTCCCGGAGGATTTGAACCCTCCGGGAGGATGGATGCTCAGGCATGCTCAGCCGTTGATGCGCGTCAGGATGCTGAAGGTCGGATACACGTTGCCGCCCACCACGTTGGTGGTGGCCTGCAGCGCCAGCTCCATGAGCGGCGAGAAGGAATAGACGATCTCGCCGGTGAAATGGAGGTTCTCGTCGAAGAAGTTCAGGCTTTCACCCCTTATCAGCGGCGCGCCGATGCCCACCCGGTCCAGGGCGATGGAGCCGTACAGCGGCAGCAGGCCTTTCAGGATGCCGAACTCGACGTGCAGCGTGTCGTTGATCCACACGCTGTCCCGGTCCGCGGGGTCCACCGGCCACGGCCAGAAGTAGCCGCCCTTGATGTAGAACACCCGCTCCAGGGTGAAGCCCAGCTCGCCGTACACGCCCATGGTCTGGATGTTGTTGGCCGCCGGGTCGCCCAGATAGGTCAGCAGGTCGCTCACCCGCTGCGGGCTCTCCCGGTCGTACAGCGGCCCGTAGAAGCCCGGCTGGAAGAGGCCATCGGAGTAGCGGAACTCCAGCTGGTAGTCGATGAACAGGATGTTGCCCAGCACTCCGGCCATGGCCCCGTAGTTGTGCAGCGCGCCATCGAACCACACCGCATCCAGGGCGAAGCCGCTGTCCACGGCCCCGACCGGCTCGCGGAAGAAGGGCAGCATGATGGCGGCGTCCACGTACGGCACGACGCTCAGGCCCTTGCCCTCCACGATCGAAAGCTCCAGGTCCAGGCCGCCGTTGAGGAACAGCGGCTGGCCATTGACTGCCGCATCCCCGTAGGCCACCT
>MIBK01000205.1:189-4922 GCA_001829505.1 Spirochaetes bacterium RBG_16_67_19 | reverse complement strand
CTGCCGCCGCCCGGTTTCCAGTAGGGGCGGATGCCGAAGAGCTGCGGCTCGGCCGCGTCGCTGATCATGGCCTCCAGCCCGCCCTTCTTGCCGTCCAGGCCGAGGTTCAGGCCCAGCTTGCGCTCCGACGGGAAGTCCAGGTCGTTGGCGTAGTGGCGCATGATGGAGCCGTGCCCCATGGTCAGGTCGCCCCAGTTCCCGAACTTGAAGAAGAACGGATCGCGCTGCTCGCCCCACTCGATGTAGCGGATTTTCAGGAAGATGTCGTTCACCAGATCCACGGCCACCTCGTCCCAGCCCGACTGGTCGGTGCCGAAGCTCCACTCGTCGTTGCCGTCCGGCCGGTACCAGTCCCCCGAGTCGAACAGGTCGTTGTGGTAGATGATGGGCAGGTACAGACCGGCCTTGAGCTTGCCGATCTTGAACCGCGGCTGGATCACGGCCTTGGCCCAGGTCTCCCCTTCCAGGGTGACGGTGCCGATTTCCATGCCCAGGAAGTCCATCAGGCGCTGGACCCACTTGGGAGTCTTGTCCTTGGCCTGGCCGGCCTCCTCCGCCGCCTTATCCTCCCCTGGGGTCCCGATGGTCGCCGGCTCGCCCTTGCCCACGTCGTCTTCATTGAGCTGCTGGAACTGGGTGCCGCCCTCCAGATCCTGCTGCAGCTCGGCGGGCGGGGTGAAGCTGGCGAAGGAGGAGGCCAGGGCGTCGGCGGCCATGCCGGCCTGCAGGGCCAGGATCTGCCCCGCCTGGTTGGTGAAATCCACCAGCCCCTCCAGCACGTAGGCCAGCTCGCGCTGCCCCGGCAGCACGGAGAAGATGAACTTCGTGCCGCGCACCCCGCAGACGGCCGTGTTGCCCTCGAAGCTGTACACGGCGCCTTTGGTCTTGGCGGCCACGGTCTTGACCTTGCCCACGGCCAGCCCGAAGGCGTTCTTGGTGGCCCCGTCGCGGCCCTGCACGCTCTTGACCGTGAAGTTGGTGTTCTCGGACACGCGCACGATGGTGCCGTTGGGGTCCAGGCGCAGCTCCGCGAAGTCCCCCTGCAGGGTGATCAGGGTGCTGCCCACGGGAAGCTCGTCGCCTAAGGAGATGGCGGAGGCCTCCTGCTCGGCCCCGTCCGCGCCGCGCACGTACAGCCCCCCGGAATTGTTCTCGAAATACTCGATGACCATCCTCGGGGCGGCGAAAAGGGCCGCCGCCGCCAGGAGAAAGACGGCCGTCAACAGCAAAATGCTCTTACGCTTCATGGCATACCTCCGTTCCTAGAACAGTTCGATGGCAGTCTCGATCCCGGAATGGGTGATGAACTTCCCCTGCACCGGGTCCCACCGGATGTCGTAGAGCAGGGAGAGCACCGCCGAGCCGATGCTGTAGTTCAACCGGCCCTGGATGACCGAATCGGCGAAGCTGAACAGGTCCTGGAAGAAGCCCTCGTCGGCGGCCAGGTTGCGCTTGTCGTAGGAGAGCTCCATGGACACGTTGGGCACCAGGCCCTTGCCCACGATGAACTGGGCGAAGAAGTGCGGCCAGTCCAGGTAGTTGCCGGTCCCCGACTGCTGGAACGGACCGTCCAGGGTGGCGTTGAATACCAGCAGGTCTGCGAACAGGGAGAAGCCCAGGCTGGCCAGCCACCCGGTATAGGCGGGCACGGCGGTCGCGCCCGAGGCCACCGCGTACTTGTCCGCGCGGAAAAGGTCGTAGGTGGAATCGAAATAGACCGGGACGAAGTTTTCGCCCAGCATGCGGATCTGGGCGCCGTAGGTGATGACCCCGGCCAGCCGGCCCCCGATGCCCACCATGCCGCCCACGGAGCCCTGGTTGCCCAGCACGGCCACGTCGGTGAAGGCCGCCAGGCTGATCGCCCGGCTGTTCAGGATGGGCTGGCGCAGGTCCGCCCCGTACAGGTAGACGGGGTCCAGACCGGGGGTCAGGTCGTACAACCCGGGCACGCGGTCCATGGCGAAGGTGGTGCCCACCTGCAGGTTCTTCAGCAGGGGGATTTCGGTGCCGGCCAGGGGACGGGCGTACAGGCGGGCGCCGAAGACGTCGAAACGGGACACGTTGCCGACGAAGGTCTCCAGGCCCAGATAGGGGAAATTGAACAGGGCCCCATCCAGGTCGAAGGCCAGGCCGAAGATGCGCTGCCCGGGCAGGAAATGGGTGTTGTCGTAGTCGTTCATGATGAAGCCGTTGCCCAGGGTGCCGTCCTCGATGGAGCCCAGCTTGGCGTACAGCGGGTCGCCCTTGAAGCCGTAGCGGATGTACATGAACTTGGGCAGATAGACGTCCAGGTAGTTCTGGTCCAGCGCCGGATCGGGAATCCAGTCCCCCTCTGTCCGGATCGGGTCGACCCCCGCCTCGTCCGTGAAGGTATAATGCAGCGTCAGCTCCAGCCCGATACCGAACTTCCCGAAGGCGATGTCCGGCGACACGGTCAGTTTCTGATAGGTCACGTAGCCGATGGTGTCGTTGATATAGAAAGTGTCGGCGCCGATGCCCAGCTTCAGGCCGAAGTCGAAGCCCCCCTCCGCCTCCTGGGCGGAAATCGCCGAAGGCAGCAACATTGCCAGCACCGCGAGCACGACAAGCATGCGCTTCCTGAGCATATCAGCCTCCTATGCGTCTAAATATAGTACTTAATTCCCGGATTCCAATGCTTCTCAGAACTGGATCTGGGCTTCCAGCGTGGCTTTCAGACCGATTCGCCAGTAGACTCCCTCGCCTTCTACATCTTCGGCATCCAGACCCAAAGAAATTCCGCCTTTCAGCAGGCCGAAATCCGGCAGGATCAGGGAGCTGGAGTGCGCCAGCACGAGGTTGAAGGGGTGCAGGGAGGCCTCTTCGAAGGGCTGGCCGCCGGCCACGGTCGCGGAAAGGCTCTCCTCATGGCTCCAATAGCCCTTGGTCCCAGCCTCCTTGGGCAGGAGCGGTACCCGCACACCGCCGGGCGGGCGGCGCTCCCAGGAATACAGGGCCCCCACGGTGTCCGACCAGACCCCCGATTCCTGGTAGGTGTAGCTGAAGCGGTTCTCCAGCGTGAGCCGGGCGCTCAGCCAATCACAGGCCAGGTACTGCCCAGCCAGCAGGGAGAGCTGTTCGGTGGTCCCCTCCGCCTGCGTGGCGGTGAGCTGCAGGCTGCCGCTGGCCTCGTCCGTGCGGTAGGGAAACAGGGGAAAAGCCCCCAGGGTGCCGAACAGGTTCAAGGCGCGGCTCTGCAGGGCCAGGCGGTAATTGTTCCGCGAGCCCACCAGCACCCCCTCCCGGCGCAGCTCCCGGTTCAGGGAGAGCTCCAGGGCCGAGGGCAGGACCAGGTCGTACAGGCGCGAGGAGGAGAAGCGGGACATGGTCAGGAAAACCTCCGGCGTGTACACGGCTGTCAGCGCCGGCAGGCTCATCTGGCTGAACTGGCTGGCGGTGGAGGGGGAGAACAACTCGTCCAGGGGAGCCTCCCGGAACCAGTAGGTCTGGGCGGCCAGCTCCGCCAACCCCTCGCTCAGGTCCAGCCCCAGGTCCCCGGGCGCGGAAAGCCGCTCGACCAGCTGCACCTGGCGCCGGTAGCCCGGGGTCAGGGAGAAGAGCACCGCCTCCCGCCTGCGCACCGTCACCGGCAGGCTGGCCTCCAGGCGGAGGGTGCTGGTCTGGGTGCGCCCGGTGGGCTGGATCTCGGCGCTGTAGGTGTCGTAGCCCGCGGCCAGGCGCGCCCCGACCGAGCGGGCCATGAGGCTCCAGGCCAGGTCCGCCTTGCTCAGGCGCTCCTCCTCCACCCCGCCTTCCCAGGGAGCCAGCAGGGTGTAGGCTCCGACCCAGTTGGAGAAGTAGTCCTGCTCCGGGACCTGGTAGCCGCTGCGCGTCTCGGCCAGCTCCAGGCGCTGGCGCAGGTCCAGGACCCCGGGGGTCAGGTTCAGGTCCGCGCTCCAGATCTGGGTCAGCAGGCCTTCCTGGGAAATGGCCTCCGCCTCCAGTCCCAGGCTGCCCAGCCCGCCCATAACGGCGTTCAAGCGGTTGCTGCGGGCCAGGTCCAGCCCGGCGGGTCCCTGCCGCAAGCTGAAGGCGTCCGCGAAAGTGACCGGGGAGCCGGAGGGGGGAAAGGGCAGCCGGTGACCTCCGGCCAGGCTCACCTCGGCGCCGGAGGCGGCCACCTGCAGGTCGGCGTCCAGGTCCAGGAGGGAAAGGCCCACGGACACCTCGGTGCGCGAGGACAGGGAGCTTTCCTGCTGCGGGATGCCGTACAGCGAGGAGAATCCCTTCGTGCCGGCGGAAGCTTCCTGCCGCAGGGAGAGGTCGTGCAGCACCGGGTGGCCTCCGATGGATAGAAGCGTCCCGGGCAGCTCCAGCTCCAGGAGGCCCTTCGCGGCGGCGCCTACGGCGCTCTTCGGGTCGGTGAGATGCAGCTCGTCCAGGTACAGGAGGCCGGCCGACGTCGAGGTATTGCTGATCCTGAACAGCGAAAGCGAGCCCCTCCCTGCATCCTCGCTGACGGCCGACAGGGGAATGGCGGCGCCGTCCCGGTACACGACTCCGTCGTCCAAGGAGACCTCGATCTTCGCCCAGCCGTCCTGCAAAGCAGCAGGGTAGCTCCAATGGATGCCTTTGCCGGTATCATCCTCCAGGTCGAAGCTCAACGTACCGCCTGGATCATCCGGCAGCCGGTAGTAGTAGACGATCCGCCGATAGTCGATGCCTTCGGTCGCGGCATGGGTATAGCTTTTCACGTTCCATGTAGCAGTGGTGGG
>MIBK01000205.1:0-180 GCA_001829505.1 Spirochaetes bacterium RBG_16_67_19 | reverse complement strand
TTCCAGCACCTTCTGCGTCTCGCCGTAGGGATGGAACGTGTCCTTCACTTCCGGGAAAGCAGCCTCGAGCTGCGCCGGCGGCGGGTCGGCGGAGGCCCATTCCTCGATCTCCCGTACCGAGGTCACGTTTTCACCATGGAACAGACTGCCCTCCAGACTGATCTGCTCCACCTCGAAGCG
>MIBK01000204.1:11110-11577 GCA_001829505.1 Spirochaetes bacterium RBG_16_67_19 | reverse complement strand
AAAAGCTACTGGAGGCCCGCCGCAGGCTGGAGGAACGGGTTGGTGCGGAGACAGATCAGCAGCCACAGGAGCAAGGTGCGCCGAAGGAAGAACCCAAGAAGCACAAGGTACGGAAGCGCCGCACGCTTGAGGAGCGACAGATCAACCTCACCGATGGGGACAGTGGCTTGATGCGCAAGAGTCGACGCGACGGCTATGCGCAGGCGTACAACGCGCAGGCAGTGGTGGACACCGAGGGAGCACAGTTCGTGCTGGCCACCGCGGTGCTGTCGACTCCCAGCGACGCCAACCAATTGGAGCCTGCCCTTCAGGGCGTCTCGCCATCCTTGGGGCCTGTCTCGCGCCTGCTGGCTGATGGAGGGTATCTGAACGCGGATGCAATCGAGGCCATCCAAGCCAAGGGCATCGAGGTGTACCTGGCTATCTCGGATGAAGAGCACAACGTGCGCCGCTACGACTACCGTCCC
>MIBK01000204.1:10167-10957 GCA_001829505.1 Spirochaetes bacterium RBG_16_67_19 | reverse complement strand
CGGGTTGGCCAAGGTGCATTTGGAGTGGCAACTCGTGTGTTTGGCCTACAACCTGAGAAGATTCCACGCGTTGACCACAGCCTGAGGGGCCAAAGGTACAGCGGACCCGAACGACTTATTGCCTATGTGAGCGGCGGGGGTTACTCATCGACCCGTGGGCTGCCAACAGGCAAGCCTAAGTCCGACAGGCTCCTAGCCCGCCCTATAGACCTGCTTCCCCCGGAGGAAGGTCCGGTGCACCTCCAGGCCGTCGTCCAGCAGGGCGATATCCGCCCATTTGCCGACCTTCAGGCTGCCGGTTTCCCGGTCCAGGCCCAGGGCCCTGGCTGGATTCAGGCTCACCCAACGCACGGCCTCCTCCACCGGCAGTCCGGTGAACTGCATGAGCCGGCGCAGGGCCACGTTCATGGTCACCGCGCTGCCGGTGAGGTTGCCGTGGATCTTGGGGTCCTTGGAGATCATGCGCAGGACTCCCTTCTCCACATATACCTGCCGGCCGTCCTTATAGGTCAGCACGGTGCCTTCCGGCATCCCGGTGCCCACCAGGGAGTCGGTGACCACCACCTTCTTGTCCCGCGGCTTCACCTGGTTGACGAAGCCCCAGAACGGGACCGGCACGTGCACCGGGCAGCCGTTCAACTCCACGCTCACCTCGTCGTGCCGGTAGGCCGCGGTCTCCACCCCGGGCATCATTACCAGGGCCTCCCGCGGATTTTCCCGGTAGCCGTTGAGCGCGTCGTACAGGTGGGTCACGTGCCGGGCCCCGGCCAGGATCACCGCCTCGGCCTGC
>MIBK01000204.1:0-10107 GCA_001829505.1 Spirochaetes bacterium RBG_16_67_19 | reverse complement strand
GTCAGCCAGACCGCCCCGGGAAGCTCGGGGGCGAAAGTCACCTCCCGGATGACATCGCCCACCTCCCCCAGCAGACGCTTCACCTCACCCTTCTCCGGCACGCGCAGGTACTCCAGGGCGTGACCGCCCTTCTGGGGCGGATACAGCCAGGGACCCTCGATATGCGCCCCAGCCAGCAGCGGGCCGTAGTCCCGGTCCTCCATGGCCCGCCGCATCCGACCCACCTGCTCGATGATCCGCTCCCAGGGGTTGGCCAGGGTGGCGCCACAGACCCGGGTCACGCCGAAGGAGGCGTAGGCGGCCAGCCCGCGCAGCATGCCTTCCGGGTCGCTGGCCATGAAATCCATGTCCCGGATGCCGTGGGTGTGCATGTCCACGAATCCCGGCGACACCAGCAGGCCGCCGGCGTCGATCCTTTCGGCGGCTTCTACCTTGCCCCAGTCCGAGCCCAGCGAAGCGACGCGGCCGTCGCGGATCAGCACGTAGCCCGGGGCGAGGAAATGCGTTTCCGTGATGACCCGCCCGTTGTAGATCAAGATGTCCTTGTTCATGTTTCCGTCCGATTTTGGTAAGCGAGGCGTCCTTTGACGAATGTCGTTTCGACGTTGAAATCCTCGTCCATGATGACCAGATCCGCCAGTTTCCCGGCCAGCAGACTGCCGGTTTCCCTCTGCAGCCCCAGTGTCGTGGCCGGATTGAGGCTGCCCCAGCGCACGGCATCGGCCGTGGAGAGCCTGGCATACTCTCGCAGGCGGCGCAAGGCCACGTTCATCGTGATCGCGCTGCCGCAAAAATTGCCGTTCACCGCGGGGTCCTTGTCGATCAGCCTCAGGACCCCCTGGTCGACGTAGATCTGCCGTCCTCCCTTGATGCTCAGCACCGAGCCGTCGGGCATCCCGGTGCCTACGAGGGAGTCGGTGACGATGACCTTCTTGTCGCGAGGCTTGACCTTGTCGAGGAAGCGGAAAAAAGGCGGCGGCACGTGCAGCGGGCAGCCGATCAGCTCGATGCTGACCGCGTCTTCCAGCAGGACGGCCGTCTCCATCCCGGGCAGCATGACCAGCGGCTGCACCTCGCTTTCCCGGTACCCTATGGTCGCTTCATACATGTGCGTTACGTGCCTGGCCCCCGCCCGGATCGCCTGCTCGGCCTCCTCGAAGCTGGCCGCCGTGTGGCCCAGCACTGGAACGATCCCCGCCAGGCATAGTCTTTCGGTCAGCCAGAGGGCACCGGGCAGCTCGGGGGAAAAAGTGACCGTGCGGATCACATCCCCCACCTCGCCCAGGATTCGCTCCACGTCCTGCCTTTCGGGCGTCCGCAGATACTCCAGCTCGTGGCCGCCCCGGCAGCGGGGGGACAGCCACGGGCCTTCCAGGTGCACCCCATGGAGCAGCGCGCCTCTTTCCCTGTCCTGCATCACGCTGCGCAGCCGGTGCAGCTGGGCGATGATCGTCTCGTACTGATTGGCATAAGTACTGCCCAGCACCCGCGTCACCCCGAAAGAGGCGTACAGGGACAGGCCGCGCAGGACCGACTCCGGATCGCTCTGCAGAAAGTCCACGTCCGCGATGCCGTGCGTGTGCAGGTCGATGAAACCCGGTCCGATCAGCCGTCCCCCGGCATCGATTCGACGCCTGGCCTCTATCCCCCGCCAGTCCTCGCCGAGCGAAGCGATGCGTTCCCCCTGCAGGCACACGAAGCCGCGCGGCAGCAGGCAGGTCTCCGCCAGCACCTGCCCGTTGTAGATCAGCCAATCCGCCTTGCTCATTCCCTGTCGCCGGTGTACTGGCCGACCGTCGCCGCGGCGATGATGATCAGTCCCATGACCACGTCCCGGGCGTAGGGATTGACGCGCACGATGATGAGCGCGTTGCTGATCAGCCCGATCAGCAGCACCCCCAGGAAGATATTCAGGGCATTGCCCCGTCCTCCGGACAGCCCTACCCCGCCGACGATCACCGCCGCCAGTGCGTCCAGCCCGTAGGAGGCGGCGATGTTGGCCTGGGAGAAACCCACGCGGGAAGCCAGGATCAGCGCAGCCAGCGCGTTGCACAGTCCGGTCACCACGAAGGCTGCGATTGTGATCCGATTGGTGTTGATCCCCGATACGTACGCCGCCTTGCGGTTTCCTCCGCTGGCGTAGAGAAAGCGCCCATAACGGAAGTTCTTCAACACCGCGTGGGTGACCAGCACCACGCCCAGGAAAAACAGCACGGGGATGGGGACGGTGTTCAACAGCCTTCCCCGCCCGATCCACTCGAACCTACCGGACATCGGATAGCCGGTGCCGCTGCCGGCCACCAGGGCCGCCCCGTAATACGCGGTCATGAAACCCAGGGTGATAATGAAGGAGACCGCCCGTGATTTGACCACCACCACCCCATTGAGCAGGCCCATCAGCAAGCCCAGGACGAGAACCAGCGCCACGCCCAGCGGAATGGCCAGGACCGAGCGCCAGGGCGGGACCGGAGTCCCGGGCTCCCCGAGCATCTTCTGCAGCACCAGGGCCAGTACAACGGTCATGAGGGAGATCTGGCTGCCGACGGAAATGTCGATCTGGCCGGCCACCAGCAGCATGCCGACGCCGCAGGCCACAATGCCCAGGATGGCGACCTGCTGGAAGATGTTGAGGATGTTCTGAAGGCGCAAAAACCGCGGATTGATGATCGCCGCAGCGGCGCAGATCATCAGGACGATGAGGAGCAGTAAGACGGACTGGGTGACGGGATTGCGCTTCCTCACTCGCGTTCGCTGGTATACTGGGCAATGGTAACCGCGATGATGATGATCAGGCCGATGATCACGTCCCGCATGTAGGGATCGATGGTCATGATGATCAGGGCGTTGCTGATCAGCCCGATCAACATGACTCCCAGGAAGATGTTGAGAGCATTGCCCCGCCCGCCGGAAAGCGCCACTCCGCCCACGATCACCCCGGCCAGCGCGTCCAGGCCATAGGCATCGCCGGTGGTGGCCGTGGCAGAGCCGACCCGCGAGATCAGAATCAGGGCGGCCAGGGCGCTGCACATCCCCGTCACCACGTAGGCGATGATGGTGATCCGGTTGGTGTTGATCCCCGACACGTACGCCGCCTTGCGGTTGCCTCCGATGGCGTACAGGAACCGCCCGTAGCGGAAGTACTTCAGGACCAGGTAGGTGATCAGCACGACTCCGAGGAAGAACAGGATGGGGATCGGGATGATGTTCAGGACTCTTCCCCGCCCAAGCAGCTCAAAGTGCCCGTACAGGCTGTACCCGTACCCGCCGCTGGTCAGCAGGGCCGCGCCGTGATAGGCGGTCATGAAACCCAGGGTGATGATGAAGGAGGCGGCCCGCGACTTGATCACCACGATCCCATTGAGCAGGCCCATGAGAAAACCAAGGACGAGGGTCGCCACCACCGCCAGGGGAATGGCCAGGGCCGCCTGCCAGGCCTGCACCCCCGGTATGGGCTTCCCGACCAGCTTCTCGATCACCATGCCGATGATCACCCCCATCAGGGAAATCTGGCTGCCCACCGAGATGTCGATCTGGCCGGCCACCAGCAGCATGCCAATGCCGCAGGCCACGATGCCCAGGATGGAGATCTGCTGAAAGATGTTGATGATGTTCTGGATCCTCAGGAATCTCGGGTTGACGATGGAAGTCACTGCGCAGATCGCCACGATGATGCCGATGAGCACGATGGACTGCGTAATCCGGGTCTTCTTCTTGCCTACGGTTGCGACCGCACTGTTCATGCCAGCTAGTCCCTTTCGCCCACGCCCATGGAATAGCGCAGGATGTTCTCTTCGCTGATCTGCTCGCCTTCCAGAACCACCACGAGCTTCCGGTCCCGCATGATACCCACCCGGTCGCACACCGCGACCAGTTCGGGATTGTCCGAGGAGATCATGATGATCACCTTGCCCTGCCTGGCCAGGTTTTCCATCATCCGGTAGATCTCCGACTTGGCCCCCACGTCCACTCCCACCGTCGGCTCGTCGAAGATCAGCACCTCCGAGCCGGCGAACAGCCACTTGGCCAGCACCACTTTCTGCTGATTTCCGCCGCTGAGATTGATGACCCGCTGCTCCAGGGACGGGGTCTTGATGTCCAGCTGTCGCGAGATATCCCCGGTCTCGCCGCGCTCCCGGCCCAGGTCCAGCAGCAGGCGCAGGCTCTTGGCCAGGCGCGCCAGGCTCACGTTTTCGAAGATGGGCCGGCCCAGGATCAGGCCGCTGTCTTTCCGATCCTCGGTCAGGTAGCCGATCCCCTTCTGGATGGCGTCGAACGGGCTGGCCGGGGTGATATCCTTGCCGCGGAGCAGCAATCTGCCGGAGTCCTTGGGATCCAGCCCGAAGATCATCCGGGCCAGTTCGGTGCGGCCGGCTCCGACCAGGCCTCCGATCCCGAAGATCTCGCCGGGCCGCACGTCGAAGGACACGTGGTCCACCACCCCCTCCCGCGAGAAGTCCTCAACCTCCAGAGCCGCGCCGGCGGCGGTCCCCGCCTTGCCGCCCTCCCGCGCGTACAGGGAGGAAGTGGTGCGCCCGATCATCTCCTGCACGACCGTATTCATGCTGATCTCGGCCACGGCGTGGGTGGCGACCTTTTTCCCGTCCTTGAAAACGGTCACCCGGTCACAGACCTCGAAGATTTCCCCGAGGTTGTGGGAGATATAGATCACGCCCAGGCCTTTGCCGGTGTTCTGGCGGATGATGTCGAAGAGCACGTTCTTGCCCTTCTCGTCCAGCGAAGCGGTGGGCTCATCGAGAATCAGCACCTTGGCCTGGCGGGAAAAGGCCTTGGCGATGCTGACCAGCTTCTTCTCGATGAAGGTCAGCTGGGTCATCTTGCGGCCGGCCGGAACCTGGATGCCCAGCTCCGCGAGCAGCGCGCCGGCCGCTTTCTGGCATTGGGCATAATTCACCAGTCCCAGGCGATTGCCCGGCAGGTCGAACAGGTAGATGTTCTCCGCCACGGAAAGCTCTTCCACCAACTGGTTCTCCTGGTGGACCGTCTGGATGCCCAGCTCGATGGACTTGGAGGGCTCCAGGTAGGGGTAGGCCCGCCCTTCGACCATGATCTGGCCCGAATCCGGACGCAGCGCTCCGGAGATGATTTCGATGAAGGTGGACTTGCCAGCCCCGTTCTGTCCGACCAGCGCCTGGACCTCGCCAGCGCGCAATTCGAAATCGATGCTCTCCAGAGCCTGCACCCCCGGGTAGCTCTTGCTGATCTTGATCGCCCCCAGAACCTCGCCCGACGCCACGCTTGTGCTCCTATTCCGCCGCTGATAAAGAAAAGGGGTTCCGAGGATCGCCCCCCGGAACCCCTCCAAACCGGGGAAACTGCTTACTTGGCCTTCAGTTCCGGCTTGTACTTGCCGGTCTTCACGAACTCGTTGACCACCGGCATCCACTTGGCGTCCACGTCCCAGGGAATGAGCTTCTGCGGCCAGTCCTTGGCGTTGACCCAGATGATGGGCGAATAGCTCTTCTTCTGGTAGGTCTGCTTGTTCATGTAGGCCAGCAGGTTGCCGGCGCAGATCATCCCGTGCAGCCCCGGGGACAGGCTCAGGCAGTAGTCCAGGGTGCCTTCGTTGAAGTTCTTGATGTCGATCGGGCCGCCGTTTACCGAAACGACGGTCACGCTCTTGCGGGGAACGTTCTCTTCGCGCAGGGCCTGGATGATGCCGTCAGTGATCTCCTGGCAGGCGCCGATGGCCACGTTGAACTTCAGCCCGGACTGGACCAGGGTCTTCATGATGTTCAGGGAGGGGGCGGTGGCGTACTGGCCGTCCTGCACGTCGGTGGCCAGCTTGATGCCCTTGACCTTGGTGATCTCGTCCTTGAAACCCTGGATGCCCTGAATAACGGGCGGGGTTCCCAGGAAGCCCTGCAGCCACACCACGGACATGTCTCCCTTGACGTCCTTGCGCAGGCCCTGGGCCACGCTGCGGTACACGTCGAACCAGTTGAAGTCCACGTCGGCGAAGGGCTTGCCCTTGCCCTCGGCGATGCCGCTCTCGGTGATCTGGATGGGCACCTTGGCTTCGTTGGCCAGCCGGCAGGAGTATTCGGCGCTCTCGGGGCTGACCGCGGTGACGTTGATGGCGTCCACGCCGCGGGCCAGCAGGTTCTCCACCGCCTTGGCCTCGTTTTCCGCCTTGTAGTTGTGGTACGCCCAGACGATCTTGTCGCCCTGGCTCGTGGCCACCAGCTCGTAGCCCGCGTGGAACGCGGTGAACCAGCCGCCTTCATAGGGCATGACCACGCCGATGGTGAGTCCCTTAGCAAAAACAGGCCCCGCCAGCACGGCGAGGGCCAGGAACACTGCCAGAATCAGCAGATTCCTCTTCTTCATTACAGACCCCCTTTTGGGTATTTTATTCGCGGCGGTCACGGTTTGACCGCTTCCGCCGTCTTGGCTGCCCAGCATCTTACGATAGCTCATTGCACTTGTCAAGTTTCTTTTGCACCTCGCCGGTTTCCGTGATACAGTAGCGCGACGTACAGGAAAGGAGATTCCCTTCTCATGAACAATTTCAAGCATCTCTTCGAGCCGATCCGCATCGGTCCGGTCGTGGTCGCCAACCGGATCTGCCACGTGCCGACCGACATCAGCTCGTCGCACCGAGACGGCTCGGTGAGCAGCCGGGACATCCACCACCACGAGGAGGTGGCCAAGGGCGGGACCGGTCTCATCGTGGTGGGGGCGACCTCCCCGAACGGGAAGACCAACCGCTCCACGGTCACCAACCTGGTCATCGACGACGACAGCTGCATCCCCGGCTTCGCCCGCCTGGCCGCCTCGATGCACCGCTATGGCGCGAAATGCGCAGTCCAGCTGCAGCACGCGGGGCGCCAGGCCGCCCTGCCGCGCGACGGGAAAATCGCCTCCAACGACGCGGCCCACAGCCTGCCCTGGTCCCAAAGCCGCGACATCGTCTACGCCTACGCCGACGAGAAGGTGAAGACTGTCCACGTCCTCACCACCGACGAGGTCATCCAGATCGTGGAGGAGTTCGGCGAGGCGGCCTGGCGGGTGATGCAGGCCGGCTTCGACGCCGTGGAGCTGCACGCCGCGCACGGCTACCTGCTCTCCCAGTTCATGAGCCCCTACCTCAACAAGCGCATCGACCGCTTCGGAGGCGGCTTCGAAAACCGGCTGCGCTTCCCCCTGGCCATCGTCTCCTCAATCCGGAAGAAATGCGGCCCGGACTTCCCGGTCATCATCCGCTACTCGGCCGACGAGTGGGTGCCCGGCGGGCGGGAGCTGGCCGAGTCGGTCGAAGTGGCCAAGGCCTTCGAGAACGCCGGGGTGGCCGCACTGGACTTGAGCCAGTGTATCCAGGAGAGCCCCGGGGCCGGCTTCGATCCCATGCAGTACCCCGAGGGCTGGACGCTGTACGCTTCCGAAGCCGTGAAGAAGGCAGTCAAGATCCCGGTGATCAACAGCCACTCCCTGCGCAATCCCGAGTTCTGCGAACAGGCCCTGGCCGAGGGCAGAACCGATATGGTGGGGCTGGCCCGCCAGATCCTGGCTGATCCCTACTGGCCGCTCAAGGCCAGGCAGGGAAAAACGCGGGCGATTCGCAGGTGCATTTCCTGCCTGACGGGCTGCTGGCAGGAATCCATGATGGCCAAGAAGGAAATCGCCTGCGCGATCAATCCTTCCTGTGGTAACGAGGCGCTGGCCATCAAGGGGAAGGCCGAGCGCCCGCTGCGGGTGGCGGTGGTCGGCGGAGGCCCCGGCGGCATGGAGGCGGCGCGCGTGGCCACGGAGCGCGGGCACCAGGTCACCATTTTCGAAAAGACCGCCGAGCTGGGCGGAGCCATCCTGGGCTGCTGCCTGGCCCCCGGCAAGGACGAGAAAATGAAGTGGTACGCGGACTGGCTGCGCTACCAGATCGCGGATCTGGGCGTCGAGGTAAGGTTGCGCCAGGCCCCGACCGTCGCCGAGCTGCGGGACTTCCAGCTCGTGGTGAACGCCACGGGGGCCGCCTCCTATGTGCCGGAGGTGCGCGGCCTGAAGGAGAAGGTGGTCCCCTTCGAGGAGGCCATCGCCTGCCCCAGGGTGAGCTGCGAGTTCCACCCCAAGGACGGCCGCAAGCCGCGCAAGCTGGAGGGAACCCGGGTCGTGGTGTGGGGCGACCACTATGCGGCGGTGGACACGGCCACCTACCTGGCCTCCATCGGCAAGGAGGTCCTGATCGTGACGGACCGCAAGGAGTTCGCCTCCGCGGTGGAGGTCGTCCATATGTACGTGGCCTGGAAGCGCTTCCGCCAGACCGAGGCCGAGGCCCTGACCTCCAAGCCCTACAAGTACCCGGTCACCGTGCATCAAGGCTGCCATATCGAGGAGATCGGCGAAAAGGAGCTGGTCCTGGTGGACCGGGACTTCAGGAAGAAGACCCTGGCCTACGACTCCATCGTCACCTGCTGGACCCGGCCCAACATCGAGCTGTTGGAGCAGATGCGGGCCGCGGGCCTGCCGGTGACGAACATCGGGGATTCGGTAGCGCCGCGCAACCTGCACGCCGCGGTGCGCGAAGGAGCTGCCGCGGGAATGAGCATCGACGCTGAGATGCTTTTCAATCCGAATCAGGCCTTGATCGACGGACTGCCCGCCGACGTGTTGGGGCAGCTCACCAGATAATCAGGAGGAGGCGAGCAATGAAACCGGTATTCAAGACTTTGGTGGTGGGTATTGGGGACATGGGCGGGTCGCACGCCCGCGGCTATGCAGCGCTGCCGGGCTACCAGATCGCCGGCTTCGTGGTGGCCAAGAACGTGGAACGGGCCAAGAAACTGGCCAAGGAACTGAAGGTCGAGGCCCCGGTCTACACCGACTATTACCGAGCAATAAAGGAAGTAAAACCGGAGGTGGTGTCCATCAACACCTACGTGGACACTCATGCCGCCTTCTCGACCCACGCCATGCGGCAGGGCTGCCACGTCTTCATGGAAAAGCCCATCGCCAAGACGGTAGCCGAGGCCGAGGAGGTCCAGCGGGCGTTCCTGGAAACCAAGCGCAAGCTGGTCATCGGCTACATCCTGCGCGTGCACCCGGCTTGGATGAAGTTCATTGAGCTCACGCGCGCCCTCGGCAAGCCGCTGATCATGCGCATGAACCTGAACCAGCAGAGCTTCGGCAAGGAATGGGCCCTGCACAAGACCTTCATCGCCAACATGCCCCCGCTGGTGGACTGCGGCGTGCACTATGTTGACGCCATGTGCCAGATGACCCGGGCCAAGCCCAGGCTCGTGCAGGGCATGGCGGCGCGGGTGTCCGGCGAGGTCGACGCGGACAAGCACAATTATGGCATGCTGCAGGTGGTGTTCGAGGACGACTCGGTAGGCTGGTATGAGGTGGGCTGGGGACCGATGATGAGCAAGTCCGCCTATTTCGTGAAGGACGTAATCGGCCCCAAGGGCTGCGTGAGCATCGACAAGGACACCACCAATGTGGACCCCTCGGACGTCTCCCGGCACGCGGAGGTCGACGGGATCATCGTCCATTCTGCCGAGGCGGACAACACCGGCTATGCGGCCAAGAAGGACCAGGTCATCCGCCTGGAGGACGTCCCGGACCACAACGAGCTGTGCAAGCGGGAGCAGGAAGTGCTCTACAAGGCCATCACCGAGGGTACCGACCTGACCGACCACGTGGCCGACGCGGTGAACAGCCTGAAGATCTGCTTCGCGGCGGTGGAATCCTACCGCACCGGAAAAACCATTCGCTTGGCATGACCCAGCGCGAACACTTCTTCCGTGTTTTGAAGGGGGAGCCCGTGCAGCGGGCTCCCTTTTTTCCCGACATCACCACCTGGTACCAGGCCACGCGCCTGGGGGTCGGCGCGGAGCAGCCCTACTTCCCCGGGCAGTACATACCGGAGGACAGCCCACTGCACGACAGGCCCAGCCTGCTTTCCGGCCGCCTGGGCCGCCTCGGGCGGCTCACCTTCGCGGGCTTCTACAAGGAGTTCGGCTGGGGCCTTCCGGCCCATATGTACGACTGGTTCGAGGAGAGCTACTCCGGCGGCGTGGAGAAGCTCGTGGCTACCGAGGGGAAGCACCGCACCGTCACCTGGCGCACCCCTCGCGGCGACCTGCGGCGGAC
>MIBK01000203.1:17797-20418 GCA_001829505.1 Spirochaetes bacterium RBG_16_67_19 | reverse complement strand
TGCACCAGGGTGTCCTCGTCGCGCGGCGGGCGGGCCTGCACCATGGCCCAGTACTTCTTGGCCACCCCGCCTTCGCGAAACTGCTGGGCCAGGCGCTCCAGGGCCTTGGAAGTGCGGGCGAACAGCACCACCCCGCTGGTGGGCCGGTCCAGGCGGTGCGGAACCCCGACGAACACGCTGCCCGGCTTGGCGTACTTGGCCTTCAGATATTCCTGGAGCTTCACGGAGAGGGGCTGGTCCCCGGTCTTGTCCCCCTGCACGATGTCCGCGGGCCGCTTGTTCACGGCGATGAGGTGATTGTCCTCGTACAGGATCTGCAGACCGGCGTCAGCCATGAGGCATTATGCGACAGCCGGGGCCGGCTGAAAAGCTCCCTTTGCCCCGCCCTAGAACTCGTAGGCCAGGCCCAGGCTGGCCAGCCAGGGCAGGACGGGGGAAGCCCCCTCCTGATACGAGGCGAACTGGGCCGCGGCCTGCAGGGCGAAGCTGCCCCTTAGCGGCAGCAGCAGGCCGGCGCTCAGGTCGTGGCGCAGTCCGCGGAAGCCGTGGCCCAGCGCATAGTCCAGGGTCAGGTTGACGGGCCCCGAGCGCAGAGCCAGGCCCGGCATGTGCTTGAAGGCGTGGCCCCCGGGCCCCTCCAGGGAGGTATGGTTCAACCATTCCCACTGCAGGCTGTAATGCACGGAAAAACCGGCCCGGGCCAGGAGAGTGAATCCGGCGGTGGCCCGGGAAAGCAGCTCGCCCTGGGGGAGCTCGCCGGCCAGGCCCACCAGCTCTTCCAGCCAGAGGGAGGCGTCCATCAGCAGCGGCGGCGGCCGAAGCTCCAGCCGGCCCCGGTATTCGTGGATCAGGCTGTCCTCCAGCCCCGGGCCTCCGGACCCGGAGAAGCTGGCTTCCAGCAGGTAGTCCATCCCCGGAAGCGGGCGGTGGCTGACGCTGGCCGAAAGGCGCTGCTGCCACGACTCCCCGTCCGCCGCCAGGAGCCGGCCGTCGTAGCTCGCGGACAGACCCAGACGCTGCGAGGGCTCCAAGCGCAGGACCGCCTCCCAGATCCCCTCCTCCTGGGTTTTCGCCCCGGCCTCCGAAAGAGTGAGGGCGTAGGTGCCGCCCAGGCCGATTTCCCGCAGGGCGGCCGGGCCGCTGCCCCGGTAGCCCAGGCCTCCTTCGGCCTTGTGGGCCAGGCTGCCGTCGAGGGTCTTGGCCAGCCCGTACTGGGCCAGCCCGAACAGGCCGGCTGGCGCCAACAGGCTCAAGCCGGTGGTTCCCTTCCAGGTCTGCCGGTAGGGAGGGTCGCCGGACCCGGCCAGCGGCCCTTCCTGCTGGGACCAGGCGTCCACCCGGCCGGCGGCCAGACGGTACTCCAGGTTGCCGGACAAGGGAATAACCAGGCCCAGGCTGGATTCCAGCGAGCGGGTGCTCAGCGCGGCGCCCGTGGACAGGTACTCCACGTTGTTGAACACCGGTACCAGGCCGAGACGCACCTGCAGGAAACGCGAAACCGGCAAGCCCAGGGAGAGCAGCCCGCTGGCCCCCAGGGACCGCGTGGAGGTCTCCTCATCCGTGGCGTCCTCCAACGCCCCCTCCAGATCCAGCTCCATGGAGCCCAGGGTGCCCGCCGCCTTCAGCAGCACCACATCAGAGAGCACCCGGCTCTGGCTGCTGGCCGGGGTGGGGTCGCTCTGCTCCCGGTCGGTCCAGTTGTGGGCGTAGCTCAGGGAGATGGGCAGGGTGGGCAGGAGGGTCGTGCTGAGCTTGCCCTGCAGCGCGGCATCCTGGCCGCGGCTGCTCAAGGATTCCACCTCCCCTTCGTCCCGGCGGAAGGATCCGTCGGCTTCCAGCGACCAGCGCTCGGCCAGCAGGTCCAGGCCCCCCTCGTAGGCCTGGCGCGTCTCCCCCACTCCCCTGCTGCGCAGCGCCCGGGCGGTGAGCTGCAGCTGCGCGCCGGCGCCCAGGGGCTGGCGGATGGTAAGATTGGAATCGGTCTGCACGTCCAGCAGGTTCTCCCCGCCGGCGGCCAGCCCCCCGGCCGCCGCGGCGGAAACGCGCCCGAACATCTCGGTGCGCGCCGGCAGCGCTCCGCTCTCCGGGCGCGGCGTCCGCCACTGCGCCTGCACCCCAGCCTTTCCGTCGTCCGGCAGGACCCGGATGATCTGTTCCTGCCCGAAGCCCTGCCCCTGGATCCAGGCCAGCAGCAAAGCGGCAGCCGCCGGCCTCCAGGCGCGCGGCCCCCGGCTCATGGCCCGTCCCCGGGGGGCGGGAAGGCCGCCTGGCGCCCCACGTTGCCGGAAGAATCGGTCGCGGCCACGGCGTACGCCTGCGTCTCCTGGCCCTGCCGGTCGGCATAGCGCACGGCGCCGGCGGGCTGCCGGGCGAGCAGTTCAAAGGGCGCGCCGGGGTAAGCCGCCCGGTAGATCAGGTCCCCCGCCAGGTCGTCGGCCGGCACCGGGCTCCACTCCAGTTCGATGCCCCGGGAGAGGCGCTTCGCGGCCAGGCCCGCGGGAGGCTCCGGAGGCTCCAGATCCGTGGGGATCAGGCGCGTTTCGGCGGAGGGAGGGCCCTCGTTGCCGGAGGAATCCACACTGGTCAGGCGGTAGACGTAGCCGGTCCCACGCCGGACCGAG
>MIBK01000203.1:17587-17783 GCA_001829505.1 Spirochaetes bacterium RBG_16_67_19 | reverse complement strand
GGAGGCCTGAGGGCCCAGCTCGGCGCCCTTCTCGAAGGCTCCCGCCTGTTTCCGGTAGACCCGCTGGGCCGCCAGGTCCGGGGCCAGGTCCGGCTGCCAGCGCAGGGCCGCCGCTCCGCGGCCGGTGGAGCGGGCGCTAAGCGCGGCGGGCGGAGCGGGGGGATCCTTGTCCGGAACGCGAACCTCCACCGTGGCG
>MIBK01000203.1:16955-17305 GCA_001829505.1 Spirochaetes bacterium RBG_16_67_19 | reverse complement strand
GTCCGCGGGCACGATCGCCGCGGGCCCGGACAGCTCGCTGGAATTCCCGGCCCGGTCCACCGCGGCGACCTTGTAGAACCAGCTCCGGCCCCGCTCGGCTTCCGCGTCCAGGAAGCGGGGCCGGGCGGGGGCCACCGGGGAGGGGTTGATGCGCTGGAACGGCTGCCGCAGCCCGGAGCCGCGGAACACTTCGTAGTGGTCCACGTCCAGCTCCGCGGAAGCGCTCCAGACCACCAGCACCCCTTCTGCAGTGTCCGCGGCGGTGACCCCGAGGGGCGCCAGAGGAGCGGTGGTGTCGGCCAGGGTGAAAGCCGCGGAGCGCACGGCCGGGCTGCGCACGCCCAACAGGT
>MIBK01000203.1:11241-16930 GCA_001829505.1 Spirochaetes bacterium RBG_16_67_19 | reverse complement strand
GCTCGCCCCTTCCTCGGCCTCCCGGTCCACGTAGGCGAGCTGCCCCTCGATGCGCAGCACCGGGACCGGGGTGATGCGCTCGGCCTGGCCTCCCGCGCGCTGCCGGTAAACCAGGAAGCCCACCGCCAGGTCCTGGGCGCCCCCGCGGTACGGGGGGTAGTCCCAGCGCAGCGTAACCTCCCGTCGCCCTTCGAGCCGCAGGCGCTGCACGGGCGCCGGCGGCCTGGGCTCGGAGACCAGCAGCTCCTTTTCCACCCGGGCCACCTCCCGGCCCTGGGCGTCCAGCAGCAGTACGCGGTAGCTGAAGGAGAGGCCGGCGCGCACGTCCAGATCCACGAAGCCGCGGCCCAGGGCCAGGCGCAGTCCGTTGCTGACCAGGGACAGCACCTCCGCCAGACCCCTCTGGGCGCGCAGCTTGCGCCACACCGCTTCCGGGTCCATGCTGTCCGTGCGCCGGGCGATCCAGTCGAAGTCCTGGCCCATCAGCTCCCGGGCTTGGTAGGGATCGGACACGGCCTCGATCGGCTCGGGATGCAGTGGGACCCACTCCCGTTCCCCGGGGCCCCGGCGGTAGACCCGGAAGCCGCGCGCCTCCCGGGGAACCTCCCCGAGCACGATCACCACCTTGTCTCCCGCCGGCAGCACCCAGGCGGGCGGCCGTCCCTGGGCCCCGGCCGGCACCCCGGCCAGCAGGAGCACAACGGTCAGGATCGCCAGGTTGAGCCCATCCACTCGCACTCTGGCCCCCTAGAAGCTGAACTTGGGCGTCATCTGGTAGCCCTGCGGCGGCGGCACCACCTTGACCACGGCCGGGTTGCTCACGCCGACCCCGCCGGCCCCGTTGCGCACCTCCACGGCCACGGTATACGACTGCCCGTACTGCAGTCCCTTGTCCGGAAAGCCGGAAACCAGCAGCTCCACGTCCAGGCTCTGCGGGGGCGCGCCCGCGGAAAGCTTCTTCCAGCCGCTGGCGAACCAGGGCGGCTTCCCCTGGGGCATGGGCGCGAGCTTGAAGGCCGGCCCGCCGGACCCGGACTGGCCCTTGAGCTGGAAGCTGCCCTGCAGCGTGCCCGGCATGCTCCAGCCGGCCGCCGGGAGCGCCCAGGCCCCGCCTGGCAGGGCCCCTGGGAGCGTCGACAGCGGGCTCTCCACCGGCCAGACCAGGACCCGGTATTCCGCCACCCCGGACTGCGCGTCCGAGGCCTGCAGGTCCAGCTTCAGGGTGATCCTTCCCTTGTTCTCCGCCGGGGCGCTCAGGCTGGCGAGCGGGGGGCTCAGGTCGATCAGCACGGGCAGCGAGGAAGCCAGCGAGCGCAGGCCCACCCCGTTGGTCGACCGCACCTGGGCGTAATAGGATTGCTTGTCCTTCAACGGGGCCGCTGCCGTGGCCGAATAGGCCGCGGTGCTCTGGGGAGCCTGGCCCAACAGGTAGGCGGTGGAGGCCCCGGGCACCGGGCTCCAGGGGAGCACGTCCTGGAGGTCCGGGATGCTTCCCAGCCCGTATTCATAGAAGAGAACCCCGGAATCGGGGTCCTGGGCCGCGGACCAGGAGATCGCGATCTTCCCGGTGTCCGAGGAGAAGTTGGCCGGCTGGGTCAGGACCGAAGGCTTGGAAGGCGGGCTGGAATCCGGGTAGTGCAGGGTCAGGGCGGCGCTGGCCTCGGCGGGAGTGGAAGCCCCATTCAAGGCCCGCACCTTCAGGACCACCTGCTCGCCCTCCGGCAGGGGCAGGTTCACCACGGTGGCCGTGGTGCCCTGCAGCGCGGTCCAGGGGAAGACGGCCTCGTCCTTTTCGGAATGGCCCAGGGCGAAGCTGTGCCCGCTGATCCCGGATTCCGGGTCGGAGGCCGGCACGATGCTGAAAGCGACCGAATTGGCCTTGCCGTCGGCCTGGGTCTGCTGGAAGCTCTGGATCTGCGGGGCAACCGGGCCGGTGGCGTCCACCAGGATGGGGGCCGAGCTGCCCACGCTGCTCAGGCCGACGCCGTTGGTGGCCCGCACCTTCACCACGTACTGCTGGCCCTGCTGCAGGTCCAGCTGCCGGATGTTGGCCTCGGTCCGCCCCCCGGCGTTCACCCATCCGGAGCCCGCCACGATGGGCGCATCCGCGGCCAGCTGGCTGAAAGCGCCGGACTGCAGGAATTCCATCGTGGAGGTGACCCCGCTCTTCTTGCCTGAAGCCTTCTGGGCCGCTGCCTGGCCCCCGGCTGCGGTGTCCGGCTCCACCGCATAGGCGTAGGACTGGATGCCGGATTCCGGGTCCTGTGATTGCCACTGGGCGTAGAGGATCTGTTTGCCCGAGGTGGCCGCTCCCTGCAGGCCCACCACCGGCACCGTCGGCGCGCTCTTGTCCGAGGCGTCCAGGGCCGAGCTGAAGGGCTTGCTGGTCTGCTGCGCATAGCCGACCTGGAAGGTCCCCTGCCGGACAATGCTCTTGCCGCCGGCCCCCCGCAGCTTGACCAGCAGGCGGAAGGTGCCGGGCTCGTTCAACTCGGGCAGGAACAGGTGGGAGAACTGCTGCAGCGAGCCCAGGGAGAGCCAGGGCGTGGGCTTGAGCACCACCTGGGCCTGGCCCGGGGAGGACGGCGCCGCGAGCGGGGCCAGCTGGCCCGTCGCCTGCACCGGCAGGAACTGGACGGGTGGCCCCAGACCCAGAGGCTTTTGCACCGGAGGCTTGGGCGGACCCTGGTAGAAGAAGCCCCCGTAGGGTCCCTGAACCTGCGGGCCGGAGCCGCCGCTCAGCGCCCGCTCGATGCGGTACTCGTACTCCACCACGGCCACCGGATGGCTTCCGGCCACCTGGGCCTCCAGCAGCGCCTCCAGCGGGGACTGGCTGGCCAACGTGGCCGAAAGCTGAGTGACCTGGGGCACCTCCAGGTAGGGGGCGATCTCCGCCCGCTTGCCCTGGAAGTATCCGGTCACCGGCACCCAGGCCATGGGGGGCAGGGCCGGGAGCTTGGGCGCTGCCGAGGAATCCAGGTTCTGGTAGCCGCCCTTCGACGGCAGGCTGGCGCCGGTCTCCTTGAGCTGGATGCTGCCCAGCCCGGTGAACAGGGAGAACGTGCCGGCGGCGATCCCGGGCAGCGGGCGGGACTCCAGGGGTCGGGGCTGCGGCGGCGGCAGGGGGTAACCGGCGCCCGGCGCGCCGCCGCTGAGGGGCCCACCCTCGAGGAACTGCAGGGGGCGGTTGGGACCGAAGGTGGGCTTGGGCGGCGGCTGGGCCCCCGGCGGCAGGGGGAGCGCCTGGGCCTTCACGGCGGAGGCCATTTCCCCGGTGCGGAAACTCAACCCGGCCGCGGCCCAGCCGGCGAAGCCGGCGGCGTTGCCGGAAGCGGCCACGCCGATCTGCCCGGAGCCGTAGATGCTCAACTGGTCGTAGATCTCGTACAGCAAGTCGTACAGCTCCGCCTTGCGGCTGTACACCTGCTCGACCAGCGCCGTGGATTGTCCCCAGCCCGCCCAGAGCACCATAGCCGAAGCGCGGAAGGTTTCCACGCTCTGGCCCACCTGGACCAGGGCCTTGATGATCGACTGGTTCCACCCGGCCAGCGGCAGCTCGTACCACAGCTCCAGCCCGGTCTTCAGGAACAGCCCCTCCAGGTCGGCGCCGGCTTCGAAGGGATGCACCGGATATTCGGTCTTGGCCTGGCCCTGGGTCTTGCCGACGTTGAGCAGCTCCTCGATGATGTCGGCCCGGGTGGAGATCCAGCTCTTCAGCGCCTGGGGACTGGGCTTCAGCATGGCCTGGGCCTTGGCGGTGAGGGCCTGGCTGATCTGGGCCTCCAACGGGTCCACGGCGGTGTAGCTCTGCCCGGCGTGGGCCGCGTTGGCGCCCAGGAAGTCCACGAAGCCGTCCGTGAAGAAGGACAGCTCGGAGTGGATGCCGGCGAAGCGCTCGCTCAGGCGGGTCAGGCAGTCCTCCCCCTGGAACAGGATCTCGTCCAGGCTGCGGAGGCGCCCGTCGAGTGTGCCGGCCTGCTGGATGAAGGCGTCCTGGTAGGCGGCGAACTGCTCGCGCAGGCCGGCCAGGGTGTCCGCCTGCTTCTCGGCCTTGGCCTGGTCCAGGGCGAAGCCGGAGGTCACCTTGGCGCTCTGGCCGGCCACCTGCACGGTCTTCTCCTGCCAGCCCTGGAACGGGCTGCCCAGCGTTCCCAGCTCGGCCACCGCCGGCAGGTCCGCCAGCAGGATGTCCTCATATTGGGCCAGGCGCGTGGAAACCTGCTGCCGGAGCTTTTCCAGCCCGGCCAGCTCGGTGTTGAACTGGTCCAGCTTGGCGGTGAGGGTCTTGTGCTGGGCGACCAGGCTCTTGGCCGCCGCGCCGAACAGGCGGTCGTAGGAGGTCTTGATGGGCGGCGGCAGCCCGCCGGGGGCCCAGTTGCCCACCTCGGCCTGGGCGAAGATCCAGTCCACCGGGAAGCCGTAGAAGATGCTCTGCTGCTGCTCCACCAGCGCCAGGCCGGCCACCTTGCGGCTCTCCGCGTCCAGCTCGGCCAGCTTGAGCTTGGCATCCTGCAGGCTGGCGATCAGCGCCTGCTTGGCCTGCTTGAGCGCCGCGGCCATGCCCTTGGCATCGGCGATCATCTGATCGTACTGGTGATTGCGCCCCTTGCCCCCGTCCAGGCCCCCGGAGCCCAGGCTGACCCACACCGAGCCGCTGTACAGGGTCACGCCCAGCGCCTCGGCGCTGACGTGGCCCACCGCGTACAGGAAGACCCCCGGGTTGACGATCAGGGCCCCTTCCAGCCCGGCACTGGCGGAGAACAGGCCGCCCAGAAAATCCCCGTCCGCCTCGATGCTGGCGTACGCCCCGATGTTGTCCTTGGGCGCGTAGTACCAGAACATCCCTTTGAGCGTCAGGCTGCCGGAGATGATGTACAGGTCGATGCTCCGCGAAAGCCCCGCCTGCACCATGAAGCCCGGCGTGCCGAGGAACAGCTCCGTCTGGCCGAGGCTGCCGCCCAGCAATGAAAGGCTCACCTTGCCGGTCACCCCCCAGACCCCCTCGTAGACGTAGAAGGAGGCGTCCCCTTTGCCGCTCACGATGGCCCCGGAGGAGGGGAAGCCCACCGCGACGCTCAGCGAGCCCTCGCCGTACCAGGGCTTCCAGGAGATGGTCAGGGAGCCCCTGCCGTCGGCCAGCCCTCCGGCGGCCTGGGCCTCGGCCTGCAGATCCAGGTACCCGCCCGTCAGGGTCAGCAGGGCCCGGCCGGACAAGAGGGACTCCGCCGAAACGTAGAACCCTCCCAGGACCATGAGGGCAAACGAGGTCGAGGAGGACTTCTTGCCGCCCGGCAGCCGGTCCTGCAGCTCGTCGTTCATCTCCGGCTTCTGGAACTGGGCCAGGCTCTGCACCATGGTGATATCGGAAGCCGTGGGGTTGATGAAGAAGCCGCCGCCGATCTCGTTCATGAACACCGCCGGGGCCACCGGGATCGGGGGCAGGTTCTTGGCGATGGCAAACAGGCCCACGGAGGGCTTACCGCCGTCATCCGTCAGCTTGCCCGCCGCATCCACCTCCACCCCGCCGACGGGCAGCTTCAGGGAGCCGGCGAAGCGCAGCGACAACGGCGCCGCGTTGTACTCCATGTCCAGCTTCAGCGTCAGGGCGTCGGCCAGGGCCAGGGAGGCCCCCTGCACCACCAGGCCGGTGGACTCCCCTCCCGGCCCGGAGGCGCTGTACACGGTCAGG
>MIBK01000203.1:3729-11127 GCA_001829505.1 Spirochaetes bacterium RBG_16_67_19 | reverse complement strand
GCGCCGCCCGAGCCGGTCGTGAAATCCCCCTGGAAGGTGAGCTTCCCCGGAGCGTTGGACCAGCTCACCACCTCCACCGCGATCTGCACCGCGCCCAGCAGCTCCAGTGTGCCCCCGCCCCCGTCCTGCACCGCCTTGGCCAGGTTGCCCAGGTCCCCGTTGAGCTTGACCTGCAGGTTGGCGAACGGCACTTCCCCGGAAACCCCTGGCAGGCCGACGACCACCGCGCCGGAGAGCCGCAGGCTGAAGGGCTCGGGGAGCACCTGGAACTGGCTGAAGGCCAGCTCCACCGGGGCCACCCGCAGCCGTTTGCCCGCCAGGGCCTCCGTATGGGTCGGCGCCGGCCAGACGGGCTTCCCGTCCAATCCCAACACCAGCCCGCCCTTGAGCGAGCCCGCGCCGTCCAGCTCCCCGAAGCTCAACCGCCTGCCCTCCGCCGCCGGCGCGGAACCGTCGGGGTTGAGCAAGTCCAGGTAAAGGTCCACCCCCAGATCGAGCTGGCCGTGATCCAGGTCCAGGACTCCCTGGTTGACGGGGAGCGCGAGGGACACATAGGTCAGGTCCACGGTGGCCAGGCCCAGGTCCCACTCGCTGGAGTCATTGCCCAGGCCGTGGCCTCCTCCGCCCGCCTGCAGCTCCTTCAACACCGGCGGACCGGGGGCCGCATTGCCCTGCGGGGTCAGGAGCAGCTCCACCGGCAGCTCCGAGGCCTGGTCCAGCGGCGCGGGCAGGTTCTTCAGGCCCCCGGCCAGACGCGCCACCAGCCCGCCGCCCTGGGGCAGGATCGCGAGCTGGGTGAAGGCCAGCAGGCCGGGGATCAGCGCGTAGGACTTGGCCGGGAAGGAGACGTCGGCGGAGGCGCTGCCGTCGGTATAGAAGCGAAAGGCGGTGTTCGGGAACTGGGCCAGCTCGGTGCTGGTCGTGCTCGCGCCGGTCTTGGCCTTCAGACGCACGGCCCCGGCCAGGCCGATGGCCCAGCGGTTCTTGGCGCTCTCCCTGGCCACGGTTACGGCCTTGTGCTCAGGATTGAATCCGCCGAACAGGTCGTGGATGTGGAACTCCAGGCCGAAGGCCGTGAACACCGACTCCTGGCTCACGGTCTTGGAGTAGCCGCCGTCAGCCACGCCCTGCACGTCGATCTTCAGGTTTTCGAGCGCCAGCAGCTCCTGGCCCAGTGCCGGCAGGTACAGGGCCGCCCCGGCCAGGAGGTGGTCCGCCGGCGGGTTGGCCTGGCCCTGGAAGCGCACGCTCTTGAGGCGCAGGTACCCGTCCGCGGCCTGCACCAGCACCGCGGCTCCCGAGGCCTGCTTCTGCACGGTGCCGCCGCGGATCTGCGGGATCGCATTCGGCGACCCGTACACCCGCACCTGCAGGTCCTTCACCGCGGCCTGGGTGAGCTCGGTCCCTCCCAGCGACGGCAGGCGCAGGGTCCCGGTGCCGTTGAGCAGGAACTCCTCGTAACTGCCCTGGGCATCCTGGCCCTGGGAGGCCAGGACCGTGCCGGCCCGGTCCTTGAGCTCGGCCACCCCCGGCACGAGCACCAGAACCGCGGGCAGGGGTGGTGAGGCGTCGCTGACCGTGTAGCTGGTATCGTCCTCCAGGCTGACGGGGCTGGCGATCTTGACCTGCACGGTGTGCAGGCCCGGGGAGCCCGTGGGCAGGCCGTCCAGCGTGTCGAACTGGGTGTCCCCATTGACCGGCACGGTGAAAGCCGGATTGGGGGACCAGCCTGCCGAGCCGTCCACCAGCACCTGGCCCTGCACCGTACCGGCGCCCACGGCGCTGATCTTCACCCGGGCCTTCACCTGGTCGCCCTTGTAATACGGGGAGGCGGGCAGCTCCAGCTTCACTCCGGAAAGCAGGAGACCCGAAGGCGGGGTCTCGCTCACCGCCACGGGGACGGTGACGGCCCCCTGGACTGGCTGGCCCTGCGGGTCGGTGCCCTGGATCAGAAAGGTAAGGGAGAAGGAGCCGCTGGTGGAGGTCCCCAGGGCCTTGCTGCGCTGCAGCGCCGTCAGCCCCACGGCGCGGTCCAGGCTCTGGCTCAGGCCTCCGGTCAGCGAGCCGGAAAGCGGCTCCTTGGGACCGTCCTCCTTGCCCCAGCTCGGGTAGACTCGGCTCTCCTGCAGGGAGCTCAGGGTCAAGGTGCCGGTTCCCTGGGGCTGGAGCTTGAGGGTGAGGGCGGCCTGGCTCTGCCCCGCCCCGAAGCTCAGGGTCGGCGGGCTGGCGCTGAGGGACAGGGAGGAGCCCAGCGCGTTCACGGTTGCAGCCGCGGAAACCTCCCAGTCACTGAGGTTGCCCGCCTTGTCCCGCGCGCGCACGCGGAAGAAATAGGTCTTGCCGTTGGCTCCGACGTAGGTGCCCGAAGTGGTCTTGGTCATGGACAGCCAGGGCTGCCAGAGGCCGCCGTCGGTCTGGGCCTGCACCTCGTACCAGTCCACCCCGCTGTAGGCATCCACCGCGGACCAGGTCACCGCCAGGCTGGTGCTGGCGCTCATGGGCGCGGCCGGCACGCTGATGCTGGGTACGGGCACCTCGCTGTCCACCAGGAAACCGTCCGAGCGCGCCCAGAGGGAAACCGGCACTCCGCCCTCCACCGCGCGGATCCAGGTGTAATACCGTTCGTTGTCGGCGAAGCCCACGATCGCGCTCAAGGAGGCAGGGGGCGGGTCCGTCGGTTCGCGAGCCGCCTGGATGGTGCCGGAGAAACCGCTGGTGGGCGGATTGTCAGTGCTGCGGTTGATGAAGTATTCGTAGATTTTAGTGCCGGAGGTTTGCCAGCTGTACGGGCTCCAGTTGGCCTGGAACAGGGAAAGCGAGGTCCAGTAATCCTGGTCGCTCCCCGGCCCGTCGCGAACCTGTTGCGGCCAAGCTTCCGCGGCGACCAGGAAAATAAAAAGCACCAGCAGCGAGGCTCTTGCCCGTCGCATCCTCCCCCCTCTCGGTGCCAGCCAAGAAGATAACAGTTTCAGTCAGGATAGGGAAGCGCGGAAGAAAATCAGCTCAGGGCTCGGCCTCCAGCCGCTCGGCCCGCAACTGGTGCCCGGCAGCGGCCTGCTCCAATCCCAGCCGCTCTTCCAGCCACGCCAGCCGGCGGAACAGGACGGGATTGCGCGTATCCCGCCAGGCGCGGTCGGCCAGCAGGGTGCGCAGCTCCGGCTCCCGCCCGGCGTAGACCCGGACCAGGCTGTCGTAGATCGCGGGGTTGCGCGGATCCAGCTCCACGGCCCGCAGGAAGGCCAGGGCCGCCTCCTCCACCCGCCCCAACCGCTCCAGGGCGATCGCCAGCCCAAGCTGCGCTTCGGCGATCTGCGGTTCGGCGCGCAGCAGGCCCTGCCAAAGGCCGGCGGCCTCCTCCCACCTTTCCTCCACGGCCAGGTGGTGTCCCAGGGCCGTCTTGAGCTCCCGGTTGGACGGAAACCAGGCGATCAGCCGCCGCAGGTCCCGCTCGTAGAGGGTCGCCCCCTCCAACTGGCGAAGCAGCCGGAGGCTTTCGTGGAAAAGGCCTTCCAGCTCGAGCCTCAGCCGCCCGGCCTCCTCGGCGGCGTCCGGGTCCGGCTTCGAAGCGCCGGACAAGGCCTGCATCGCCGCCGCGTCCAGGAGCCCGCGCCGCCGCACCGCCCTGCCCACCGCTTCCACCAGGCGCTCCGGGGAGGATTGCCGCCGGCCCAGCCAGAAATAGACGAAGGGTTCTTCGCTTTCCAGGAGCCGGGCCTGCTCCAGGGCGGCCTCCGCCTCCTGCTCCCTGCCCTGCTCCGCGTACAGCCGTCCCAGCCGCGCATAGCTTTCCGCCTGCGCCGGGTCGGCGTAAGCCCGGCCGGCGCAGGCCAGACCGGCCAGTAGCGCCGTCGCCACAAGAGTTGCTGCGAGAGCTGCCGCGTTCCCACGAAGCCCTGACATACCAGGATAGAAAATAGTAAACTGGCCCTCAAAGGGGAAATCATGAAGAGCTTCCGCAAAGAGCTGGCCTTCGAGATCCGCAAGCGGCGCGAGTTCCTCAACATCACCCCCCAGGTCGAGCAGGCCCTGGCCGAGAGCGGCATCCGGGAAGGCCTGGCCCTGGTCAACGCCATGCACATCACCGCCAGCGTGTTCATCAACGACGACGAGGGCGGGCTGCACCAGGACTTCGAGACCTGGCTGGAGGGGCTGGCCCCGGAGAAGCCCTACTCCCGCTACCGGCACAACGGCTACGAGGACAATGCCGACGCCCACCTGAAGCGAACCATCATGGGCCGGGAGGTGGTGGTGGCGGTGACCGCAGGCAAGCTGGACTTCGGGCCGTGGGAGAGGATCTTCTACGGCGAGTTCGACGGCAAGCGGCGCAAGCGGGTGCTGGTCAAGATCATCGGGGAATGAGGCCCGCGCCGCGCTTCCGCGGCACCAGCACGCTCAAGTGCCTCTTTTTCACCCACACCCGCGCCGGAGTGCTGGGGGCCTTGTCCCCGTCCATCTGCATCTTCTGGCGGCGGCGGGAGCTCAGCTCCACCTCCGTGCAGCGGTAGTAGGCCACGTCGCGCAGGAAACGCGTGCGGTTGAACAGCATCCCGGCCAGCAGGCGCAGCATGGCGGCCACCGAGCGGCGCTTGAACAGCACCACGTCCAGCAGGCCGTCGTCGATGCGGGTCTGGTCGGCGATGCGGTAAGGGCCGGCATAGTAGCGGGAGTTGGCCACGATGGCCAGGTAGCCGCGGTCGCGCAGGCCCGTTTCCGGGATGTTGACCCAGACGCGCCGCGCCCGGTAGGTGGCAATGGTGACGATCGCGGAAATCAGATAGGCGATGCGCCCGATCACGCGTTTGGTGCGCAGGTCCACGTTGTGCACCGTCAGGGCGTCCAGGCCGGTGGAAACCATCAGCAGGAACGGCTCTCCGTTCATGTACCCCACGTCGATGCGCCGCTTCTTGCCGTTCACAACCACGGCGGCGGCCTGCACCGGGTTGAAGGGGATCCCCAGGTCCAGGGCCAGCACGTTCACGGTCCCGAAGGGGATGATGGCGATGGGCAGCGACTGATCCCCCAGTCCCTTCACCACCTCCCGCACGGTGCCGTCCCCCCCGAACACGGTGATCAGGTCCGCCCACTGTCGCAGGCGGGCTACCATGCGGGTGGCGTGCCCCTCGTAGCGCGTGTACAGGACCCGATAGGATATCCCCCCGCGTTTCAACACCCGCAGGACTTGCGGGAGGTACAGGTTCAGGAAGACGCGCCTGCCGGCCTTTGGGTTGACGATCACCAGGGTTTTCATGTGTGGCGTTTCACCCCAGGATAGTGGGTTGCGGTCAGTTTGACAATTCCACGCAAATCCCCCAAGATGCTTCCCATGCGCTTCCGCTGTCCAAGCTGCGGCTTCGCCGGACAGGTGCGGGTGCCACCGCACTTCCCGCGGGGGCGCAGCGCGCGCCTGCGCTGCGGGCACTGCCAGCATGCCTTCACCATGGCGGTGGGGCGGCTGTGGCCCCAGGACTCCGCCGGAGCCTACGACGCCCTGGTGCCCGGCTCCCTGGACTGCGCCGGGGAGCGCCTGGGCTCCCTGTGGGTGGAGATCACGGGGCCCCGGGGCGGCGCCCCGCCGGTGGTGGCCCTGCAGGCCCACCCCGCTTTCAGCCACGAGGTGATGCACGACCTGCTGGATTCCTTCCGTGAGTACTTCCCGGTCTGCTACCTGGAGTTTCCGGGCTCCAAGCGCAATCCCGCCGCCGCGGCCGATGAGGATTTGTTGAAGCCCCTGGCCGCCGGACTGGACCTGATCCGCCTGAAGCTGAAGGCCACCAGCGTGCACCTGCTGGGCCACCTGGATTCCTGCCGCCTGGCGCTGCGCCTGGCGCAGGCCCGGCCGCGCGACGTCTCCTCCCTGATCCTGCTGGACCCGCTGCTGGCCGGCGACGGCACCGGCACGCTGGAGCCCGAGCCCTCCGGGGAGCCTTCCGCCGAGAAGCTGGGCGAGGCGGTGCGCCTCCTGGCCGGCGAGCGCTGGGGCCTGCCGCAGCCGGACGCGCACGTGCGCGGTTTAGCGCGCCTTCTTTCCCCGGGCCTCACCGCGGAGGCCTATCGCCGCGGGGAGCGGGCCATGCGCCACGCTTCGCCCTATCTCCGCATCTCCCGCCTGCGCCAGCCGGTCCTGGTCTTCAGCTCCCGGGACGGCGCCCGGGCTTCCCGGGCCGACGCCCAATACCTGGTCTCCTCCATCCCCGCCGCCGAGTTGGCCCCGCTGGAGAAAGGCGGCGGCATGGCCGCCTGGTCCGGAGGCTCCTGGTTCGCCAACAAGCTGCTGTCCTTCAAGCGCAACGCGGAAGGCAATGCCCAGACCCGCCGGCGGCGCGCCACGCCCAGCGGGCAGCCGCTGGGCTGGATGATCGGCCTGTTCGTGCTGTTGACCCTGGGCCTGCGCGCCGGCCTGGGCCTGCTGTCGTTGAAGCCGGACTTCATGCCTCAGGTGCTCCCGCCCCTGCTCGGTTCCCTGCTGCCGCTGCTGTGGTTCCTGCTGCCCCGCGGGCTGAATCCCTTCGTCCTGCTGCGCTTCCGGGCCTTCCGGGCGCGAACCGTGCTGCTGCCCACGCTGATCGGGGCCCTGTTAGGCGCAGCCTTCTTCAGCCTGCAGGCCTCCGGCTGGTCCTGGCGGCCGCCGGCCTTCCCGCCGCTTCCGGGGCTGTTCGACTCCCTGCCCCTGGCCCACCCCGGCCAGCCGTACCTGACCCTGGCCCGCCTGGCCGCGGCCCTGTTCGTGTTCGGTTTCGTCCAGAACCTGGGCCTGGTGCGCCGCGGCCGCGCCTCGGGGATTTGGGCCATCCTGCTGTTCCTGCTGGTGCCTCCGAGCTGGCCGGATGCCCTGTGGGTGCTGCCCGCCGCGGCCGCTTCCGCCCTGCTGTTCGCCGGCGAGCTTTCGATCTACGCGCCCTTCTTCCTGCTGATTGGCGAGTTCTTCGGCTCGGAGCTGCCCGCCGCCTACCTGCCCATGAAATCCGCCCTGCAGGGCGCCCAGGGCTGGGTCCTGGCCCTGGCCCTGCTGGTCGGCGCGGCCTTCCTGACCGCGCTGGAGCTGACCTGGAAGAAGGGCTTCGACCTGGAGACCCTGCATTTCTCCAACAGCCTGAACAAGACCGGCCACATCTACCGCTGGCAGACGGCCGGCGGCCTGGTGCTGGTGCTCTTCACCCTGCTGGGGGCCGCGGCCATGGTGTTCGGCTTCCTGCGGCTGTAGCCCCCGGAAGGCCAGAGCCAGGAGAGTCCCGCGCATGGCCGACTACGGCGCCTTCTTCGACGGGGCCTGGCACCGCCTGCGCCAGGCCGGGCTCTTCGCCGCCGCTCCCCGGCTGGGCAACCCCTCCTGGGCTGAGGCCTCCCTGCGTGTGCTGGTGCTCCGCCTCTCACCCTACCGGGACGTGGACCGCTCCACCC
>MIBK01000203.1:3358-3711 GCA_001829505.1 Spirochaetes bacterium RBG_16_67_19 | reverse complement strand
GGGCCGTGCGCGCCGCGGTGCCGGGAGCCTGGCTGGACTTCTGCTTCTTCCCGCCGGAGGCCGATCGCCGGCTGCTGGAGGCCTCCGGAGTGCCCCTGATCACGGGCCTGGCTTCCCGCAGGTCGATGGAGGACTACGACCTGCTGCTGGCCTCCTGCTCCTACCACCTGGAGCTCGTCAACCTGTATCACCTGCTGCGCCAGGCCGGAGTGCCCCTGCGCTCCTCCGGCCGGGAGGCCTTCCCGCTGCTCATCGTGGGCGGCTCCAGCGCCATGGCCGCGCAGGGCCTGATCTTCCCGGACGGGGACTGCCTGGCCGACGGCCTGTTCTTCGGCGAAGGAGAGGGTCAGGTC
>MIBK01000203.1:2176-3180 GCA_001829505.1 Spirochaetes bacterium RBG_16_67_19 | reverse complement strand
CCGTGCTGTCCGGACCGGAGGCGGCCACGGCGCGCCTGGAGCTCTCCTACGGCTGCCCCTTCCGCTGCTCCTTCTGCTTCGAAGGCTTCGAGCGCCGGCCCTATCGTCCGGTGCCCGCCGGCGAGCTGCTGCAGGCCGCCCTGCGCCTGAAGCGTTCCACCGGGGCCCAGACCCTGGAGCTGGCCAGCTTCAACGTGAACACCCACCCCGACCTGCCCCTGCTGCTCATGGAGTGCAATCGCCTGTTCGCCCAGGTCAACTTCATGAGCCAGCGCGCGGACATCCTGAACGGCACCCCGGGACTGCTGGAAATGGAGCTGGCCGCGGGCAAGCGCAGCTACACCCTCGGGGTGGAGGGCATCAGCGGCCGGCTGCGCGCCTTTCTGCAGAAGCGCCTGGAGGAAGGCTCGGTCCGGCAGCTCCTGGACCGCCTGCTGGCCGGCGGGGCGCGCGACGCCAAGCTTTTCTATCTGCTGACCGGCTACGAGCAGCCGGAGGACTTCGCGGAGTTCCGGGCCTTCCTGGGCTGGCTGCGCGGCCGGATGCGGGAACGCGGGATGCGCCTGGTGTTCAGCTTCAACCGCCTGGTGCGCATGCCCTTCACCCCCCTGGCCCACGACCGGCTGTTCCTGCAGGAAGCGGAGTGGGAGCCCCTGGTCCGGGAGGCGCGCGACGCGGTGGAAACCGTCGGCGAGTTCCGGCTGGCCTCCTCCTGGCCGGAGTACGCCGCCTCGCAGGTGCTGGCCCTCGGCGGCTACTGGCTGCACGAGCCGCTGGAGGCCCTGGCCGGAGCCGGGCTGTGCTTCGATCGGGAGCTGCCGGCCGCCGCCTGGAAGGTCCTGGAGCGGTGGCTGCGGGAGCACCCGCGGGAGGCCGCGGACCTGGGCGCCGAGAAAGCCCCGGACTACCCATTTCCGCTGGGCTTCGTGCGCACACCGGTGAAGGCCGAGGCGCGGTATTCGCAATACCTGCGTGCCCGTGAGAACCTCGCCCGCGGTCAGCCG
>MIBK01000203.1:0-2159 GCA_001829505.1 Spirochaetes bacterium RBG_16_67_19 | reverse complement strand
CCTACCGGCACCGCGCCTGACGGCGGAGGCTCCCGCGGCCATGACGGAGCTGATGCGCCGCAAGGCCCGCCTGAAGCCGGTGTACATGGCCCTGGAGGTGCCGCGCGAAGCGGCGGGCGGCTCCCCGGAGTGGCTGGAAGCCTGGATGCTGCGCCGTCTGCTGGAACGCCACCCTGCGCTGGCCGAGAACCTGCTGTCCGTACGGGAAACCCTGTTCGCCGGCCTGGGCCCGCGGGAGCGTTTCCCCCCCTGGTACGGCCGCTCCGTGTTCGCCCTCATCGCCTGGGAGCCGGAGGCGCTGGCCGCGCTGCCGGAAGCGTTGCCGACGCCCGCCGCGCATCCGCCGCAGGTCGCCGAGATGCGGCTGCGGCTGGAATTGCCTGAGCGCTTTTTTCCCCGGGCCGCCGAGAGGCTGGCCCAATATCTGGCCGCGGAGCACGCCCCGGTCACGATCCGGCGCGCGGGGGAGGACCTGCTCCTGCAGCCGGGCCCGCAGGCCCTGAAGCGCAAGGTGCTGCTGGCCGGTGCCGTGCGCACCGCCGGAGGCACGACCATTGCCGAGCTCACGGTCGGACCGCGCTTCCGCCTGCGCCGCTACCTGGCGATTTTTCCCGAGCCGGAGGCCTGGCCGCGCGCCCTGGTGGAGGTAGACTTTACAGCCGGCGCGCCCTGAGACTACGGTATCCGGGCAGTGGTTGCCAGGCTGCTCCTCTGGTCCCTGATACGCTGCCTCCTGGGAGCCGGGCTGCTGGCCGCCGCGGGGGATGGCCGCCTGGCGGAAAGCGGTCCCTTTCAGGTCATCCGCCACCCGCTGAGCGCGGGCCTTCAGCTTCTGCTGTTGGGCGCGGCCCTTGCGCTAGGCAGTCCGGGAGGCCTGCTGGCCGGCGGGCCGCTGGCCCTCCTGCTGTGGGCCGCGCACGCCCGCTTCCTGGAGGAGCCGGCCCTGCACCGGCGCTTCCCGGATAGTACCGGCGCTACGCCCGCGGCACGGGCTTTCTCATCCCATCGATATATTTCTGGTCCCTGCACCTGACCTATGTTGTGGTGCGGCCTGCGGCTGCACGGCCTGGAGCAGGTGCCGCGCAGCGGGCCGTTCTTCCTGATCGCGCTGCACCGCAACTACATGGATCCCTACTTCATGGCCTTCCACCTGCCCCGCCGCGTGCACTACATCGCCACCGCCGTGCTGTTCCGGCAATGGCTGGGGCGCCTGTACTTCAAAGGCCTGGGCTGCATCCCGCTGGTGCTCGGGCGGGCCGACCTGCGCCCGATCATGGCCGCCTTCCGGCTGCTGGAAACCGGCGAGCGGTGGGCATGTACCCCGAGGGGGCGCGCAGCTGGTACGGCGAATCCGCCTGCGAGCCGGCGGTGTTCCGTCTGCTGGAGAAGCCCAAGGTGCCGATCCTCACCGCGGAGCTCCACGGGAACTTCGAGCAGCAGCCGCGCTTTTCCCGCCGCCGGGCCCTGGTCCGGCCGATGCCGGCCCGTGATGCCGAGCAACTGGTGTACCTGTGCCCGCAGTGCCAAGTGCCCTTCGGCCTGCAAGGCCACGACGATGGGCGTCTGGTTTGCTCCGCCTGCGGAACGGGCTTTGTCCTGCTGGAGGGCAAGGGCTTGTCCGGGCCTCAGGGGATTTCCCGCCTGCTCGAGCTGGAAAAGGGCAACCTGGCCTGGACGCAGGCGTACCGGTACGGGGAAATCACCTCGGTGCTGGTGGAGAGCAACTGCAAGCTGGAACTTTTCTACAGCTCAACGGGCCGCGACGGCTACCTGTTCTTCCTCCCGCCCTTGCGCTACGCGGTGTTCCTCCAGCACTTCCTGCGCCTGCGGGCCTTCGGCAATCCCTACGCCCGCTACCGCGGCTCGGGCCGCGCGGAGCTGCCGCCTTAGGGAACGACCTTGTAGCCTTCCCCCTCGATGGCCGCCGCCAGGTTCTCTTCGGCCAGGACGGATTCGTCCCAGCTCACCTCGGCTGATTTCTTCTCCAGACTTACCTCCACGCTCTTCACCCCGGCCAGGGCGCGCACGGCCCGGGTCACCGAGTCCGTGCAATGGTGGCAGCTCATTCCTTCCACTTTCAAAGTCTTGCTGGTCATGGTTCGCTCCTTTTCCTCACTTCTCCAGGTATTTTTCCAGAATCATGGTGATCTCGTCGATCT
>MIBK01000202.1:10829-18885 GCA_001829505.1 Spirochaetes bacterium RBG_16_67_19 | reverse complement strand
GGCGCCCGGCCTCAGGAGGGGTTGAGCACCACCTCGTGGCTGATGGGCACGGTCTTGGAGAGCATGGCGTGGACCGCGCAGTACTTGTCCAGGGACAGGCCGATGGCCTTGTCGATCTTGTCCCGGTCCAACTGGCTGCCCTTCAGGATGTAGCGGATATGGATGCGGGTGTAGATCTGGGGGTGCTCCTCGCGGGACTCCCCCTCCACCTCGACGGACAGGGCGTCGTAAGGCACCTGCATCTTTTTCAGCAACGAAACCACGTCCATACCGGTGCAGCCGCCCAGGGCGGTCAGCACCAGGGTCTTGGGGCGGGGACCACGATCCCGGCCGCCGAACCTGGGGTCCGCGTCCACGGTCAGGCGGTGTCCGTGCAGCTCCGCGGCGAAGCTCATATCGCCGCTCCACTCCAGGGTCGTCTTCACTGCCGGCACGGGGACCTCCTCACCCGGAGGATTTCAGCGCTTCAGGGCGCGCTCGATCTCCGGCTGGTTGAAACCTACAATGATTTTCCCGTGGATATCAATCACGGGCACTCCCATCTGCCCGGACTTGCGCACCATCTCCTCGGCCTTGCGCTGGTCGGAGGCCACGTTGTACTCCGTGAACGGGATGTGCTTCTCGCGGAAGAAGCTCTTGGCCTTGGTGCAGAAGCCGCAGCTGGGCGTGCTGTAGAGGGTTACCGACATTTCCAACCTCCAGAGATCTGATATATAGTAAGAATACTATATTCAGCGGCGTTCGTCAAGTCCCGGCGGGGCGCCGGAGGGGGCCCGGGGGGATCAGAAACGGGAGCTCTGCTGCTCGAAGGCGGCGGCCAGGCGCCCCTGGATGCGGTCCAGCTGCGAGTCCTCGTTGATGCCGAAATCCATCAGCACCCGCGAGTCCAGCTGGTCGTGGACGATGCGCTCGCGCTCCAGGTCGGCGATGCAGTTGGCTAGGTACACGCTGAACACCACGTCGCGGTAGTCCTCGGGGGCCTCCAGGGGCGAGTGATGGAAGCGGATGGCCGCCACCAGCTGCTCCGGGAAGTTCCATTTCTTGGCCACCAGGGCCCCGACCTCGGCGTGGTTCAGTCCCATGGAGAAGCTCTCCAGCAGCTTGGTGGGGATCTCCTTCTCCTTGCAGAACTTCTTGATCCGCTCCAGCAGCTCGGGGCGCAGGCTGGCGATGATGATCTGGCCCAAGTCGTGCAGGATGCCCCCCACGTACACGTCGTCCAGGATGTCCTTGCGCTTGCGGAAGCTCTTGGCCAGGTTGTAGGCGTAGAAGGCCGTGCGGTAGGCGTGCTGCCACATGGAGCGCATCTCGTCGTACTTGGTGCCCAGGATCTTCTGGGTCCCGTGGGTGTAGAGCAGGTTGCGCAGGCCCTTCATCCCCACCAGCTTGACCGCCTCCACGATGTTGTCCACCCGCTTGGGCAGCATGAACTGGGCAGAGTTCACCAGCTTCAACAGATCCGCGGTGAGGGCGGGGTCCGTGGAGATCTGGCGGGCGATGTCGGTGAGCTCGGAGTTGGGGTCCGAGATCAGCTTCTGCAGAAATACGATGTTGTCCGGGAACTGGGGCAGGCTCTCCACCTCCCGGATGATCTGCTGGGTGAGCAGATCCATTTTCTGGATGCGCACCTCGGAGAAGGGGATGGCCAGGGTGGCCACCGTTTCCCCGTTCTCCACCTCGATGTGGAAGGCGTCCTCGTCCAGCCCGATCTTCTTGAGCATCAGGATCAGGATGACGATGCCCAGGCCGGCCCCCTCCGAGGTGTCCAGAACCGTGGCGAAGGCCTCTTCCATGGAGCTGAAGGCCCGCGAGCGGGCGATGCGGTCGAAGATGCGGATCTGCTCGGTCTTGGTCATCTCCACGTTGTTGCGCACCGAGATGGCGAAGTTGCGCTCCCTGGCCTGGAAGACCACCTTGATGTACAGGCCCTGGTCCTTCTGCATCTGGAGGTAGTGCTGGATGTTCTCCAGCGTGTGCTCCTTGAAGGTCTTCATGCCCAGGGCGTAATCGGCAGGATTGTTCAGGTCCAGGTTCTTCTCGTGGAAGTAGGCCCGCTTGGTGTTGGCTTTCTTGGCGTTGACCGCCAGCTCGCGCAGGCAGTAGGCCAACTGGTCCTTGATCTCCACGTTGCCCAGCTCGGCCAGCAGGGCGATCAGCACCTCTTCCAGGTACTCCTCGGTCTCATGGGGCAAGGTGAAGGTCTTGAAGGTCAGGGGTGTAGCGTTCTGGGCGGCCCTTTTAATTTGTTCGACGTCGATCTGCGGAGCCATTGAACTGAGATCAGGATACCTTTCAGGGTTGGCGTTGTCAAGCCGCGCTGGTATAATGCGCCTCAACATGCGCCTGACGGAGTTCGATCGGCTTCTGCGCGGGGCCTTGGAGCTGGCAGCGGCAACCCCGCAGGATTCCGCCTACAATGGGCTGCAGGTGGCCAACTCGCGGGGCGAGGCCGCCCGGGTGGCCTGCGCCGTGGATGTCTGCCTGGAGTCGATCCGCAGGGCCGTGGAGTGGAAGGCCGACGTGCTGTTCGTGCACCACGGCCTGTTCTGGGGCAAGCCCGTGGCCTTCACCGGTTTTCAGTACCGGCGGATCCGGGAGCTGGTCTCCGGGGACTGCGCCCTGTACGCGGTGCATCTGCCGCTGGACGCCCACTCCACCCTGGGCAACAACGCCGGGATCGCCCGGCGCCTGGGCCTGCGTGAGGTCCAGCCTTTCGGCGAGCATCGCGGAGTGAAGATCGGCTGCCGGGGGGAGCTGCCCGAGTCACTCAGCCTGGAGCGGGTGGCCTCGCTTTGCTGCGGCGCCCACGCCCCGCTGGGTCTGCTGCCCTTCGGGCCCCAGGCCATCCGCACCGTGGGCATCGTTTCCGGGGGCGCCCCCCAGGACGCCCTCCAGGCCATCGAAGAGGGGCTGGACCTGTTCATTTCTGGGGAACCCTCGCACACCGTTTACCACGCCTGCCTGGAGGCGGGCATCAACGCCCTGTTCGGGGGGCACTACCTGACCGAGGTGTGGGGGGTGAAGAGCGTGGGGGAGTGGCTGGCCGCCGAGCACGGCCTGGAGACCTGTTTCCTGGACATTCCGACCGGATTGTAGGGAGGTACCTTTTGCGCGACGTCAAAGCCAAGCTGCTGCCCCTGGTGCTCACCGCGGGGGTGATCGCGGTCGACCAGTTGGTGAAGTGGATCGTGACCCGAACCCTGCCGTACGGCCGCCCGGTGGAGGTGATCGGGGACTTCCTGCGCCTGGTCTACGTGCAGAACCCCAACATCGGCTTCAGCATCGGCCGCAGCCTGGGCGGCGGCGGGCGCTTCGTGCTGGCGCGTTTGCTCCCCCTGATCGTATCGGGGATCCTGCTGGTCTATTACCTGGTGGGCAAGGACATCACCCGTTTCCAGCGCTGGGTGCTGGCCGCCGTGCTGGGCGGGGGCCTGGGCAACTACGTGGACCGCATCTTCCGGCAGGGCGAGGTGGTGGACTTCATCGACGTGAAGTTCTACGGGATCCTGGGCATGCAGCGCTGGCCGACCTTCAACCTGGCCGACTCCACCCTGGTGGTAGGCGGCATCCTGCTGCTGGGGAGCTTCCTGTTCACCCGGGAGAAGAAGAGCCCATGAACAAGAAACTCAACACCGCGCTGTTCATGCTGGCGGCCACGATCTTCAACCTGGTGCTGCTGTTGCTATTTGTTTCGATTGGATGGGTCGTGGTTGGTGCTTTATTCAGGGAACATCCACAGGTGGGGTCCATCCTGCTGATCGTGGTCTTCCTGGCCGCGATGGTGGGCTCCTTCCTGATCTACAACCAGGTGGTCAAGCTCATCACCCGCAAGATCGACATGGAGAAGTACTTCCTGCCGCTGTTCAAGCGGCGGCCTCCTAGGAAAGACGGGCCGCAATCCTGAGCCGGACGGATCAATACCCGTCGGACATGGCGATGTTCTGGTCTTTCTTGTATAGCTCGTTGTAGACGAAGCCGCGGTTTTTCAGATTGTCCTTGATGGCCTGGGGGAAGGGCATGTTGCGCCAGAAGATGCCCCGCACCTCCCGGTCCAGCTTCTGCGTGCCTTGAGATTCCTTGGTGATCCACAGCGCGTAGTCGCGGATGAAGAAATCCTTCACGTCGCCTCGCTGCTTCTGCTCGTCGAACCACTGGTAGTACTTGCCGGTGATGCCCTCTTCCATCCAGTAGTGCTGGGCCTTCTCCTTGGCCACCTGCCAGCGCAGGTCGGCCAGGGCGGCGAGCACCGCGTAGTCCAGGTCCTTGGGGAACATGGGGATGGCGATGCGCCCGCGGCTGGAGGCGCGGTTGAAGCGCTCGAAGGGCTCCCAGCAGATGCCGGTCTCCCCGTAGTTGGGCAGCAGCAGCACGTGCGGCACGATGCGGTTGGTCTGGCCCTTGAAGGTGCGCTCGAACAGGCTCGAGTCCAGGGCCTCCACGCGGGCCATGGCGTTGATCACGTTCTCGCGGGTGGCGATCTCCTTGATGTTGGGCCGGAAGTACTGCTTGGCCAGAATGGGGAAGTGGTTGCCCTGGCGGCCCACGCACATCTTGGACATCTGCCTGAGGGAGCCGAACTCGGCGATCACGGAGGCCCGGTCCACGGACACGGCCGGCCCCTCGCCGTTGGTCTTCTCCTCCAGCTCCCGCAGCTCCTTGTCGATGCCTTCCACCGTGGAGTAGCTCTCGCGCACCTCGCGGTCCAGGTTGGAAAGGCTGCGCAGGATGTTCTGGACCTGGACCAGGGACTCCCGCTGCTCCGCGCTGAAGGCGTCCTTCAGGCCGCCGAACTCCTCCCGGGTCTGGTGGCGCAGGATGGCCTGCACGCAGGCCGAAAGGCTGCCCTCGGCCTGCTCCAGCTGGCGCACCTTGTTGGCCAGCAGGGACAGCTCGGCCTGGCGCTGCCCGCGACGTTTCTCGATGATTTCGCGGGTCTTGGAGCCGGCGTCCTGTTTGGCGCGCTTGACCTCGTCGGTGGCCGAGGGGTTCACCGACCCCTGGGCGATCTTCAGCAGCCACTCATCCTGGTAGTGCACCGGCTCGCCGGTGCGGTTTTCCAGCTTCAGGCGGCAGAGCATCGCCCGCTGCTCCTCGGAGAGCAGGCTCGGGGACAGGATGCCGAAGCGCAGCAGCAGGCGCTGATGCACGGGCATGCTGGCGCTGATCCTGCCGGCGATCTGGGTGGCCATTTCCCAGTAGGCGGTGGCCAGGCGCGCCCGCAGCACCGACTTGGTCTGGGGGTCTTCGGTGGCGGCGAACTGGGTGAGCAGCTCGTGCACGCGCTTGCCCTGCTCGCCCTGCTCGCCGAGAACCTTTTTGTAGTAGTTCTTGTCCTGGAAGAAGGGCTTGGGCGCTTCCTCCAGCTTGGTCTGGAACTCGAAGGTCTTGCGGCTGGTGTCGACTTTTTCGGCTTGCTGCTTCTCGACCGCAGGCCCGTCCTGAAAAAGCTGCGGGAATTCCGGCTTCGCCTGCGGTCCAGCCGCGGCGATCCCCATGAGATCGGCTATCTCAGGGTCCAGCTGCCCGGCGCCAAATTCCTTGCTCATCTGCTCGGTAGTGGAGGCGACGGGAATCGAACCCACGACCTCCTGAATGCCATTCAGGCGCTCTAGCCAACTGAGCTACGCCCCCCGAACGATCTGAATGATAGTAAGGCCCCGCCTATTTGTCAACCCGTAGCCCGAGCTGCTATACTGGCTGATCAAATATGACCCCCAAGCAACGCCTGGCCGCCGCCCTGGCCCACGAGGAGCCGGACCGCTGCCCACTGGACCTGTGGATCACCCCGGAGGTGGAAGCCGCCCTGAAGCGCGAGCGCGGCATCGAGGATCCCTTCGAGCTGCGCGCGGCGCTGGGACACGACCTGCTGATGAAGATCGTGGGGCAGGTGGCCTCGTTCTACATGTCCGAGCAGGCGCAGTACGTGGACGCCTGGGGCATCCTGTGGCGGCGCGTGGAGTTCCCGGGAGGGCAGGGCAGCTACACCGAGATGGTGGGCCACCCCCTGGCCGGCGAGGACGCGCTGCTGGCCTCCTACCGGCCGCCGGATCCCCACGAGCCCACCCAGTACGCCGGCGTGGCGGACCTGGTGGCGCGCTGGGGCCAGACCCACGCCATCGTCGGCGGGGTGCTGGGTTCGGCCTTCGAGGGCCCCTGGTACCTGCGCGGCATGGACCAGTTCCTGACCGACATGCTTCTGAACAAGGACTACGCCCACGCCCTCACCGACCTGGTGGCCGACTGGAACCTGGTCGCCGGCCTGAAGCTGGTGGAACTGGGCTGCGACCTCATCCTGGCCGGCGACGACGTAGGGGTGCAGGACAGGATGCTCATCTCCCCGCAGCTGTTCCGGGAGTTCGTGAAACCGCGCTACGGGCGGCTGTTCGGGGCCTACAAGAAGGCCAACCCGGGCCTGAAGATCGCCACCCACATCTGCGGCTACATCGAGCCGATCCTGGACGACCTGGTGGAAACCGGGGTGGACATCCTCAATCCCGTCCAGCCGCTGGCCATGGACCCCGCGCGCCTGAAGAAGCGCTACGGCCAACACCTGAGCTTCTGGGGCGCTGTGGACGACCAGAAGGTGCTGCCGCTGGGCAGCCCAGAAGAAGTGGAGGCGGAGGTGCGCCTGCGCCTGAGACAGCTGGCCCCGGGCGGAGGCTACATCCTGTGCTCCTCGCACAACGTGCAGCCCGGCACGCCCATGGCCAACATCCGGGCCTTCTACCGGGCGGCCGAGAAATACCGCACCTACCCCATCGCCCTTTGAGCGGGGAGGAGGACCATGGAAGTCCAGACCGTATACTTCGAGAAGCCGGGACGGCAGAACACCCCCGAGGCTTTGCGCATTGCGCGCCGGCGGGCGGAGGAGTTGGGCATCCGGCAGGTGGTGCTGGCCTCCTCGCACGGCAGCACGGCCCTGGCCGCCGCCGAAGCCTTCCGGGGTACGAATATCGAGCTGATCGCCGTGTCGATCTCCGCCGCCTTCGGCCCGGAGGGCTGGACCATGAGCCCGGAGGAGCGCCGCCGGGTGGAGGCCCAGGGCGTGCGCCTGCTCACCGTCCAGCACGGCCTGGCCGACGGGGTGGCCGAGGGCTTTTTCGGCGGCGTCACGCCCGGCACGGTGATGGCCGAGACCCTGCGCCGCTTCTCCCAAGGGCTGAAGGTGGCCGTGGAAGTGTCGATCATGGCCGCGGAGGCCGGCTGGCTCGAGGCCGGGCGGGAGGTGGTGGCCCTGGGCGGCACCGACGAGGGGGCCGACACGGCCGTGGTATTGCGGCCCGCCTTCGCCCGCAAGATCAAGGAGCTGGCCGTCTGCGAGCTGCTCTGCAAACCGCGACTGCCGTGAGCTCGAACGCGCCCGCGGACTAGGAGATGGCGGTTTCCAGGGCCAGCTCCATCATGGCCGTGTAGCCCTGCTGGCGCTCCTCGGTGGTGGCCGTGGTGCCCGTGACCAGGCTGTCGCTGGCCGTCAGGATGGCCAGGGCCTGCGCGCCGAAGCCGGCGGCTACGGTGTACAGCGCGGCGCTCTCCATCTCGGCGGCCAGCACCCCGTAGCGGGCCCACAGCTTCCAGGAGTCCGGGTCGTCGGAGTAGAAGGTGTCGCTGGTGAGCACGGTGCCGACGCGCACCGCGATCCGCCGGTCCTGGGCGAGCTGGTAGGCCCTGTGGAGCAGCTCGAAGGAGGCCGCCGGGGCGAAGTCGGCCCCGCCGAAGCGCAGGCGGTTGACCGCCGAATCGGTGCCGGCCGCCTGGGCCAGCAGCACGTCGCCCAGGCGGATCCCCTCCTGCATGGCCCCGCAGGTGCCGATGCGGATCAGGCGCCGGGCCCCGTAGTCGGCGAGCAGCTCGTGGGCGTAGATGGAGATCGAGGGGATGCCCATGCCCGTGCCCTGCACCGAAACCCGGCGGCCCTTGTAGGTCCCGGTGAAGCCGAGCATGCCGCGCACCCGGCTGTGGCAGGCCGCGCCTTCCAGGTATTTCTCCGCCACGAACTGGGCCCGCAGGGGATCGCCGGGCAGCAGGACGGCCTCGGCGATCTGGCCGGGCTGGGCGC
>MIBK01000202.1:10334-10696 GCA_001829505.1 Spirochaetes bacterium RBG_16_67_19 | reverse complement strand
GAATAGTCGACCACCGCAAAGAAGGCGCTCAGCCGGCGCCTGGCCATTTCCAGCTCCTCGGCTTCCAGGCCGGAGAGAAACAGGATCACCGTGTCGCGCGCCTGGCGGTTGCGGCCCAGCTCCACCAGCATGTCGTCGCCGCGCATACCCGGCAGGTTGATGTCCACAATGCACAGGTCGTAGGCCGCGCCGGCCGCCACCGAGGCCAGGAACTGGCCGGCGTCGGCGAAGCTCTCGGCCTGCAGGCCGATCGTGGACAGCATGGCCGCCACCGACTCCCGGACTTCGGTTTCGTCCTCGATAATCGCCAGTCGTCTGTTCATAGGCTCCTCAGGCTTACCTCGACTTCCGTCCCCTTCAGC
>MIBK01000202.1:5078-10307 GCA_001829505.1 Spirochaetes bacterium RBG_16_67_19 | reverse complement strand
CCGTATTTTCTGACCTTGTCCACCACGTAGACCATGCCGAAACCGGTTCCCCCCTCCTTGGTGGTGTTGCCCACCCGCCACCGCTCGCAGTCCAGGCAGCCCTGGCCGGCGTTCAGGCAGCGCTGGCAGGCCTCCATGCCGATGCCGTTGTCCCGGAACAGGACGGACACCGAGCCCTCGCCCCCGGAGGCGCTGACGTAGAGCTCCCCGTAGTGCCTGTTGTCGCCCTTGCGTCTCTCCAGTATCGCCTCCCAGGAATTGCGGATGATATTCTCGAAGATCTGCGAGCACTCGTTGACGTTGCAGCGCAGCCGCACCTCCCCGGGAAACTCGAAGCGGACGGTGACGTTGTGCTTAAAATCCCGGATGGTGTTGAACAGCTCGACGATGGATTCCAGCAGGCGGTTGACCTCGACCTCACGCAGCTCCGTGTCGTTGAGGGCCCGCGTGGCCAGCAGGATGTTGTCGATCCTCCGGCTCAGGGTCTTGACCCCTTCGCGGATCTTGCGGGAGTAGCCGACCAGCTGCTCCTCGCCCAACAAGCTGCTGGCCTTTTCCATCAGGTAGCTGTAGTTCTCCAGCCCCTGGGTGACGCCCTTGAAGTTGTGCACCAGCCCGGTGACGTTCTGCCCGACCTGCACGAAGCTCTTGTGGGTCTCCATGGACTTCTGCAGCTTGCGGTTCTCCGACAGCAGCTCCTTGATCTCCTCGGAGAAGATGGCGCCGAAGACCAGCAGCAGGCCGAGGGAGCCGACAAAGTGATAGGCGACTTTATACAGCCCGAGCTCGTCGCGGATGATCAGGGAGATCAAGCCGGATACGAACATGCAGATGAGGATGACCACGATCTTGAAGGTGAACTTGTCCTTGAGCAGGTTGTACTGGGAGCTGAGCAGTACCCCGATCACGATGAAGATCTGGCCCGTGAGGTCCTCGGATTTGTTCCAGATAATCGCGAAGATTCCATAAGCGAAGAAAAGAAACACTTGGAGGATACGGAAGAACACATGGTTGATCCGGATGGAAAACGCGGAAAGAACCCCGATCATTAGGAAAAGCCACACATTTGGGTGAGTAACAATGGAGACGAAGCTCATCCTGGGGATGGCGGAGCGCATCACCAGGTTGAGGATGACGACTGAAAAGGCAGCGGCGGTAGAAATGATTCCTATCCGCCGCTGGATACTGAACTCCTTCATTACTTAGGCGGTGCACTCCAGGTGTTGATCAGCCCGTCCTCCACCGTCAGGATGCTGTCCAGCAGGTCGCTGCCCGGAAGCGCCTCGGCCAGAACCTTCAGCTCCGCCCGCGGGATGGTGAAGTCCAGCCCGCTGGGGTGCCCCGCCGGCTCCTCGATCCAGTGGGAGAAGGTCTTCATCCCCAGGATGTACTTCGCCTTGTCGATGAGCTGCGCGTCCCCGCCGGCCTGGTACAGGGGCGCGAAGTAGGGTTCGATGCGCTCCAGGCTTCCGTTCTGGTCGCTGGGGCGGGTGTCGAAAGGCGAGCCGCCGCGGATCTCCACCACGAACAGGGACACCAGCATCACGGCCAGGCGGTCGGGATTCCTGCACCGGGCCGCGTAGGGAATGGCGGCGACGTACTTGGCTACCGGCAGTCTGGCGAGGGTCCTCGTTTCCTGCTCGGACAGGGCCAGCCCCTTCTCCACGTAACCCACGATCCGCTGCCAAACGGCTTCATAGGTGGCCGTCAGGGGTCCGTTCACTTTCGTCTCGTTCATCCTTGCCTCCCGCGATTGAAAAAATTTGCCTGCCTTAAAGGCAGGAGCTCGATAGTAGGGAATGCAAGATCCATACCAACTTGCCCGCCGGACCGATACGGGCCTACCCATGATAGGAAAGGCGGCTTTTCATGTCAAATGCCCTGAATCCGTGAAGCCGCGCCCTGCGCGGCGGCCGAAAAGCCTTACAAAAAATGTCCCAATCCCGGCAGCATTGGACAAGTTTTGTAGGCTTCGCTATGGTATCGGGGATGGCCAAAGAGGACAACCTCCATCCCTGCGTCCTGCTGGTGGACGACGAGGAGTACGTCCTGGATAGCTGGAAGGCCCTGTTGGAGGCCAACGGCCTGGCTAACGTGCTCACCTGCGCCGACAGCCGGGAGGTGCTGGAGACGATCGGCCGCGGCCAGGTGGAGGTGGTCGTCCTGGACCTGATCATGCCCCACCTGCCCGGCACCGAGCTGCTTTCGGAGATCCGCACGGCCTACCCGGACGTCCCGGTGATCGTGGTCACGGGGAGGGACGAGGTCTCCCTGGCCGTGGAGTGCATGAAGCTGGGGGCCTTCGACTACATGGTCAAGGCCGTGGAGGAGAGCCGGTTCGTCAACGGCATTCGCAAGGCCTTCGAGTTCCGGGAGCTGCACCGCGAGCACGACCTGTTGAAGAACCAGTTCTTCGACCGGCGGCTGAAGCGCCCGGAGGCTTTCGCGGCGGTGCTGACCCGCAGCCAGGCCATGCTCTCCGTGTTTCTCTACCTCGAGGCCATCGCCGCCTCCAGCCAGCCGGTCCTGATCACGGGGGAAACGGGAACGGGCAAGGACCTGCTGGCCCTGGTGGTGCACAACCTTTCCGGACGCGAGGGCGCCTTCCTGGCCGCCAATGTGGCCGGTTTCGACGATTCCCTGTTCTCCGACACCCTATTCGGGCACAAGAAAGGGGCCTTCACCGGGGCGGTCCAGGACCGCAAGGGCCTGGTGGAGCAGGCCGCGGAGGGAACCCTGTTCCTGGACGAGATCGGGGAGCTCAGCGTCGCCTCCCAGGTCAAGCTGCTGCGCCTGCTGGAGGCCCGCGAGTACTTCCCCATCGGTTCGGACAGCGTGAAACGCTCCAGCGCCCGGGTCGTACTGGCCACCAACCGGGACCTTCCGGCCCTGGTTGGCGAAGGAGGCTTCCGCAAGGACCTCTACTACCGCCTGTCCACGCACCGGCTGGAGATTCCCCCCCTGCGGGCGCGCAAGGAAGACATCCCGCTCCTGGCGGACCACTTCCTGGCCCAGGCGGCGGCGGAGCTGGGCAAGAAGCCGCCCACCCCGCCGCCCCAGCTCTATACGCTGCTGGCCACCTACGATTTCCCCGGCAATATCCGGGAGCTGAAGTCCATGGTCTATGACGCGGTGAGCCGGCACCGGGGCGGCGTGCTCTCCCTGGAACTGTTCCGCGAAAGAATCGGCCCCGGCGCCGGCCCTCCCGTGCAGCCGGCGGAGACGCCGTTGGCCTTCGCCGACCGCCTGCCGACCCTGGAGCAGGGCGTGCAGATGCTGATCGACGAAGCCCTGCAGCGCTCCCAGGGCAACCAGAGCATCGCGGCGCAGCTGCTCGGACTGAGCCAGCAGGCCCTGAGCAAGAGACTCTCCCGTAAAAAGAAGGACTCCTCCAGCGTCTGAGCAGGCGCTGGCACGATTCTTGCATTTCTATTCGCGGTGAATCTCAAACGCCGCCTGGAGCAACATGCCCGCTGGATCGGCGCCCTGGCCGAGCTCTCCGCCTCCATTGCCGGGGGGAGGGACCTGCAGGACATGCTGGAGGAAACGTTGAGGGGGTTGGCGGCCAGCCTGGGCTTTCCGCTCGGCGGCGTCAGCCTGGTGGACGGGCAAAAGGGAGCGGAAGTCGTCAGCTGCCTGCATACCTGCGACCCGCGGCTGGCGGCGTGGCTCGAGCTGACCGGCGGAGCGGCGATGCCGGCCGGATGGAGCCAGCGGGTCGGCTCCCTGCCGGCCGTCACGCAGCTTTCCATCACAGACCTGCAGACGTTTCCGAGGGCGAAAGCCGCTGGGTTGAATTGCGCGGTCCTGCTTCCCCTGGCCGCGGGGCCCGAGCGCCTCGGCACGCTGTTCATGCTGTTCCGGGAGCCGATTTCCCTGGAGCCGGGGCAGGGCGGTTTCCTCGCCGCGCTGGCCGCGCAGCTCGGTCTGGCGGTCCGCCAGTGGGACCTGCGTCGCGAGCTGCAGGCTTCCCGTCAGACCATGATGGAGCAGGAGCGCCTGAATGCCATGGGGCAGATGGCCAGCGGCATCGTCCACGACATCAACAACACCCTGGCCCCGATCGCCCTGTATTCCGAGGCGTTGCTGGAAAGCGAGAGCGGCCTGAGCGAGCAGGCCCGCGGCTACCTGCGGACTATCCGCCAGGCGGCCAGGGATATCGAGGCCACCACCTCCAGGATGCGTGAGTTCTATCGAAAGCAAGAGGAGAGCGCCGCGTTGCAATCCATCGATTTGAAGGAGCTGCTGGGCCAGGTCGTGGAGCTGACCCGCCCGCGCTGGGCGGACATGCCCAACCGCTACGGCCTGGTCGTGGACCTGCGGCTGGAAGCCCCGGAGGCGATCCCGCCGCTGGCGGGCGTGCCGGGGGAAATCCGCGAAGCCCTGATGAACCTGATTTTCAATGCGGTGGACGCCCTGCCGCAGGGGGGAAGCATCCGCCTGCGGGCCGTGGTTCAGGAGTCTTTCCTCGTGGTCGAGGTGGCCGATACGGGCCTGGGCATGGACGAGGAGCAGAAGGCGCGCTGCCTGGAGCCCTTCTACACGACCAAGGGGGCCAACGGCACCGGCCTGGGGCTGGCCATGGTGTACGGGGTCATGCAGCGCCACGGCGGGGACATCCGCATCGAGAGCTCGCCGGGCAGAGGAACGACCGTACGCCTGCTTTTCCCCCGCCGGAGCCTGCCACCGGCGCCGGTAGCCGCCAGCCGGGCTCCCGGCGGCCAGGAGGCGCTGCGCATCCTTTTCATTGACGACGAGCCGATGGTGCTGAACACGATGCAGGAGCTGCTGCGGGCGGGCGGCCACCTGGTCACCGGCCTGCCCAGCGGCGAGGATGGGGTCCGCAGGTTCCGGGCCGAGCAGGCGGAGGGCCGCGGCTACGACGTGGTGATCACCGACCTGTCCATGCCCAACATGGACGGAATCCAGGTCGCCAGGGAAATCAAGCGGGCTTCCCCGCGCACCCCGGTGATCCTGCTGTCGGGCTGGGGCAGCTTCTCCGATAGCGGGGAGAAGCCGGAGTGGGTGGACCAGGTGATCTCCAAGCCTCCGGATATGAACGACCTGCGGGCCGCGCTGCGCCGGCTCGCCGGGGGCGCCGGGTAGGCGCGGGCGCTCTTGCATCGGTCGGGCATCCATTGATAATGAAGCCATGGATGCAGGCCGATTCCTCGCCGTTCTCCTATTGCTGGCCGCCCTGACTCCCCTGCCGGCCCAGGTCACCTACGT
>MIBK01000202.1:854-5000 GCA_001829505.1 Spirochaetes bacterium RBG_16_67_19 | reverse complement strand
GCTGTCCGAGCACTCCCTGGCCGGCTTCGCCCGCCGCCTGGCCGCGCTGGCCGAAGATCCGGCGCTCCGGCAGGAGGCCGAGGCCTACCTGCGGGACCTCGGATATGCGGAAGGGGTCACGGAGCTGGCCTTTGTCAACCGCTTTACCCTGGAGGGCTACGCTCGCATCGGGGACCCCGCCTCCCCGGACAGCCTGCCGGAGTACCTGGAGCGGGCGCCGCTGTGGAAGCTGGGCATGTCCTGGGCCCGCCTGGACAAGGCGGCCTTTTTCATCGAACCCTTCCTGCGCCGGGAGTACCTCAGCGACCTGCCCTACTGGAACCTGCCCGCCTCGTTGGACAACAATCCGGTGGCGCTGGAGAACGACCAGCTGGGCAAGGGCTTCGTCTGGTACAACGCGGGGCCGCTGCAGATCGAGCTGGGCCGCGACCAGGTGCACTTCGGGCCGCTGCGCTCCGCCCTGCTGCCCTCCGCGGGCCTGCCCTTCCTGGACCTGCTGCGCCTGGTGCTGCCCGTGGGCAGGCTGACCATGGACCTGACGATCAGCAGCCTGCAGAACCGGCAGGGCGTCGGGGACCTGGACCTGACGATCTACGGCGCGGGCTACAATTTCGACTTCCGCACGAACATCATCTTCGCCAACCTGCACCGCTTCGAGTACGACTTCGGCCGCGTGCGCGCGGCGGTCACCGGCCTGGGCATCTTCGTGCGGGAGAACAATGCCTTCGCCCTGGCCGACTTCTTCCCGGTTTCCAGCTGGCATGCCACCCAGTACCGGCCCTTCAACCTGAGCCTGGTCTTCGACCTGGAGGCCGCCCTGTTCCCGGGCTTCCGGGTGATGGCTCAGTTCGGCTTCGACGACGTAAACGCCGCCGACCTGTTCGGCGTGGGTGACGCTCCCATCCCGACCATCCCCGGAGCCATCGCCGGCTTCGAGTACCAGCGGCGCCTGGCCCGCGGCACATTGGAGCTGTACGGGGAGCTGGGCTACACCCACTACCTGTGGGGCAACTTCGACGATGAGAGCGACGCCGTCCTGGCCCGGGCCATCTACCGCCTGTTCCTGGATCACGGCACCCGGCTCCTGCCCCTGACCTCCCCCTACGGCCCGGGGGCCATCTGGACCAACCTGGAGGCCGCCTGGCGCTGGCGTGGAGGACTTTACACCAGCCTGTTCGCGGAGCTGCTGTTCAAAAACCCGAACGTGGACCTGGTAAGCACCCCGTACGTGAAGGATCCGGCGCTCAACGCCCTGGCGGAAAAGACCGGCAACCTGAAGCTGGGCCTGCGGGCCCGCTTCCGGCCCTGGAAGTGGCTGGAGCTGTACTCGCGCCCGGTCCTGGGCATCCAGCCCGGTGGCCCCTCCCTGGAGGTGACCCTGGGCGGGACAGCGACTTCCGACTGGCGCAGGAACGTCGGGGCAGGCCGGGCAGCCCGCTAAACCCCTCTTTTACCCCGCCCCCACCCCCGAGGGCACTTTTTGCGCCCATCGTTGTTATATTCAACGTAGCCCTGGCCACGAGGAGGAAGCTTTGAACGTGATCGAGCTGGAGAACGTGAAGAAGGACTATCCGCTGGGGGCGACGACCGTGCACGCGCTGCGGGGCGTCAGCCTGGCGATCAAGGAGGGGGATTTCATTTCGATCGTCGGCCCTTCCGGCAGCGGCAAGACCACCCTGCTGAACATCATCGGCTGCATCGACAACGCCACGGAAGGCTCGGTGAAGATCCACGGCAAGGAGGTGACCACCCACTCCGACCGCCGCCTGACCGACCTGCGCCTGCACACCATCGGTTTCATCTTCCAGACCTTCAACCTGATCCCGGTGCTGAGCGCCCGGGAGAACGTGGAGTTCCCCCTGCTGCTGATGAAGAAGGAGAACCTCACGAACAAGGAGATCCGCCGCAGGGCGGAGAAGCTGTTGGAGGAGGTGGGCTTGAAGGAGCAGATGAGCCAGAAGCCCTTCGAGCTGTCCGGCGGCCAGCGCCAGCGGGTGGCCATCGCCCGCGCCCTGGTCACCAAGCCGGCCATCGTGCTGGCCGACGAGCCCACGGCTAACCTGGACTCCGAGACCGGGGAGATGATCCTGAAACAGATGAAGGAGCTGAACCTGCTGGAGAAGACCACCTTCGTGTTCTCCACCCACGACCCGGACATCCTGAAATACGCCAACGGGGTGCTCAAGATCAAAGACGGGCTGATGGCGAGCTAAGGGGGGCAGCGATGCTGGTCTTCAAGATCGCCTGGAGGAACATCCTCCGGCACAAGGGCAAGAGCATCATCATCGGCAGCATCCTTTTCCTCGGGGCGCTGATCATGACCCTGGGCAACGCCACGGCCATCGGCATGCAGAAGGGCGTGGAGGAGAACATCGTCCGGGGCTTCACGGGGCACATCATCCTGGTCTCCGACCAGGAGACCAAGGACAACGTGCTGTTCACCCCCATGGCCAAGCCGCTGAAGATCCTGCGGGACTACGACCGGATCAGCGCGCTGCTGCGCCAGCAGGACTACGTGAAGGATTTCATCCCCATGACCCGCGGCGGGGTAGCCATCCTCGGCGGATCCGGCATGAACTTCATGCTCACCTTCGGCTGCAACTTCGACGACTTTCAGCGCGTGTTCGGCAACCCGGTGGAGGCCGTGGAAGGCCAACTGCTCACCAACGGCGACCACGGCCTGCTGGTCAACGAGAAAAGCCGGCAGAACCAGCACAAGATGCAGGGCTACTGGCTGGTTCCCGCGGGTTATGAGCTCAACAGGGACAACCTCAGCAAAGAGGCCAGGTCCGAGCTGCCCGGCCTGCCGCAGAGAAGCGATCTGGCGCTGGGCGGCTTCGGGGAGCCCAACTCCACGGACCTGACCCTGCCGATCCGGGCCATCACCCGCTTCAAGTCGCTGAACAACCTGATGCAGGAGATCTCGATCATGGACATCGAGAGCTTCCGCCAGATCTTCGGTTACTACACGGCGGCGGACGTGGTGCAGGAGCTGCCCCCCGAACAGGAGGCTCTTCTGGCCTCCGGCGAAGAGGACCTATTCGGCTCGGCCGACATCTTCTCCAGCGGCTCCAGCTCCACGGTTGCCGAGCTGGAGAAGACCATCCACGCCGCACCCAGGCCCTCCGCCAAGATCAACTACGACAACGCCGCCTACAACTACGTTTCCGTGCTCCTGAAGCCGGGGGAGGACCTGGGCGCGGCGGTGGCGCGGACCCGTGAGCTCATGAAGGGCAACGGCCTGCCCGTGAAGGTCCTGAGCTGGAAGCAGGCCTCCGGCCAGGTGGCCCAGATCTCCGACATCCTGCGCGTGGTCATCAACGTGTTCGTGATCCTGCTGTTCTTCGTGGCGGTGATCATCATCATGAACACCCTGAGCATGACCGCCATGGAGCGCACCGAGGAGTTCGGGATGATGCGCGCGGTGGGAGCCCGCAAAGGCTTCATCACCCGCATGTTCCTGTCGGAGACCCTGACCCTGTCGGCCATTTTCGGGGGGGCGGGGATCCTGATCGGGGCCCTGGTGGCCTGGATCTTCCACCCCCTGGGCATCAGCTCGGGGGAAAGCGAGATCCTGGAGCTGCTGTTCGGGGGCGAGGTGTTCCAACCGACCCTCGGCGTCGGGGGCGTGGTGGGCGGGGTTGCGGCCCTGGGGGTGGTCACCCTGCTGGCGGTCCTGTACCCGCTGTTCGTCGCCCGCCGGATCACCCCGCTGGACGCGATCAATCGCCATTAGGCGACAGGAAGGAAGCCTGGAGATGAAGCGTTTCGTTCGGAATCTGGCCGCCCGCGCCCGCGGGGCCCGGGTGGTGGCCACGATAAGTTTCCGCAACCTGGTTCGGCAGTTCCGCCGCAACCTGCTGCTGGGGATCGGGATCGCGGTCAGCATGTGCGTCCTGGTGGTCACCACCTCCTTCACCAGCGGCTTGAGCGACATCCTGTTCAACCGCATCCTGGTGTTCATGACCGGGCACATCGCCGTGCAGGAGATACAGTACACGAGCCGCCGCACCGACGTGATCCGGGACAAGGACCGCCTTATCGGCCTGATCAGGCAGAACGTCGAGGGGATCAAGTCCATCGACGAAGGGGTCGGCGTCTTCGGCCGGACCATCGGCAACGGCCGGACCGGGATGGTCTTCCTGG
>MIBK01000202.1:0-834 GCA_001829505.1 Spirochaetes bacterium RBG_16_67_19 | reverse complement strand
GATTTCTACGAGCAGACCGCCCTGGAAGCCGGCGACCCCAGGGACATCTACAAGCCGGACGTGTTTCCGGGGATCATCCTGTACAAGAATTCGGCCCGGGACCTGAACGCCGGCCTGAACGACGTCGTCACGGCCCGCTTCGAAACCGTCTACGGCCAGAGCCAGGCCACCAAGTTCAAGATCGTGGGCCTCATCCCCTCGGAGAACATGTTCATGGACATGGCCGGGTTCGTGGACGCGGAGGTGCTGCGCCGCGAGCTGAATCTCCAGCCCCAGGAGGTGAACAGCCTTTCGGTGGTTACCGAATACCCCGAGAACTCCCGGAAGGTGATCGCCATGGCCGACCGCCTGCACGCCGCGCTGGCCCCCCAGGCCGCCGGGGTCAAGGGCCGCCTCGCGGCCGGGGGCCGCCGGGTGGAAGCGGAGGTGTTCGCCCTGGTGCTGAACAGCAACCGGGCGGCGCGCGAGATCGCCGAGCAGAAACTGCGCTTCCTGCGGGGCAATCTCAGCGGCCTGGTGGGGGCCAGCAACGGGATCGTGCTCTCCCAAGACCTGGCCCGGAAGCTGGGCGCGGCCGAAGGGACGAAACTGGCCTACAGCTACGCACCGAAGTTCTCCACCCAGGCCATCGAGCGGGAGCTGGTGGTGACCGGGATCGTCGAGCCGGTCCCCGGCTTCGCCGAGAGCGCGGCCTTCGCCAACGAAGAGGTGTTCTACGACACCTTCTTCTGGAACCTGCCCCAGGAGCCGGCGGTGGCCTCCCGCGACTCCGGCTTGTTCCCGGCCCTGCTGCCGGAGTGGGAGGTGCTGGAGCGCAGCCCCGACACGAGCTCC
>MIBK01000201.1:6681-7723 GCA_001829505.1 Spirochaetes bacterium RBG_16_67_19 | reverse complement strand
GAGCCGCTCCCGCCGCTGCTTTTCCGCCTCAGCCCTTGCGGAGCTCCCGGATGGCCTTGAGCAGCCGGTCGGCCAGGTCCTTGTCCGCGGGGCGGAAATTGCCCAGGCCGCGCTCGATGATCTCGCCGAGCTGCCTGTCAAGTCTTGCCGGCGCACTTCGGGCACAACCCGTGGAACTCCAGCTCATGGCGGTGGACCACGAACCCGGGCTTGTTCCCGAGCCAGCCGTCGATGCGCGGATCGACGGGGAGATCCAGGTCGAGGATGCTGTCGCATTGCTCGCACAGGAAATGGTAGTGCGGCCGCATGTTGGCGTCCAGCCGGTCGAAGGTGCTGCCGAAGGCGATCCGGCTCAAGCGACCCTGCTGGATGAGGATGCCGATGTTGCGGTAGACCGTGCCCATGCTCAGGCGCGGGAACTCCTTGCGCAGCCGGCCGTAGAGCCAGTTGGCGGTCGGATGGCTCGGCGTGGATTGCAGCAGCTCGAGGATCCAGTCCCGCTGCCGGCTGTGCCGGTACGGGCCGCCTTTCCCGGACTTTGCATCGGGCTTGTTCATGTTCGCAACCTGAAGTCCACGAATCTTAGCAGAGACCCGGCTTGCGCGCAACCGCGGCGCCAGGCCACACCCGGCCTCAGCCCCGGCCCTTGGCCCCCAGGACCTCCAGCCAGTCGGCAACCGCCACGCCCGGGAACTCCACCCCGCCGGCGTAAAAGGCCTCCAGAAGCTCCGCGGCCTTTTCCAGCGGCGCGCCGGTGAGCCTGCCTTCCAGCCGTTCCAGCGCGTCCAGGGGGTAGCAGAAGAAATCCCCCGACAGCGAAACCTGCTCCAGCAGGCCGGCCTTGAGCACCAGGGTGGCGCGCAGGAAACCGCCGGGGGCCTTGTGCACCCGCTGCAGCACGTTGACCTCCCCGGCTATGCGCACATCGCGCCCTGCGGGCAGGCGGCGGCCCTTCTTGAAGAGCCACTCCTCGGCCAGAAAACCGGGCGCCAGCCTCAGGGCTTCCGCGCGCACCGCGGCGGGCACCTCGGCCGCCTCCAGG
>MIBK01000201.1:5293-6648 GCA_001829505.1 Spirochaetes bacterium RBG_16_67_19 | reverse complement strand
GGCCCGGCCATCTCGGCCCAGGGAAAATCGCGGCCCGTCTCCCGGCGCAGGGTGCTGAGGTTCTCGCGCATGCTCTGGAACACCTTGTCGCGGTACTTCTGGTCGGGAACGCGCAGCACCCGCACCATGGTGTGTAGTCGAAGTCGGCGATGAGGTTGCCCACCAGCACCAGGCAGTCCCCGCTCTCGGCGGCGCCGGTGCCGGAGATCTTGCGCCCCTCGGCGGTGATCAGGTCGTTGACCGGCCGGTAGCGGGCCGGCACGCCCAGATCGTTGTAAGCCGCGGCCACCGGCTCCAGCAGCCGGCGGAATACCGCCGCCTTGCCTCCCTGGGCCAGGGGATTCTGCCGGGAGAGCACCAGCTGGAAGAAGATCTGCCTGCCGTCCAGGAAGACGGCCCCCCCGCCGACTTCCCGGCGGAACACCGGCAGGTCCCGCTGCCGGCAGTAGGCCAGGTCCACCTCCTGCTCCAGATCTTGATGATAGCCGATGCACACGTAGGGCTCGCGGGGGGCCAGGATGTACAGGGCCTCCTGGCCCAGGCGGGCCGGCAGCCGCGGCTCGCGGCCGAGGCGCTGCCCCAGCTCCAGCAGGGTCACCACGCGCTCCTCCGAGCCCAGGCCGTAGACGGCGCCCCGGAACTCCTCGCCTCCCGTGGCCACGATCACGGCCCCTACGCGCAGGAGGGTCTGGTCCTCCAGGGTGACGCTGAAAGCTCCGGGCAGCCCCTGCCGGCGCAGGACCCGTGCGGGAGCGTGCACCGTCAACAGGGGGTGCCGGCGGGCGCGCTCGGCCAGGACCTGCACGGCCGCGGGCAGGTCGGCGCCTTCCGGGGAGCGGTTCAGGCGCAGCGCGTTTCCTCCCAGGCTGCGCTCCTTCTCCACCAGGTGCACGCGCACCCCGGCGTCGGCCAGCTGCAGGGAGACGGTCAGCCCGGCCAGGCCCCCTCCCACAACCAATGCCGAACGTTCCGGGACGATCGCCGCGGGCTCGCGCCCTGACGGCTCAATTGCCGCCAGGGCCGGCCGCGGGACGCCGGGGACGTCCAACGGCCCTCCGCGCAGGCTGCCCACCGCCAGGCTGAGCAGCTCGCCGGCCAGGCGCGTGGCCCCGGCGGGGTCGCCCCGGTGCACCGCGGCGCATTCTTCGCGCAGGGAGACGAACTGCAGGTCCACACCCAGGCTCTTCTGGAACAGGGGCCCGAAGGTGCGCCGGTTGCAGGCCCCGACCACCACCGCCTCCAGGCGGTGCTCGCGGACCAGGGCGCGCATCTGTTCCAGGCCTTCGGGGAAGCAGCCGAAGGGCACGGACTGCGCCGCCTGCACGGCGGGAAGGCCGGCGGCCTGCTTCAGCACT
>MIBK01000201.1:2062-5266 GCA_001829505.1 Spirochaetes bacterium RBG_16_67_19 | reverse complement strand
GCCGATCTCGCCGGCGCAGTCGCAGGCCAGCCCCCCGATGCGCCGCGCGGGCGCGGCGGCCGGCGCTTCGGGCTTGGCGCCGGCATCCGCGCGGGCGGCCGGCGGCCGCCAGCCCAGGTAACCGCAGACCCGCGCGGCGGCGGCGCTGCCCTGGGTGACGCTGTCCGCGACGTCCGCCGGACCGGCGGCCGCGCCGGCCACGAAGATCCCCGGAAGGCGCGTGTCCACGGGGGACAGGGTGGCAGTGCGCACAAAGCCGAAGGGGTCCGCTTCCAGGCCCAGGCTGCCCGGGAGGCCGCCCGCTCCGGCGGCGCCTTGGGCTCCCACGGAAAGCACCACCAGGCCGAAGCGCTCTTCCCGGATTTTTCCGTCCTCGCCGCTGACCTGCAGGAGCAGGTCGCGCGTGGCCGGATCCTCTCGCAGCACCGAAAGCCGGCAGCGCTCCAGGCGGATGTCGTAGGCCCGGCGCAGCGGATCGTAGGTGTCGCTGAAGGAGCGGGCGAACACCCGGTCGTCCATGAAGAATACGCTGGCTTCGGCGGCGGGCAGGATGCGCCGGGCCAGGACCGCCTGGCGCGTGGCGTAGCCGCAGCAGAAGGCCGAGCAATAGTCGTGCTCCTTGTCGCGGGAGCCCACGCATTGCAGCCAGGCGATGCGCGCCGGAGGCTGGCCGTCGCTGCGCCGCAGGATGCGCCCTTCGCCCGGACCGTCGGCGGAGCACTGGCGCTCCATCTCCAGGCCGGTGAACACGTTAGGGTACCGCCCGTAGCCGTACTCCCGGCTGCGGGCGGGATCGAACAGGGACAGGCCCGTGGCCAGCACGATGGCGCTGACGGTGAGCTCCTCCAAGCGGGGCGCCTGCTGCAGGGAAATGGCCCCCGTAGGGCAGGCGGCTTCGCACTTTCCGCAGCCCTCGCACCAGGGGCCCTTGTCGATGGCGTAGGCATCCGGAACGGCGCGCAGGGCGGGCCGGTAGGCCGCCTTGCGCTGCACCAGTCCGGCCTGGAAGGGATCGGGCAGGGCCTGCGGGCAGACCTGGGCGCAGCGGTCGCAGGAAATGCAGCGGCGCTCCTCCACGTAGCGCGGCTCCCGCCGGATGCTCACCCGGTACCCGCCGGGCCCCCGGCTGGCCTGCTCCAGCCGGCTGCGCGTCCAGACCCGCAAGCTTTCCGGCCGCGCGTGGTCCAGCAGGTCCGGGGAGATGGTGGGCCGGGTGCAGCCGGGTCCGTGCCGGGCCTCCCCCCGGCACAGCAGGCAGTTGTGCAGGGGGAACATCAGGCCCAGCTGCGCGGTGGTGCCCCCCAGCGAGCTGCCCTGCTCCACCAGCAGCACCTGCAGGCCGGCTCCGACCAGGTCCAGGGCGGCCTTCTGCCCGCTCACCCCGCCGCCCAGCACCAGCACGGGGGGCGGCCGGGTCCCCGCGCGGGCGCGACTCGGGCTGCGCGCGCTTGCGGCACTGCGACTCGGGCTGCGCGGGCCGGTTTTCTTTTGCGCTTGTTTCGGCATTTCCGCTACCCCTCGGTGGCGGCGTCCACGAACTGCACCAGGTCCAGCACCCTGATCCGCAGCTCGCGGGCCCGGGCGGCCTTGGCCAGCGTGCGCACGCACTGGGGGCAGGCGGAGACCAGGTACGAAGCCTGCACGGCCGCGGCCTGGGCCACCCTCCGGGCGGCAACCTCGGCGGTCAGCTCCGGGGAGAAAGTTTCAAGATCCCCGCCGCCGCCGCAGCACAGGGCGTGCTCGCGGCTGTTCTCCATTTCGACGAATTGAAAGCCGGGAACCTTCGCCAGCAGCTCGCGGGGCTCCTCGTAATGCCCGCCCTTGCGTCCCAGGTCACAGGGGTCGTGGTAGGTCACCACACCGGGGCGCTTGGGCTCCCCGAAGCGCAAGGTTCCCCCGGCCGCCAGGTCGCGCACCAGCTGGCTGGCGGTGAGCACCTCAAAGCCCAGCTGCTCTCCAAGTTGGCCGGGGTACACGTGCTTCCACATGTGGTAGCAGGAGGGGCAGGTCAGCACCAGGCGGCGGGCGCCCAGGGCCCGGACCTCTTCCAGGTTATGAGCCATCAGCTCCCGGGCCTGGCTCAACTGTCCGGCCATCATCAGGGGAAAGCCGCAGCACCATTCCGCGCTGCCCAGGGTGGTGAAGCTCAAAGCCGCCTTCTGCAGCAGGCTCACGAAGCTCTGGGGGATGGCGTAGCTCATGGGGAACATGGCCGAGACGCAGCCCACGAAGTAGACCGTCTCCGCCCCCGCCTGCCGATCCAGGCCGGCCGGCTGTCGGGCCAGGTTGGAGGTCCAGGCCAGGCGGGCGGCGTTGTCCTCACCGGAGACATTGCGGAACTGCCGCACCCTGCCCCCCAACTGGCCCAGGGCCTGGATGCCCTTGGCGAGCTGCGGGTCGGCCTGGAAGCTTTCCTGCCGGCCGGCCAGGTGCTCCTGCATGGCCTTCTGGCGCAGCAGCTCCACCAGCGCCCGCGCGCTCACCTCGTAGGGGCAGTGGGCCGTGCAGGAGTCGCAGCCCAGGCAGCGCCAGATGCTGGCGTCCGCCACGAGGCGTTCCTCCAGACCCAGCTGGGCCAGGCGCATCATCCGCGCCGGCGGGATGCTCATGGCCGCGGCCGTGGGACAGCCGGAGCTGCAGCGCTGGCATTGGTAGCACAGCGCGGGGCTCTCCACCCCCGCCGCGCGCAGCGAAGCAGCCAGCCGTCCCGCCCCGGCGACGTTCATGGGCGTTTCAGATGAAGTACTGGACGCTGGAGTCGGCGGCGTTCTTGGTCGCGGTGGCGGCCCCCACCACGTCCGCCACCTCGGGAATCAGGTCCTCCCGCTTGATCTCCATCACGTCCATGCTCATCTTGCAGGCCAGGAAATGCACGCCCAGGTCGATGCAGGCCTGCCGCAGCTCCGTGAGGGTGGTCACCCCCTTGGCGGCCATCATCTTCTTGAACATCCAGCGGCCCATGCCGCCGAAGTTGAACTTGGAGGGGCCCAGGCGCTCCAGCCCGCCGCGGTTCATCAACCCCACCATGCGGCCCATGAAGCTCTTGCCGGTCAGGTTTCCCTTCTGGATGGCCTTCAGGCCCCAGAAGGTGAAGAAAATCGTCGTGTTCATCCCCGCCGCCGCCGCCGAGGAGGCCAGGGTGAAGGCGGCGAAGACCTTGTCCATGTCGCCGCTCAAGAGGACGATCGTCGTCCCGTTCTTCGC
>MIBK01000201.1:1815-2050 GCA_001829505.1 Spirochaetes bacterium RBG_16_67_19 | reverse complement strand
CTCCTATGCTTTCTTGCGCACGAAGTACCTGAAGAAGCCGTCCGACGGCTCCTCGCCGAGGAACGGGTTGCCCGTCTGCTCGCACCAGGCGGGAATGTCCGCGTGGGCCCCCTCGTCGTCGGCGCGGACTTCCAGCACCTGGCCGGCGGACATCAGGCGCATGTTCTTGGCCATGTGGACGATGGGCATGGGGCAGGCCTGGCCCACGGAGTCCTGCACCTTGTCGGCGTTAATC
>MIBK01000201.1:0-1746 GCA_001829505.1 Spirochaetes bacterium RBG_16_67_19 | reverse complement strand
CGTAGCCGATCACCCGGATGCCCGGGATCACCCGGGTGATGCCGCGCGCCTCCAGGTCCGGCCCCAGCGCATACAGCGGATGGCCGGCCAGCGCGGTCTCCAGCAGCCCCTGGCTGCGGGCCCCCGGCCGGGCGGCGTACACCCCGTCCTCCAGGAGGAGAATCGGCGCGCCCGCCGCGGCCACGCGCAATGCGGACTCCAGGCTGTCGGAGCCTATCGGCGGCTTGTTGACCGTGTGCAGCATGTTCCCTCCGCGGCTTTCAGAACGGCAGCACGGAGGTGCAGCCGGCCAGGATTCCCTCGATTTCCGATCCGCTCACCACCCGGGCCGGCAGCACCAGGTCCTCCGGGGCCAGGCCCCGCTCGGCCAGGGAGCGGTCGTGCACGTAGAACTCCTTGATCCCGACGTCGGGCAGCGTGGGAAAGCCATCCCCCAGAGGCTTCATGTCCAGGGCCGCGGGATTCTGCCCCTTGACCAGGGTGTACACCCCGTCGTCCAGGAAGATCACGCAGAGCTGGAGCTCGAAGACGGCCACGCCCATCATGGCCCGGAAGCCTTCCGCCGGGTACACGGAGCCGTAGGGCGCCTTGCGCATCAACATGGCCACTTTGCCTTCCACCCTGTCCCCCTTAATCCCCGAAAGTGACGAAGCGCTCCGCCTGGCGGAGGTACTCCGCCAGGGCCCCCAGCCCGGAGAGCTGCAGGTGCTCCATCTTGAGGTCCGGCTTCAGGCCGCGGAACTTGGCGCAGGCCGTGCAGGCCACGATCGGCACGCCCTGGGCGGCCAGCTCCTCGTAGCGCTGGGCCAGGTTGCGCTCCCCCGGGGGATTGACGAAGCGGTTGGCATTGTTGACCCCATCGGCGAACAGGAAAATGCCGACGATCTGGTGCCCGCGGGCCAGGGCGGCCCGGGCGAAGTGCCAGGCGCTGTCCGCCGCCTGGTGCTGGTATGGCCCTTCCAGTACCATGATGCCGATCTTCACGTCCGCCTCCTGGTCCGTGTCCGCGGCTTCGGCCGCTGCGGCCGTCCCGACCGCCCCGGCCCCGCCAGCTCGCGTTCGGCGGCCAGTCGGCTGGCCAGCACGGCGCGCAGCAGGTTGAGGGCCTCGATCAGGCGATGATCGCCCAGCGAGTAGTAGATGGTCGGCCCATGGCGCTCGGTGCGGACCAGCCCCCGCTCCCGCAGCACCCGCAGGTGCCGGGAAACCGCCGGCTGGGGCAGGCGCACCTCCGCGGCCAGCTCGTTCACGCACAGGCGGCCCTTCTCCAGCGCGTAGAGCATCAGCACGCGCTTGGGGTCCGCCACCCCGTAGCACACCCGGCTGTGCAGCAGCACGATCTCCCGTTCCAGGCTGGGATTGGGCAGGCTTCCTCCCTCCCTGTTCACATACGCATATGTGAATATATGCACGTATTCTGCCACACTTTCGGGAGGAAGGCAAGCGGAATTTTCAAGAAGCGTTTTTCTCTAGTTGACGTCCGGTTCCAGGGGACCGGCCAGGGGTTTGACGAAGAACAGCTTTCCGGGCAGCTGGGGCATCACGGAGGAGGGGATCCACATGTCCGGGCCGTATTTCAGGGTGACCCACAGGGCCTGGCCCTGGTAGTTCATGTCCCGCACGGGCAGGTAGCCGTCCACCCCGCCGATGGTCACGTCGGCCTGCATGAAGATGCCCGGGCCGATGGTGTTGGCGCAGGCCGGCACCAGCCCCATCCTGCTCTTGAAGGAGGTGATCGAGTTCTGG
>MIBK01000200.1:9462-9886 GCA_001829505.1 Spirochaetes bacterium RBG_16_67_19 | reverse complement strand
AGCCCGGCGGTCGGCTCGCATTCGCTGCACCAGCAGGAGCAGGAAGAGCTGCTCGAAGAGGCCCTGGGCGCGGGGCGCCCCGCCGGGGAGAAAGCCTCCGGCCCGCGGCGCTCGACCTCCTCCAAGGGGAAACGCGCATGAAGCAGGACATCCTGGTTCCGTCCGTCGGCGAGTCCGTGACCCAGGGCACCCTGGCCGCCTGGCTGAAAAACGAGGGCCAGAGCGTGCAGGAGGGGGAGGAGCTGTTCGAGCTGGAAACGGACAAGGCCACGGTGGCCGTGCCGGCGCCGGCCTCCGGCATCCTGCACATCCAGGTGGAGGCGGGAAGCGACGTGAAGATCGGCGCGGTGGTCGGCGTGGTGGAGACGGAGCAAGCGCAGGCCCCCACGGCCGCAGCAGCCGCGGCGCCGGTCCCCACGGCCGC
>MIBK01000200.1:8460-9451 GCA_001829505.1 Spirochaetes bacterium RBG_16_67_19 | reverse complement strand
CCGCAGCGGCGGTTCCCGCCGCCGCTGAGCGGAGCGCAGGCTCACCGCAGGCGTCGCCCCTGGCCCGGCGGATCATCGCCGAACGCGGCCTGGAGGCCGGCCGGATCGCCGGCACGGGTCCGGGCGGGCGCATCACCAAGGGCGACGTGCTGCGCGCCGCGGAGCCGGCGGCCGCTCCCCCGGCCGCGGCAGGCGCCGAGCGCGAAACGCGACAACCCATGAGCCGGCTGCGCCGCGCCCTGGCCGAGCGCCTGGTGGCCGCGCGCCGGGAGACCGCGCTCACCACCACCTTCAACGAGGCGGACCTGGGGGAGGTGCTGGAGCTGCGGCGGCGCTACGGGGAGGATTTCGAGAAGCGCCACGGGGTGCGCCTGGGCCTGATGTCCTTCTTCGTCAAGGCTTCCTGCCGTGCCCTGGCCGCCCTGCCGGCGGTCAACAGCCGCATCGAGGGCGGCGACATCGTCACCTGCCGTTACTACGACATCGGCGTGGCCGTGTCCACCGAGCGCGGCCTGGTGGTGCCGGTGCTGCGGGACGCGGACACCCTGAGCTTCGCGGACATCGAAGGCAAGCTCGCCGAGCTGGCCCAGCGGGCGCGGGAGCGGCGGATCGGGCCGGAGGAGCTGGCCGGCGGGACCTTCACCATCACCAATGGCGGGGTCTTCGGCTCGCTGCTCTCCGCCCCGCTGCCCAATCACCCCCAGGCGGCCATCCTGGGCCTGCACGCCATCCAGCGCCGGCCGGTGGCCCGCGAGGAGCAGGTGGTCATCCGGCCGATGATGTACCTGGCCCTGTCCTACGATCACCGGCTGATCGATGGGCGGGAGGCGGTGCAGTTCCTGGTCCTGATCAAGAAGATGATCGAGGAGCCCGAGAGGCTCCTCCTGGAGCAATAAATCGCAAGGAGGAAGCGCATGCCCGAGAGCGCGAGCTACGCCAAGGGCCTGGAGGGAGTGGTCGCCGGCGAGAGCGAAATTTGCCGGATCGACGG
>MIBK01000200.1:6996-8440 GCA_001829505.1 Spirochaetes bacterium RBG_16_67_19 | reverse complement strand
ACCTGGGTTATTCCATCGAGGAGCTGGCCCGCGAGTCGGATTTCGAGGAGACCACCTACCTGCTGCTGCACGGCAAGCTGCCCAACCGGCAGGAGCTGGCCGAGTTCTCCGGGAAGATGCGCTCCAGCCGGGGCCTGTCCGAGCCGGTGCTGGCCATGGTGCGTGCCTTCCCGCGCGACGCCCACCCCATGGAGCTGCTGCAGTCGGTGGTCTCCTACCTGAGCGGCTACGTCCAGCACCGCATCCACCATTCCCCCACCTGCAATTGCCGTGACACCCTGCACCAGGTGGTGCAGCTGGCCAGCGTGGTGGCCGCCTGGCGGCGCTTGCGCGAGGGCCGGGACTACGTGCCGCCCCGCCAGGACCTCTCCCACGGGGCGAACTTCCTCTACATGCTGCGGGGCAGTGAACCCGAGGACTACGAGGGGCGCATCATGGATACCGCGCTGGTGCTGCACGCCGAGCACGGCTTCAACGCCTCCACCTTCACGGCCCGGGTGGTGGCCTCCACCATGTCCACCTGCTACTGCTCGATCTCCGCGGCGATCGGGGCCCTGTACGGGACGCTTCACGGCGGGGCCAACGAGCGGGTGATGAAGGCGGTGGAGGAGATCGGCTCCCCGCAAAACGTGAAGAAGTTCCTGGACAACGAGCTGGAGCGGGCGCACAAGATCATGGGCATGGGCCATCGCATCTACAAGTCCACGGACCCGCGGGCGGTGGTCATGCAGGGCTTCCTGGAGGAGCTCTCCCGCCGCAAGAATGACCGGCGCTACCTGGAGATCCTGGAGGAGCTGGAGCGGGACTTCCGCTCGCGCATGGAGGAGAAGGGCAAGCCTCTGTACCCCAACGTGGACTTCTACTCCGGGGCGGTGTACGCCCTGCTGGGCATACCTGCCGTCCTGTTCACGCCCATCTTCGCCATGGCCCGCGTGGCCGGCTGGCTGGCGCACATCCTGGAGCAGCGCCGCGACAACAAGCTGTACCGTCCGGCCAGCCTGTACACGGGCGCCGCCGAGCGGAGCTACGTGCGGCTGGAGGATCGGAAGTAAACCGGCCGCGCCGCAGCCTAAACGCGCAGCAGCGCTGCGATGGGCACCGGACCGTCAGTGGTCTGCAGGATCGTCTTGCGCCCCGCGGCAGGAAGCAGGGCTTGGCAGCCCAGGCCTGGTAGCAGGGTGCGCAGTCGCCCGGACAAAGGCAGCTCCACGCCCTGAATCAACGCCGGCGGCTCTTCGGATACGGCGCCCTGAAAGACCTCGACCAGGGCGGGGAATCCCGGCCGGAAGAGCCACAGGTCGCCCAGCTTCGCCCCGCCGCGCAGGCTGAAGGGGTGCACGAACCAGCCGCTGGCCGGGAGGCTCGCCGCGAAGGCGGACAGGTCGGCTGCCAGCAAGCCCAGGTGGTGCAGTCCCGGGCCGCGCCTGCTCAAGGCCCTGGCGTA
>MIBK01000200.1:5519-6944 GCA_001829505.1 Spirochaetes bacterium RBG_16_67_19 | reverse complement strand
GCCGGGCGTCTGCTCGCCGGCGCCGCGCGCCACCACGTATGTTTCCCGGGTCGCTTCCTTGGCGTAGCTGCGGATCGGCTCCGCCGCCCAACCGCGCGCCGCCAGGGCAGGCAGCAGGGCCTCCAGGCTGCGCACCAGCAGCGCCGCGTGGTCGAGGCGGGTCAAGAGCGGGGGTGGAAGGTGAGCACCAGGCCCTCGATGTTCCCCGCGGCGTTGCGGGTCGGGCTGAGGTTCACGTCGACGTCCAGCTTCCCGCCTCCCTCCATGTCCAGCAGGCTGTCGGGCAGGCTCACCCCTTCGCCCTCCAGCAGCACCCGGCTCACCGGCAGGGTGGCCGTGGCTCCCGTGCCCCGGTCGACCAGCCGGAAGACCTGCCCGAAGAACTTGCCCGCCGCCGCGGCGGGCTCCCAACCCAGCAGCTGCGAGGCGCGGGGATTGAGGTAGCTGATGTTGCCCTTGGCGTCGGCCACGATCACCCCCTCGGCCAGGTCCGCCAGGATCCGGGCCAGGCGCTCCCGGGTGCGCAGCTCGCGGGCGTTGACGCTGGCCGTATAGAGGGCCATGGCCACCGCGGACTTGAGCGACTTCTCCTCGAAGGGTTTCAGCACGTAGCCGTAGGGCTGGGCGGCCCGGGCCCTTTCCAGGGTGTTGTCGTCGGAATAGGCGGTGAGGTAGACGATCGGGGTGCCGAAGTTGTCGTGGATGCGCACGGCGGCTTCGATCCCGTCCACCTCCCCCTTCAGGCGGATGTCCATGAGCACCAGGTCCGGCTCCAGCTCCACCGCCTTGCGGACCGCTTGCTGCCCCGTAGTCACCAGGGCGACCACGTCATGGCCGATGGCCTTCAGGCACTGCTCCAGCGCCAGGGCTACCAGCCGTTCGTCCTCGACCACCAGGATGCGCGCCTTCAGCATCTTTCCTCCGAGCCTCCACTGTACTATACCAGGGCTGGCTCGGGAAGGGCCAGCGCGCCGGCCAGCGGGTCGAGCTTCGGGCTCAACTCCCTTCGTGAGGCACGTGTACGATCGTGCCGGAGTTTTCCGCGGCCTTGTGCAGGCCTTCGTGCGAAGAGTGGTCGGACTTCCCTGCCAGGGTCTGCGGGCCCTTACGAGTATCCACTTGGAAGGTGCACCCGCAGTCTTCGGCAGCGAACAAGGACGCGCCTCCGGCCAGCAGCAGGATGGCGGAAAAAAGCAATATATATCTAGTCATATCAGTAAGGATAATTCTGCCCAGGAAGGACCGGCAAGTCCCCTCAGGCTTTCCGCGGCGCTTGCCGGAAAGAGGAAATATTAGTAAATTAGTCGAGTATAACATTTTTCTTAGAGAGGTTGAAGCGATGGAAGAGCTCTCCGGTGCGGCCCAGGACTACCTCAAGACCATCTATTGCCTGGAGAAGGAAGGCGACGGGGTCACGGTCAGCCG
>MIBK01000200.1:5094-5468 GCA_001829505.1 Spirochaetes bacterium RBG_16_67_19 | reverse complement strand
GAAGCTCGCGGTGCGGAAGCTGCTGGATTATACGCCGTACCTTTCCCTGACCCTCACCCGGCACGGGGAAAGGCGTGCCATGGAGCTGGTGCGCCATCACCGCCTGCTGGAGAGTTATCTACAAAAGGCCTTGGGGGTGGGACTGGACCGGCTGCACGAGGAGGCCGACCGCCTGGAGCATGCCATCTCCGAGGACCTGGAGGAGAGGATGGACCTGTACCTCGGGCGTCCCGCCTTCGATCCGCACGGCTCTCCCATCCCCAATGCCGAGGGCAGGGTGGAGGAGCGGGAGTTGGTGCCCGCGGACGGCCTGGAGACGGGGCAGGAGGCGGTGGTCAGCCAGCTTACCAGCCGCTCTCCGGCCCAGCTAGGCA
>MIBK01000200.1:4879-5079 GCA_001829505.1 Spirochaetes bacterium RBG_16_67_19 | reverse complement strand
GCTGGTGCCCGGCGCGCGGATAACCCTGCAGGAAAAGGACACCGGCGCAGGGCTGATCCGTCTGAGGATCGACGGCAGGGGCCGGGTGCCCATCGGCGGGTCGCTGGCCCGCCATGTGCTGGTGAAGGTGTGAGGAAGGCGATGAGAGTCAACTTCAAGGGGTGGCCGACCACCGCCGCGGTCGGATTGGCGCTGCTGGC
>MIBK01000200.1:4051-4792 GCA_001829505.1 Spirochaetes bacterium RBG_16_67_19 | reverse complement strand
AGCGCATGCCGGTTCCGGGCCGGCGCGTGTTTCCGCCCACCCGGCGATCTTCATGCCGGGGGTGACGGGGGACCTGGACGTCCAGCGCATCGGCTTCGATCCGGGCAGGATCCTCACGGACTTCGACTACGGCCGGGTCAGCTACCTTCCCGGCGGAAGGAGGGTGCGGGAATTCTGGGTCACCGCCGAGCTCAAGAACGTGGAGATCGTGCCCGGCATTGTCTATGAGGCCTGGACCTATAACGGCCGCGTGCCGGGGCCGACCTTCCGCGCCGTGGAGGGGGACCTGCTGCGCATCCATTTCCGCAACGCCACTGCCCACCCGCACTCCATGCACTTCCACACCGTGCATCCCGCGAACATGGACGGGGTCTACGAGCCGGTGGCGCCGGGCGGGGAGTTCCTCTACGAGCTGGACGCCGAGCCCTTCGGGGTGCACCCCTACCACTGCCACATCATGCCGCTGGCCAGCCACATCAGCCGCGGCCTGTACGGGGCTATCATCATCGATCCCAAAGGCGGCAGGCCCCAGGCCGACCAGGAGATGGTCATGGTCATGGCCGGCAACGACATCGATTTCGACAACGAGAACGACTTCTACAACGTGAACTTCATCCCCTTCTGGTACGACCGCCACCCGATCAAGATCAAGAAGGACGCCCTGGTGCGCATCTATCTCTTGAACCTGCTGGAGTTCGACCAGGCGAACTCCTTCCACATCCACGCCAACTTCTTCAACTA
>MIBK01000200.1:2615-3913 GCA_001829505.1 Spirochaetes bacterium RBG_16_67_19 | reverse complement strand
CCGAGTTCGCCGAGCTGGGCTGGACCGGCGTCTTCGAAGTGGAGGAATAGCATGGGCAACGCCACGCTTGCCGACCGCCGCAGCCCCTGGCGCACCGCCGCCCTGTTCGCGCTTCCCTTGGTGCTGCTGGCGGGGGTCATCGCCGCTTTCCTGGCCACCGGCGGACTGAAGGTCCAGCCCGCGGCGCCGATCGAGTCCCTGGTGTTCGAGCGCACGTTGGTGAAGCCTGAGTTGATCGAGCTGCACGTGCGCAACACCAGCCCCCAGGAGCTCACCATCGCCCAGATCAATATCCGCGACGCCTTCGTGCCTTTTCGCCTCAGCCCCGGGCCGGCCATCCCCAGGCTGGGGCGGGCCGTGATCACCATCCCTTATCCTTGGGTCCAGGCGGAGGCCTACCAGATACGCCTCTTCTCCTCCAACTCCGTGCCCTTCGACACGGCCATTGAGGCGGCCGCGGAGACCCGCCAGGCCGACACGGCGACCCTGGGCGGGTTCACGCTCATCGGGATCTACGTGGGGGTCATTCCGGTATTCCTGGGCATCTTCTGGTACCCTGCGCTGCGCAAGCTGGGCAGGCGGGCCTTCCTGTGGCTCATGAGTCTGACCATCGGCCTGCTGTTGTTCCTGGGCATCGACGCCGCCAGCGAGGCGCTGGAGGCTGCCGCGGCCATCGGCGGGCCGTTCCAGGGCGTGGGCCTGATCGGCCTGGGCATCGTGACCACCTTCCTGGTCCTCGCGGCGATCGCCGGGCGCCAGGGACAGGAGGCCAAGCCGGCGCGCATCGCCCTGATGATCGCGGTGGGCATCGGCCTGCACAATCTCGGGGAAGGCCTGGCCATCGGGGCCGCCTACAGCATCGGCGCCGCGGCGCTGGGGACCTTCCTGGTGATCGGCTTCATTCTGCAGAACATCACCGAGGGCCTGGGCATCATCGCCCCCATCGTGCGGCAGAAGCCCTCCCTGGGCCTGCTGGCCTCGCTGGGACTGATCGGCGGGGCGCCGGCCATCGTCGGCACCTGGGCCGGAGGCCTGGTCTATTCCCCGGTCCTGGCCGTCCTGTTCCTGTCCATCGGGGCGGGGGCGGTGTTGGAGGTGGCGTACGAGATCGCCCGGCTGATCCGCCAGGAGGCGCCCCGCCAGCCCTTCACCCTGGCCAGCGGGGTGGTGGCCGGAATGGCCGTTCTCTACGTCACCGGGCTGCTGATCAAGTAGGAGAAGAGCGGTCCGCGGGCTCCAGGCCGTCCAGCAGGGCGTGCCAGGCCAGGGTGGCGCACTTGACGCGCACCGGCAGGCGG
>MIBK01000200.1:0-2594 GCA_001829505.1 Spirochaetes bacterium RBG_16_67_19 | reverse complement strand
AGGTCGCCCCACTGGTCGAGGGTCTCGGCCTGGGCATCGCCGCGCAGGATGCGGATGAACTGCAGGGCGGTCTGGCGGGCTTCTCCCGGGGTGGCGCCGCGCAGCCGCTCGCTCATCATCGAGGCGGAGGCGGTGCTGATGGCGCAGCCGCGGGCTTCGAAGCGCACCTCGATCCGGCCATCCGGGCCGGGCAGAACCTCCACCTTGATGGAATCCCCGCAGGTGGGGTTCTCGTGGGCCCTGCCCTGGGGGATGTGGTCCAGCTTGGCGGCGCCCCGCGGCCGGCGGTAATGGTCCAGCAGGATTTCCTGGTACAGCTCACTCAGGTCCACGGCCCAGCGCCTCCCGCGCGCCCTCCAGGCCCCGCGCCAGGCGGTCGACCTCGTCGCTCAGGTTGTACAGGCCCAGGCTGGCCCGGGCGGTGGCGTTCACCCCGAGCCTGGCCAGCAGCGGCTGGGCGCAATGATGGCCGGCGCGCAGGGCCACCCCTCCGGCGTCCAGCCACTGGGCCACGTCATGCGGATGCACCCCCGCCAGCTGGAAGGAGAACACGCCGGTGCGCAGGCCAGGCTCGCGGGGTCCGTACAGGGTGAGCCCCTTCACCTCCTCGAGGCGGCGCAGGGCGTAGCGGGTCATCTCGCCCTCGTAGTCGCGCACGGCCTCCCGCCCGAGAGCCTCCAGGTAGTCGATGGCCGCCTCCAGCCCCACGGCCCCTTCCACGTTCGGGGTGCCGGCCTCGAACTTGTAGGGCAGCTCATTCCAGGTGGAGCGCTCCAGGGTCACGGTGCGGATCATCTCCCCCCCGCCCATGAAAGGCTCCATGCGCTCCAGAAGCTGGTGCCGGCCGTACAGCACACCAATGCCCATGGGCGCGTACATCTTGTGCCCCGAGAAGGCCAGGAAATCGCAGTCCAGGGCCCGCACGTCCACCGGCAGGTGCCCGACCGCCTGGGCGGCGTCCACCAGCACGGGCACGCCGCGCTCGCGGGCGAAGGCCGTGATCCTGGACAGGTCATTGATGGTGCCCAGGACGTTGGAGACCAGGCTAACCGCGATCAGGCCCAACCGGCGACCGGCGGCCTTTTCCAGGTCCTGCAGCTCCAGGGTCCCTTCGGGGCCCACCGGCAGGAAGCGCAGAGAAAGGCCCCGATCGCGGGCGGCCAGCTGCCAGGGCACCAGGTTGCTGTGATGCTCCATTTCGGTGAGCAGGATTGTCGAGCCCGGCGGAAGGGTCCTGGTGAAGGAAGCGGCCACCAGATTGATGGCCTCCGTGGCGCCGCGGGTGAAAATGATTTCGGTCGGATCCGCGTTCAGGAAGCGGGCCACCCGGCGGCGGGCCTGCTCGTAGGCGGCCGTGGCCTCCTCGCCCAGGGTGTGCAGGGAGCGGTGCACGTTGGCATTGGAGCGCTCGTAGTAGCGCCGGATGGCCTCCAGCACGGCCAGGGGTTTCTGGGTGGTGGCGGCGTTGTCCAGGTAGGACAGCGGATGCGAAGGCCCGCCGGCCCCGCCGATCCGGCGGGATAGAATCGGGAAGTCCGCCCGGATGGAGGCCAGCGAGCGCCCGCCGATGGAAGCCTCGCCCGTCGCCGCAGTCGCCGGGGCGGGGGAGCTTGCCGTGCTCAGCGGTCCCAAAGCACCCATACCTTGCCGTCCTCTTCCTTCACCGCATAGGTGCTGACCGGCCGGGTGGCCGGCAGCCCGCGCACCTCCCCGGTGCGCAGGTCGAAACGCGAGCCGTGCTTCGGGCAGTAGACCTCCCCGTCCAGGATCTCCCCCTCCGAGAGGCGGGAGTACTCGTGGGAGCAGATGTCGTCCAGGGCGAAGTAGTCATCGCCCACCCGGAACACGGCCAGCAGGCAGCCGTCGCACTCCACCGCCATCCCGATGCTGCCTCCCCCCTGACGAAAGGAGGAGGCCTCCGCCACGGGAACCCAGCGCCCTTCCTCCATGGCTCATCCGGCGGACAGTCGCCCGGAGACTCCGGCCAGCGCTTCCGCCGCGAAGGGAGCCCGTCCCAGCAGCTCCTCGAAGTAGCCCAGCACCAGCATGTTGCGGGCCTCCGCGGGTGACAGCCCGCGCGAAGCCAGGTAGAACAGCTCCTCGGGGTTGATGCGGCCCGTGGTGGAGCCGTGGCTGCAGCGCACGTCGTTGTTGTCGATGCGCAGGCTGGGGATGGAATCCGCCCGGGCCCCGTCGTTCAGGATCAGGTTCTTGTTCGACAGATAGGCGTCGGTGCCCGCGGCTCCGGGAGAGACCTCGATCAGCCCCTGGTATATCGTGCGCCCGGAATCCCTGACCGCGCCCTTGTACAGCGCCCGGCTGGTGGCTTTGGGAGACAGGTGCCGCTGGACCGTGCGCAGGTCCATGTGCTGCCCGGCCCCGGCCAGGTAGGCCCCGTTGAGGTAACTCTCGGCCCCCGGGCCCTCCAGGCTGCAGTCCAGACGCGTCTTGACCAGGCGGCAGCCCAGGTGGGCTTCCAGGCTGCGGAAGCTGGCGTCCCGGCCCACCGCCGCGAAGGCCTGATTGAAGAACAGCGAGCTCAACCCCAGGTCCTGCAGCAGGTAGAGCTCCAGGGCGGCCCCGTCATCCAGCCG
>MIBK01000199.1:29390-33266 GCA_001829505.1 Spirochaetes bacterium RBG_16_67_19 | reverse complement strand
GGGCGGGAGGCAGGGACAGGCTCTGCCCGGCGGACAGCAGGTAGTCCCGGCCCCGCGCGGCGATCCAGGCGGTGCCGGAGCGCACGGCCACGCGAGCGGCCCGGCGGGAAAGCCGGCAGACCTCCCCGCGCTCCAGCACCAGGCGCACTACTCTGGGCGAGCTCGCCAGGGCGGCCCGGGAACCGGAAGCGAACAAGGCAATGGTGCTCATTACATACCCTCCCGTGCGGGGGCCACGGCTGGGTCGATCATCGCGGAATAGCCGCGAATCATGCCTTTTTTCTCCAGCTTCTTCACCCGCACGAAGACCGACGGGGAGGTGAGCCCCACGGCTCTTGATCTACTATTGCCGAATTTTTTCCTGGGGCTTGCGGCGCCTCCTCGGGCAGGCGGATGCGAAAGGTCGACCCGATGTCAGGCAGGCTGTCGACCTCGATCTGCCCGCCGTATTCCGAGATGATGCTCTGGCAGACGGCCAGGCTGAGCCCGACCCCTTGAACGCCAGCCTGGGCGGACTGGGACGGCGCCCACTCCCCTTTGGTCGTGAAAAAGGGCGTAAACAGGCGGCCCAGGTTCTCCTTCGGAATCCCGCAGCCGGTATCCTCTACCTCCAGGAAAACGCTGCCGGCCGCGTTTCCGCAGCGAACGGTGACCACCCGGCAGGTGCGCCCCGCCAGGGAGTTGAGGGCGTTGTGGAGCAGGCTGTGGATCACGAAGCCGAGCTGGGCGGGATTGACCCGCACCGGTCCGGCCGGACGCAGCTCCTGTTTCAGGGTGACCCGCTCGGCCTGAACCATAGCGGCAAGCGCCGCCAGCTGGCCTCGGGCAGCAACGTCCAGGCGCAGGCTCTCCAGGTCGGCGCCGGAGAAGCCGGACAGTCCCTCCAGGCGATTGGAGATATCCACCGCGCGCTGCAGCCCTTTGCGGGCCTGTAGGACGTAGCCGCGCAGCCTCTCCGGCAGCTCGGCCTGGCGGAGCAGGATGTCCAGGTAGCCCTGGATGGCGGTGTTGATATTGTTAAACTGGTGGGCGATTCCCGCGGCCAGAGTGCCCAGGCTCTCCAGGCGCTCGGCCCGCAGGATCTGGGCCTGCAGGGCCTTCTGTTCGCCGATGTCCTGGGACACAGAAGCGATGCCGACCAGCTGGCCCGCGGGATTGCGGATCGGAGAAAGGGTGATGGATACCTGGATGCGCCGCCCGTCCTGGTGCAGGCGTTGGGTTTCGAACGGTCCCGGCTCTTCCCCGCGGACGATCCTGGCGATATAGCGGCCGCGCTCCTCGCGCAGGTCGGCGGGCAGAAGCTCGGAGATGGGGCGGCCGACCACCTGTTCGGCCGAATAGCCGTAGATCCTGTGGGCACCTTTATTCCAGCTCTGGATGATTCCCTCCAGGTTGGTGGCCACGATCGCGTCATTGGAGGATTCCACCAAAGTGGCTAAGAGGGCGTTTTTCTCCTCCAGGGCCCTTCGCTCCGTGATGTCGCGCCCGATGCCCACGATGCGGACCACCGCTCCCGTCGAGTCCGCGACCGGCATTTTGGAGGTGAGCATCCACCGCTGCACGCCTCCCGCCGACTTGGTCACTTCCTCTTTATTGATCAGGCTGTGGCCGGATTCCAGGATCGCCCGCTCGTCGGCCCGGAACTTGTCGGCCATCTCCGCAGGGAAGAAGTCATGATCCGACTTGCCGATCAGCTCTTCTCGACTGCCGGCCCCCAGCCATTGCACCAGGGCCTTGTTGGTCAGCAGGAACCGGCTTTCGGAGTCCTTCAGGTAGATGTGGTCCGGGAGGTTGTCGATCACGGCCAGCAGCAGGGACCTCTCCTGCTGCCCGGAGAAGTCAATGGCAGTCACCGAAAGCCGCTGGAGACCCTCCTGCTGGCCGGCAAGGCAGAACTTCAGCAGCAGCTCCAGCCGGTGGCCTGCGCAGGTCCGAGCAGCAGCCGGCACCTCCGCCTCCGAACGACCTTCGGCGATGGCCGCCAGCAGCTCCACGGCCCCGGCCAGCGATTCCGGCTCCAGAGAGGGACCGAAAGGCCCCGCCAGGTCGGCGGGCTGCTCCGCCTCATACAGCCGCAGGGTGGCCGGGTTGGCGGCCAGGACCTTCATCCCATGCAGCAGGCGTGTGGTCAACTCGGGTTGGGCGTTCAGTCGCTGCCGCAGAGTCGAGATTCCGTCGCAGGCCATCCCCGCCAGCTCCGCGCGCAGCTCCGTGAGGTCCAGCTCCCACATGGCCAGCGAGGAGCCCTGATAGTATTCGTCCATGAGCCAGCTCAACTAGGATTATACTCTTTGCTGCGGAGCGGGAACAAGCTATTCTGAGCAGAGCTGCAGATATGGAAGGATTCCTGGTTCACGCCTGGACCCGAACCCGCGCTGGCCGCACCCTGCTGTACCTGGTGGGCAGGCTGAGCGACGGGCGCACTTTCGCGGCGATGGAGGGCCGGCACCGTCCCTGGTTCTGTGTGCGGCGCTCGGAAGGGGAGGCCGCCCGCCGGCTGGCGGAGGGCGCGGAATGGGGGGAGGCCGGGCTGTCCACCATGGACGGGGAACCGTGCCTGCGGATTTCCTTCCCCACCGCGGATGCCAGGCAGAAGGCGCGCGAGGCGCTGGCCTCGGCGGGCCTGCGCACCTACGAGGCCGACCTGCGGGTGGCCGACCAGTTCCGCATCGAAAAGCGCATCCACTCCTGCCTGCGCCTGCGCGGCCCGCACCGTCCGGGCCGCCACGTGGACCTGGTGTTCCTGGACCCGGAGGTGGAGCCCTCCGACTGGCGGCCGGCCCTCTCCGTGCTTTCCATCGACATCGAGACGGACGTCGGCCAGGGCACCGTGCTGGCCGTAGGCCTGGCCCATCGGGATCCCTTTCGCGAGGACCAGGAGGAGGTGCTGTACGCCGGGGGCCGCCTGCGACCGGGGCAGAGCAAGGACCCCGCGATCCGGGTGTTCGCCTCCGAGCCGGAGCTGTTGGCGGCCTTCGCCCGCCGGCTGCGCGAGCTGGATCCCGACGTGCTCACCGGCTGGAACGTGGTGGACTTCGACCTGCGCGCCCTGGCGGAGCGCTTCCGCGCCCACGGACTGGCCTTCCGCCTGGGGCGCTCCGACGAGGAGGCCGCCTACCTGCCGGCCACCGGCGGCCGGGCCAGCCGGGCGGTGGTGCCCGGAAGGCAGGTGTGGGACGCCGTGCGCATCGTGCGCGCGGCCCCCGAGCGCTACGAGGACTACACCCTGGAGACCGTGGCCGAGGCCGTGCTGGGTCACGGCAAGCGCCTGGAGATCCAGGAAGGGGAGGGGCGCCTGGCGGCCATCACCCGCCTGGCCCGGGAGGACCCCGAGGAGTTCTGCCGCTACTGCCTGCAGGACGCGCGCCTGGTGCAGGAGATCTTCGAGCGCACCGGGCTGATCGACCTCACCCTGCGGCGCTGCCAGCTCACCGGGGTGGCCCCGGACCTGGCCTGGACCTCCATCCCCGCCTTCGAGCACCTGTACATCGAGGCCATGCACGAGCGGGGAGTGGCCGCGCCCACCGCTGGAGTAGACCCGCTGCCGCTGGAAGGGGCCCCGGGCGGCGGCATCCTCGCCCCGCGGCCCGGGGTGTACGACCGGGTGCTGCTGTTCGATTTCCAGAGCCTGTATCCGACGATCATGCGCAGCTTCAACATCGACCCGTTGAGCTACGTGCGCCCCGGGCAGGACCTCCCGGGGCAGGACCCTACCGGGCATATCGAAGCTCCCAACGGAGCCCGCTTTCGCCGCGAACCGGCCATCCTGCCCGAGCTGCTGGACCGCTTTTTTGAAAGCCGCCGGCAGGCCAGGGAGCGCGGCGATGAGGTGGCCAGCTTCGTCTACAAGATCATCATGAACTCCTTCTATGGGGT